>JASGDV010000129.1:0-6573 GCA_049841255.1 Sphingobium sp.
TAGGAACGATGCGGCGTCACCAGCTTGTAGGTGGGATTGGACTGCCCGCCCTTGAACTGTTCGATGCCGAGTGGTCCAGCGAAATCCGGAACATGGGCCTTCATCCATTCCGTCAGCGCGTCAGGATCGAATCCATAGCCTTCGCGCACCGGCGTGGTGCCGATATTCTGTGCGGTCGCGCCGGTCATTGGCGCGCCTTCCAGTCCCGCTTGATCTTCTTGGCGAGCGACCATTTGTGAACTTCGGTCGGTCCGTCATAGATACGGAAGGCGCGGATCTCACGGAAGATCTGTTCGACCACCGTCCTGTCGGTGACACCGGTCCCGCCCATCACCTGCACGCAGCGGTCCGCGATGCGCATCAGCGCCTCCGACACCGCCGCCTTGGTCATGGAGCTTTCGACCGTGCCAAGCGACCCGCCATCCAGCACGCCCGCGCACCAGTCGATCATCAATTCGGCCTGTTTCAGCTCGATCATATTGTCCGCCAGCATGAAGCCGACCCCTTCATGATCGATCAGCGGCTTACCGAAAGCGGTGCGGCGGTTGGCATAGTCGCTTGCGATCTCCTGCGCCCGCAGGCAACAGCCAAGCCAGCGCATGCAATGCGACAGGCGGGCGGGCGAAAGGCGGACCTGGGCATATTGAAACCCTTCCCCGGCCTGCCCCAGCATCTGATCGGCGGGCACGCGCAGATTATCGATGGTGATGGTGGCATGACCACCGGGCATCGATGTGTCGATGGTGTTGGGGACATGGTCGATGCAGATCGCCGGATCGGGCAGATCGACGAGGAACAGGCATGCCCCGCCTTTGCTGTCCTCCTCCTCCTCCGACTTCGCCATGACGATGCCCACGCCCGCGCCTTGTGCCCCGGTGATGAAAGCCTTTTTCCCATTGACGATCCAATGATCGCCGTCCCGGCGGCAGGTGGTGATCATCATCGATGGGTCCGACCCCGCGCCGCCCAGTTCCGCCGGTTCGGTCATGAAGAAGGCGGATCGCTTGCGCCCTTCCACCATGGGCTTGAGGAACCGAGCCTTGAGTTCCGGGCTGCCGACATGGCCGAGCAGATACATATTGCCCTCATCCGGGGCCATGGTGTTGCACGCGAGCGGTCCCAGCGGCGAAAGGCCCGTTTTGATGAGCACCAGGGCGGTTTCCCGCTGCGTCAGGTGCGATCCGTCCGGCAGGATGTGCGGGGTCAGCACGCCTGCGGCGCGCGCCTTCTCCCGCATCTCCATCACCAGTTCGTCGGTCGGCGCGCCATGATGGTCGCGGCGTTCATCCTGCTCATAGGGAATGACGACATGGCGAACGAAGTCTTCGACCTTCGCGGCGATTTCCGCCGCGCGGTCGGACACCGCACCGTTCATCGCGGCGCCATCCGGATCGCGTCAATGCGACGCCTCGGCCTGCTTGGAATATTCATTCTTTACCCTCTTTTCCAAAAGGCCCGTAACCGCTGCGCCAGGACGATTCCCGACGCGCCACAGGGAACGGGAATCGAGTAGCGGTGATGGCGGACACCGTGTCATCCGGAAAGCGCAAAATGATGATGCTGATTTCCGTTCCACGCATCAACCGGCGAGTGCCCCCACCGATGGGGGCAGCACATAATCAGGCCGGGTGCTAACTCGCGTCAGAAGAAGGGAAAAGGAGGGGGCTTGCGGCATATCGGAAGGAACGCCCCTTGGCGGCATTGCCGCCAACTGCACATGAATCCGAAAGAGTGGAGAATATAGATGCGAGGATTGAAAATCTGGAGCGGAGCCTGTGTGTTGGCGTTGGCGCTGGTTTCAGGGTCGGCTGTTGCCGCCGATACAAAGGCCCCCCAGGCGGCCGCCAAGCCCAATGAACCGGAGTTGACGGGCCTTGATCGTCTGCTCGCGATGGAGGAAATGAAGAATGCGCGCCTGACCTTTTGCCGGGCTTTGGATGCGCATGACTGGAAAGCTCTCCGGTCTACCATGACCGATGATTTCGAGCTGTATTTTGCCGAAACCAAGGGCCCCGGCGGTCCCGACGTGCGCCCTCCGGTCGAACTCAAGGGCGCCGATAATTTCGTCGCTTTCGCCCAGAGCATTCTCAAGGGGCATTCCATTCACATCTGCACCATGCCCCAGTTCGAATTCGTTACGGCCAATCGGGCCAGAGCGCTCTGGTTCATCAACGGCTACGGCAATATTGGCGACCAGTCTGGACTTGGGTTCGAAAGGCTGATCGACGATTATGAGCGCGTCAACGGCAAATGGCTTGTCAAAAAGGCCGATGCCCGCGTCGAAGCGCATGTGAATTTCCCTAAATAATTATCGAATCCTGACATGGGGCTGGTCGACCTGCTTCTTGGGAGCAGGCCGACCAGCCATGCGCTTTTTGATCCTTGCCATTCCCTCTTGTAAAAATGATACGATATACCATTTCATACCTTTCCCCACTCTGGAAAGCCTACAGCGATGAACGACAGGACGCCGTCCCAGAAAACGCACGACTGGCTGGACCGCTTTGCCGTCACCGCTTCCATGGCTTGCCTGGTGCACTGTTTGGTCCTGCCGATCCTGCTTGCCGCCCTGCCCGCGATTGCCGACCGGATCGACCCCGGCGAGAGCTTCCATGCTCTCATACTGAGCTTCGCTGTCCCGACCAGCGGCTGGGCGCTCGCCATGGGCACGAAACGCACACGCCTGCTCTGGCCCTTGATCGCCGGTTGCCTCGGCCTGGTCTTCATGGCCATCGGCATCCTGTTTTCCGGCAATGACATCGCCGAAACCGCGATCACCGTCTGCGGCAGCATCCTGCTGGCCATCGCCCATATCGGCAATTGGCGCGCGCGGCATCGGATGACCGCCTGAAGCAGCCTTCCGGTCCGGGCGGACATGCGCGGACCGGAAGACGCTTCGACGTCAAAAGGCCGCCACCTTCAGCGTCGCCATGATCCGCCGTCCCGGCATGACCACATCGTCCTTGTTGAGCGCCGTCGCCAGCCGCTGCACATCGTCGGTCAGATTCTGTCCGACGATCGCCAGTTCGATGCCCGGTCGGCTGGGGAAAGGCCGGATCGCTATCTGTCCGTCCAGCGAGACATAGCTGGGGGTCGCCGTATCGAAAAGACCGGCCTTGTTCTGCCGCCCCGCATAGATCAGGTTGAAACCGGCATCGAGCCGGTCGCCCGACCAGTTCAGCCCGCCACCGATGCGATAGGGCGGAATACGCGGCACATTATTGCCGTCGTCCAGCGTCGCGCGGGTATAGTCGCCCAGCATATTGAAGCGGAAGACACCATGATCGGTCTTGACGAGGTCATAGCTGGCCTCCGCCTCCAGACCGCGGAAATGGGCGTTCTGCTGACGGTAGTTGAGTTCGCGCAGATCGCCGTCGCCATCCACCGCGCAGACACCGTCATCGTCGCAGACCCGGCCCGTCAGATCGCCATAGATATAGTTGCGGAACCAACTGCTATAGACGCTGCCGTCGAAGCGGAAGCCGCCGCTCCGCACGCGCAGGGTTCCCTCCAGCGAATTGGCCCGCTCTATCCTGAGCGTGGGATCGCCGGTTTCGAACGTCTCCGGCCCGTCATGCCCGCCGCGCGCGAACAGTTCCGCCATGGCGGGCGCGCGCCCGGTGCTGGAGAAGGTGACGCCCAGCTTGATCGCCGGGCTGACCGTGTAGAGCGCGCCGATGGCTCCGCTGAGCGGCGTGAATTCCCGCCGGGTGAACAGATCGGAAGCGGGTGTGCCGCTGATCTTCACATGCTCCGCGCGTCCGCTGGTTTCCAGATGCAGCCGATCGGTCAAGCCGGTATCGGCGAACACATAGCCGGCGAAGCTCTCCATGGTGGACGGGAAGAGATAGCTGCTGTCGTCACCCAGCGCCGAATAGTCGCGATGCTGATATTCGAAGCCCAGCGCCGAATTGTCGATGAAGCCGATCCGGTTGAACAGCAATTCGGCCCTGCCATTATATTCCTTGTTCTTGAACGTGGTCAGCACCGTTCCGTCCGGGTCCTTCTCATCATGCTTGTAATCGGCATAGCTGCCGTCCAGGTTGAGCGACTTGAGCAGGCCGCCGCCCAGCGCGAAGGACGATTTGGTCATCACCTTCGTCTGGCGCATGTCGATATAGCTGGTGTCGCTGGGGATGCCGTATTTGGCGTCATATTGCGAAACGGCCACGCCCACATGGCTCGCATTGTCCGCGCCGAAGAAATAAGACCCGCCAAGCGAGCCGCCATGGCCGCGGAAGAAGGAATTTTCCTGCTTGCCGAGCGGCGTGTCATAATCGTCGGCATGCCGGATGAAACCATCGGCATGCAAGGCAAACTGCCCGGTGGAAGCGTCGAGCATCGCCGCGCCCTGCCAAAGGTCGGACACGCTGCCATAGCTTCCTTCCACCTCGCCCGAAACGGGATGCTGGGACAAAGCCAGCGGGACGCGGTTGTTGATGACGTTGACGACGCCGCCAATGGCCTGACTGCCATAACGGAGCGTGCCCGCGCCACGCACCACCTCGATGCTCTGCGCCGCAAGCGGGTCTATCGGGATGCCGTGATCCGGCCCGATGTCGGAGACGTCGGATACGCTCGTCCCGTCTTCCAGGATGCGGACCCGATTGGCATCGAGGCCGCGGATCACGGGCCTGCTGGCGCCGGTCGCGAAGCCGCTGGCGGCGATGCCCGGAACGCGGGACAGGGCATCGGAAATGGTCGCGCCGCCCTGCCTGCGGATTTCGTCCGCTCCGACTTTCGCGACGATGGAAGGCGTGTCGTCCTGCTCATGCGCGATCGGCGAAGCGGTGACGATGATGTTCGCGCCGGGGGTGGATATGGGCGCGTCCTCGGCAAAGGACGGAGCGGTGGCGAGCGCGGCGACGGCCGCACCCGTAAAAAGCATGATACGCATGGAAACTCCCGGAAACTGGCTATTTCTGTCTGGCGATGGGCATGACGGTCGCCCGGACTGTCGAGTCAGGCCGGACGAGGACCAGCGACGGGCGGCGCGCGGCTATGCCAGCCAAGATTGGCCAGAAGGATCGCGATCCGTCCCCCGGAAAGGCTTTCCCGCCCTATCGGCCCGGGGGCGCGATCTTCGACGGTCCCGACGGATTTCGGCAGGACGGGCTCCATGGGCGTGGCCGGATCGCAAAGCGGACAATGGCTTTCAGCTTCCGCGACCGACGATCGTTGCAGGCCTGTCGATGTTTTTGGGAAGAGCGCATCGCCGCCATGGCCGATGTCGCGATGAACCCGGATCGCCAATATGTTCGAAATGAGCAGGAGCAGGACAAGGAATATCGCAATCCGTCCTGCCTCTTTTCTCCGAGGAGAAAAAAGATCCGGCTCTTTCAAGACAGGGCTTTCGGGCTTGGCGGCAATCGCATGTTGGCGGAATTACAGATGTGCCCGCATCCGCACAAATTACGAACTTGTAATGTTATTATATTACATTCCTCATCCGGGAATTTCGCAATGCCGCCGCCATCGACCGGGACGGTCTATTCGTCTTGCGGTCGCTGGAGCAATTGCCGCATCAGCGCGTCGGCCGCCGGACTGAGCGGTCGTCCCTTGCCGGTGGCGATGTGGACGGAGCGTACCGCCCAGGGTTCGACCAGTTCGATGGTGGCCAGGGTATCGATCATGTCCCGGCTGACCTGACATTCCGGCAGGATGGTCACGCCCAGCTCCGCCTGCACCAGGCTGAGCGCCACGCCCGCGCTTCTGACGCTCAGATGCGGCGTGAAATCATGGCCCAATCGTTTCGCGGCTGCGCTGAACGCGCCCTTGAGGGCATCCAGGGCGACGACCTCTTCCATGCGGATGTCCCTGAACCGCACTTTCCTCTCGACGCTCAGCGGATGGTTGCGCGGCACCACGACGACCAGCCGGTCGCGGCGGTAGGACGTCACATCCACGCCGCTCAGGTCCAACTCATGCGCCATGGCGAAAACGCCGATGTCCGCTTCGCCACGCGACACCAGCTGGACGATGCGCGCATTGTCGGTTTCCGTCATCTCCAATTCGACCATCGGAAAATCGCGCGCTTATGCCGATCGTCAAGGCGAACGTCGCCCGCGAGGCCCGCGTAATGACCGACGAACACAGCGGCTATCGCGATGCTGGAAAGTTCTTCGCGGCCCACGGCACTACCGCTCACGGTCGCGGCATCTATGTCGATCCCGACGATCGCACGATCCACAGCAACACCGTGGAAGGCTATTTCAGCATCTTCAAGCGCGGTATGAAGGGCGTCTGCCAGCATTGCGGTGAGCAGCACTTGCACCGCTATCTGGCGGAATATGAGTTCCGCTATAACAACCGTGCCGCTCTGGGCTGCAACGACTCCGACCGCACGGTTGCGGCTCTTTCGGGTATCGTGGGTAAGCGCCTCACGTGCCAAACAACTGGTGGCCGCGCCTAAGCTTCCGCCCAACGGACGGCAGCGCTCCAGATGGCGCCCTAGGGCCGATCGACATTCAGGATTCCCAAAGGGCGTAAGTGCTGATTCATAGGGTTCCGCGATTGAGCGGAGGCTATGGATGGGCGTGAAGCGATATGAGTTGAGCGAGGCGCAATGGACGA
>JASGDV010000130.1:0-12879 GCA_049841255.1 Sphingobium sp.
GCTCGACAATGACGGGCGGACGCGGTTGCGGCGCGATGCGCTGGGCTTCGTCTATCAGTTCCATCATCTGCTGCCGGATTTCAACGCGGTGGAGAATGTGATCCTGCCGCAAGCGATCCGCGACGTGGAGATGGGCGCGGCGCGCGCGCGCGCCGAATCGCTGCTGACGTCGCTGGGGCTGGGCCACCGGCTGGATCACAGACCGAGCCAGCTATCGGGCGGCGAGCAGCAGCGCGTGGCGGTGGCGCGGGCTTTGGCGAACCGGCCCGCGCTGGTGCTGGCGGACGAGCCCACCGGCAATCTGGACGAGCGCACGGCGGACGTGGTGCTGGCCGAGTTCCTGCGGCTGGTGCGGGAGGAAGGCTCGGCTGCGTTGGTCGCCACGCATAACGAACGACTGGCGGCAAAGATGGACCGGGTCGTGCGGCTGCACGAAGGGCGGCTGGAAGAAGAAGAGGATGTGCTGACGGCTTGACCCGGATCGGCGCTTTCCGGCCAAAGGCAGACACTCCCACATTCGTTCGGGCTGAGCTTGTCGAAGCCCTGCTCTTCCCAAGGCACCGCGCTTAAGGAAGAGGAGCAGCCCTTCGACAAGCTCAGGGCGAACGGGGGTACGCGAACCACCGGCGCAACGGCCAATAGCGGAGAATGAAGACGCTGGTGCGACCTCGGGGATGCTACCTCATCTTGACCGCGTAAAGTTCGAGGCGATGGTCGACCAGACAGAAGCCCAGGCGCTCGGCGATCCGCCGCTGAAGCTGTTCCAGTTCGGGGTCGACGAATTCCATGACATCGCCCGTCTCGACGTCGATCAGATGATCTTGATGGGCGTCGGTTGCGGGCTCGTAGCGCGAGCGCCCGTCACCGAACTCGTGCCGGTCGAGAACCCGGCTTCCTCGAACAGGCGGACGCTCCGATAGACCGTGGCGATGGAAATGGCGGGATCGATCGCCGCCGCCCGCTGGTGGACCTGCTCGACGCTGGGATGATCCTCGGAGTCCGAAAGCACGCGCGCAATGATGCGGCGCTGGTCTGTAACCTGCAGGCCCTTGGCGTGGCACAGCTCTTCAAGATCGATGGCGCGCTTCATACAGACATGGCGATTGGGGACGGCGTTTCTTCACCAGGTGACGTCCCCAACCCATTCAGCCGTTCAACCGATCCTTGATCGCCTTGCCCAGAACGAACGCCAGCTTCTTCGAGGCCTTGATCTGGATGGTTTCCTTGGTCGCGGGGTTGCGGCCTTCGTGAGCCGGGCTCGCCTTCACCTTAAACTTGCCGAAGTTGTTGATCGCCACTTCGTCACCCTTGGCGGCGGCATCGCCAATGGCGGTAAAGACCGAATCGACGATCTTCTTTACCGCTGCCTTCGAAAGTTCATTGCTGGCCGCAACGCTATCCACGAGATCGGAATAATTCATGGTTTGTCTGACTTTCCATTGCTGTTGAAGGTAATCGATCCCTAGGCGACGCTGGGCCGCGCCGCCATCGGAATTGCGGGGGTCCGGTGAGACTCAGGTGGCGCGGACGGGGAGGAGACGGCCAGTCCGTCTGGTGTATTCGTCTCATTGCGCGCCGAACCGCTCGCGCATCATGACCTCCTCGCGCGGCGTGCGCAGGAACCACATGGCGGTGAACGCTGGAACGACCAGCGCGCCCGCGATCCAGTTGTGGATGAGCAGCGGCTGCGCGAGCGTCGAAATCCAGATCGCGGCATACATCGGGTGGCGGATGCGCGCGTAGATACCCATGATCCTCGCGCACTTCGAGCCCGGGCGACCAGTTGCGGCCGAGGTCAGCATGGCTGCGCCAGAACAGCCAGAAGAACGGGATCTGCGCCAGCGCACCGATCCACGTCGCCCAGTCGGGCAGAGGATAGTCGGCAAACCGGAACAGGCCCGTCGCAAGGTGGAGCAGCGGTAGGACCATCATCGTGCCGAACATCGCGGCGAGCAGCGCCACTTCCTGCCCATCCTTGCGCGCGTCGACCACGACGTTGGCGCGGTTGCGCAGCGTATGCGGGATGCGCGTGCGCGAGCTCTGGGACGAGGCCATACCGATGCGGGGCACGCCTGCGGAAACCTATGTGCGCAGCCGAAGCTTGTTCGGCACAGCCGCGACTTTGCGCTATCATCCCCGCACGCCGCTCGGCGCCAGCGACCGGGTGCGGTTCCGGCCCGCACTGCTTGCGGCGATCCGCAGCGGCGACCGGATCATCGCGCTCGAACGGCTCTTCCTCGATCCCGCAACGAGCCTTGCCGCCGCCGATCTCGATCCTGCAAAACGAATGCTCGGCCGACCGCATGACGGTGCGGTCCGCTTCGGTGTGCCGGACGATACGCTGGGTCTGGCCGAAGGCTGGGTGACCGCATGGTCGGCCCACCTGCTGTTCGGCATTCCCGTGTGGGCGGTACTTGGGAATGAACGCTTTCCGCATGTGGCCATTCCTGAGTGCGTCAAGCGCCTGATACTCCTGCCGGACAATGACGATGCCGGACATTACGGCACGCAGCGCGCGCACGAAGCCGATGCGCGGCCCGGCCGCACGATCGATGTGTGGCTGCCCGAGGACGGGTTGAACGACTGGAACGACCAATTGCAGGAGGCTGCCTGAGCCAATCGCTCTAACGTGGGCAGTTGTGCCCTCTCGTCGGTAGCGTTTCGATGATGGAGACCCGGACTAAGAGCGGGTTTCCGCGTCCTCGGTTCAGCGCTATGCCCTATAGGTCGACAGCTGGCCCTCATCATCGATGGGCGTCAGCCTCGACGGCGGGCCGTCAGCCCAGTTCCATAGCACGATGTTGAGATCACTGGCCTGGGCGCCGGGCGCGAAGCTGCGAACGAGAATCCCCGAATAGTTAGATGCGATCAGGCGCCGGGCAAAAGCCTGGGTATCGGACTCGTTCCTGGACTTCATCTGGTCGCGCCAGCCTGGGTTGGCGAGGCCCGCCGGGTCCATGCCGTGCGCCGCGAGCGCGGCTTCGTCTCGCGTATCGAACAGATGCTCGATCTCGGCTTCATAGCAGACCAGCGTCGTCGGCTGGAAATTGCCAACCTGATTGGCTTCCCGCAGCGCCGTCACCGCCGACAGCGACAGATAGAGGGCCGAAACACCCTTAGGATTGAAGCGCCCGCCGTAGCGCCGCGCGCCCTCACCCGACAACGGCTCGCGCGCATGGACCGGATTGAGCGCCCTGTAGAGCTTGCCCCGATAGTCGATGACCACGGCTCACGCGTATACGCCGGCGTCGACCGCATCGATATAATCGAGCACTTCGTCGGCCCGCCCGGCGCGAACGAGTTGCATCGCCGTCTGGCCCGAGAAGCCGGGAAGCGGTTCGGAACGATACCAAGCATAGGCCATCAGTTCCGACCTGAGACGCGGTTCGACCTTGTTGACGATCTCGATCATTTCACGCAATCGCCGCTGGGTCTTGTCCGAGCGCACGCGGTCCTTGCGCTGCACGGCGTCCTTGCCCAGACCCGCGGTGCGCGCCACTTCCTCGCTGGTCGTCCTCAGGACGTGCGCGATCTTGCTCGGAGAGAAGATCCCATTGTCGGCATATTGGGCAAGATCCATTAGCGCGGCCTTTCCGAAACGAGTGACGCGATTCTTGACGACATATAGCGTCAAAATGACCGCCGCTCAATCCCATCCTGCAGTGCACCTCCTCGATCTTGCCCCTCTCGCTATCGACTTGTGGCTGCCCGAGGACAGGCTGATCGACTGGAACGATCTGCTGCGGGTGGTCAGAGAATGTGAGCAGTATCACTCCGGCGAGTTATGGCCGCGCCTTTCCGATGATCCGATCCCGATTGATGTTGGCGATGACGACGAGGGCCGCACCGATGGTCAGCCAGCCGAACCAGACGACCGTGCCGTAGGCCCAGCCGAAGCCGGTCCTGGAGACGAGGAAGGCCAGCATCAGCGCCGCGCAGCCTGACAGGCGCAGCGCGCGAGACCAAACCCGCGGGAACTTGCGGCGGAAACCAGTCCTGCTGGTGGCGCGGCATCGCGAACAGCAGCAGGGCGAAGCCCGCGAGCGAAAGCAAGAAGATAGAGGCGTCTATCATGCCATCGCCAGCTCGCGGGTCCTCCGAAGCGGTTTGGCCTTGGACCTGTGCGTGGCAACCTTCCATGCAGCCAGAGCGCACAGGGCGGCCATCGCCAGCATCACGCCGTCGAAGCCGGCGAAGATCCAATCACGGGCGATCAGGCTGGGCACGAGGCCGCGCGTCGTGGTCAGGGCATTGACCACCGGCACCAGCGCATAGAGCACGGCACATGCCGTCAGCGCCTCGATCCACGCCCGCTTGGCTGGCCGGGCCAGCGTCCAGACGAACAGGCCGCCCCATGTGATGAACAGGCTGTTGATCTCCCAATCCGCGCGCTGCGCCAAATCCAGCGGCAAGAGCCGGTTGGCGAGGAAATAGACCGCGATCCCGGCGATCACGCCGATGTTCAGCCGCTCAACCAGCCGGAATCCGAAATGCGGCCGTGCCGGATCGGGTAGCTTGGCGCGGCGCTTGACCGTCCAGAGGACAAGACCGCTGGCGATCATCACCGTGCCACCGACACCGGACAGGAAATAAAGCCAGCGCAGCACCGGCCCTGCAAACCAGCCTGCATGGAGTTGGATCATCACGCCTTCGGTGCGCGCCCGGTCCGGACGATCCGCCGTCCAGCACCGCGCCCGTTACGGCGTTCAGGCGCAGCGGCATCGGGTTGTTCCCAAGCGCGTCACGCAGAGGATAGAGCGTGGCGACGGCGGCGGCATCGCCGGGATGCGAAATCGCAACAAAGGACGAAGACATGTCCCACAGCTTCTCCGCCTGTGCAATGAGAACTGGCAGGGGCGCAACAGCAGCGGACTTGCCGCTGGCCTCAACCGCATCTTGAGGAAACGCGGCCTTGTAAAAGGCGTCCTCGCTCCGAAAGTTGGCAGCGACCGCCCATGGCATCAACGTAAACAGCAAAGCGACAAGGCCGGTATAGGTCATCATCAGATGGAAGGGCAGCGCGAGAACGCCCGTGACATTATGCGCATCGAAGCGCGATACGCAGCGCTATGCCCACGCACAGACGCGCGACGATCCCCTCTATGAGTATCGCTATCCGCTGCGGGAATGGGGATACGACCGGGACGCCTGTACCCGCAGGATCATCGCTGCCGGGTTGCCAGTCCCATGCGCCAGTTCCTGTTTCTTCTGTATCGGAATGACGTGCGACGAGGTCCGCTCCCTCCCCCCGGCCTATCTCCGCCTGATCGTCCTCATGGAAGCACGCGCTGCACCGCGTCTGCGAAATTGCGAAGGGCTCTGGCGCTCCACGACCAAAGGTCTGCGCGGGCGCGAGGCGCGGCCCGGCTCAATGACGAAATTCATCCGCGACCAGCGCTTGCTCGATCCCGCCGAGGTCGACCGCATCGCCGCTGAGGCGCCCGCCGATCTGATCGCATTCCTCGACGTCGCGGCAAAGCTGCCACCGCATCGCCGCCCCACCATGGGAAGCTGGCTCGAACGCTTCAACGCCGGTGTCGATGCGCTGGCCAAGGCCGCTTGATGGGTGGGCGCGGTAAAAAGTCCCACCATGTTGCACTCCCAAGCCGATGGCCTCGCCATACAAGTCGACACCGCCTTTTGGCAGACCCGATAATCAAACCGAAGGAGTCCTCGCCATGGCTACAACCGTCCGGCTGACGGTCGATGATATCCGCCAGCTCCGTACGACCGCCGAGCAGATTGCGCGACGCAACAGCTCCGCACGTCGCTTCGCCATAGAGATCGCCGAACGCTTCAGCGTCTCCACTGGAGACTCGAGCCTCAACATCCATGCAATCACCGACGATCCCGCCTGGGAAGACACCGATCTGCACACGACGCATCCCTGGTCGCGCATCCGTGAGCGCCATACGCTCACCAACGGCAAGGCGCTGTTTGACCTCTATATCTACGAACGGCCTGCCGTCGGCGAAACCGGAGACCTCGTTTGCTGCGTTCAGGCGGAGCTGGATGCTCGCGGCCTCTCAGCGATCCACGCGGACAGCACCAAAGATGTCTGGCGCAGAGGATGACCGCTCTGCGATCGAGGACTTCTATTCCGATGGGGCGAACGAGCGGTTGATCGGACGCGGCAGAACATAATGTGTAAGGCGGCAGAAATCCTGATACTCTTGCATAACCGCAAGACTCAACGGCTTTGTCTTGCTCCAAACGTCCATGGCCAGAAGCATGAAGCGCATCGTGCTGTTCTCGGCAACGAGACTCGGCTGATACACAATAGGCAGATTCATTTTCTAAGTATCCCAGCCGAAACCCTTCGATTGCTTTGTCCCAAGAGTGACAATAGATAACTACCGATCTCTGAAGTTCGAGATACTTGCAATACGCCCGGCGCCCATCCTGTACAAGGTTTCCGTACCTGGGCCGCTTCAGAATCAACACAATGACAATAAGACACTGATAATTTGCCGACAAGTGCCGCAGACTGCGAGTGGAAAGGCAAACCCGTGCCCTCCAGTGCTCCTCAATCCATTTGCAGTTCGACGAACAGGACATTCCGCCAAGCGAGGAATGCGGCGATCTCATAGTCGCGGAAGCTCTCCGAACTCTGGAATACCAGCGCAAAACCGCGCTGTTTCGAATCGGCGACCATCACGTCGTCGCGCAGATGCCGTATGGTTTCATCGATCGCGAACAGCTCCGGGGGAGCATCCTCGTGGCCCACGGTCAGATCGCTTTGGCATACCGACAGCGGGTTTTCGATCTTGCGCAGCCCCAACCGCTCGATCAGGCAGGTCTTCCCGCTCCGCGTCGGCCCGACGACGATGAGGACGCCGCCTGCCCGCATATGTCGCCGCAAACGATGGTGGCGCCATTTCCAGCGAATTCCATCCTGCCGGTGCCGTGGTGCAGGCCATGTCAGCCACTGCCATCGCTCGAACAGCGGCGGGGCCGGTTCGCCGTGGACTTTCTCATAGGCGTCTCGCGCCGATTCCTTCGCGTTCTGGCTGACATAGGCCCATAGCCGCTGCGACCGCCCCCTTGCACGGGCTTCCTGTCGCGTTTCCGGTCGTATCGAGCTGGTCATCCCCTTGTTCAAAGCACCTCGGACGCTGGCGTGGCAACACTCTTGGCGTCTCCTCCACGCCGACGGCCTACGTTCCTTCGGCTGCTTGGACCAGCGCTCGCTTATGGGACGGCGCGGAAGGGGAGTGGGTGGGATGGGAGTGAGCGGCGCGTTGGATGCCGCTTTGAACCTGCCGCGCGGGATATACTTGCCGCGCGGGATATAACTGTCGGTCGCGGCCTTTCCCATCAGGAGACCGCCATGAGCCTCGCTTCCGAGCCTCTTCAGGCCGTTCACCATTGTGACGGCATCGTCCTCCACCACCGCACGGAATGGTGGCTTGTCGAGTTTCCCGATCAGGAGATGAACCCGACCCGGGCGCTCCGGCTCAGCGGGCGGCTGACGCCCGGCTACGCCACGACACTCCGCAGGCAGTACGGCGATGACCACTTGCCTGCTACAGTCCATAGTCTGCGCCCGCACCTCCAATGCGACACTTGGCGCTGCACGGCCTCGCTGGTCCGCTCCGCAACAGGCGAGGATCGCTTCGATATCGACGACCATAGCGCGCACGCCCATGTCAGCGGCCTCGACCTCCCTCTGGCGCGGACGATGGTGGACGCGACCCTCAACCCGATCCCGGCCGGGTTCGCCTCTGTGTTCGGCGTGTTCGGCGTGCTCCCCAAAGAGAATGTGCCGGTGCTCGCCATTCGGGTAAGCGGCTATTCCTGCGCGAGGTTCGAACTCCTCACCGCGCGGTACATGCCGACCTATCGTCCGCTCTCGCCGTGGCGGGATCTCGGCGGCGATGCCGTAACCGACAGCGGGAGCGAGATCCTCGGGTGGACGACGGCCAGCGACTGGATCAAGCCTTCGCATCGCTGAACGCCCATCCTGTCCCACCCAATCGCATCGTGCTGCGCAGATTGCCGGACGATGCCTCCCGCTCTGCTGCGCGGACAAGCGCCGCATGGGACATTTTTTCACCACTGACGACAGGAGCTTGCCATGGACACGACTTTCGTTGTCTTCGCCGCGCGGTTGCCGGATGCGTGGGCGGAGGATCTCGCCCCCGACAGCGACCGCGACTTTGCTCGAACCAATCTTCTCGCCCGGATCTGGGACGATCTGCGACTACTCGACTGGCACATCGACGGCACCGTGCGCGTCGCCGATCATGTGCCTCATACCCGGCATTTGGCAACGCTCCAGTTCGACGGACTTTCCGGGGATGAACCGCATCTCTCCATCACAGTCACCACACGCTGCGGCGAGGACCCGATCGTGAAGGCGAAATGCCTGCTCGACCTCCCGCTTTCCGCAGAGCCACGCATCCGATCCACGGAAACCGGAAGCCTCTGGTCGTACGGTCACCTTCGCCGTATCCGGAACAACACGGTTATCGGACCGATACCGCGTGACTGGCCGATCGGCCGCCGCATTACCGACTATTCGCATTATCTCGGCAGCTATGGACAGGGGGGTGTCGGTCTGGCCGGTTGGCAACTCAACAACGGGTCCTGGATGATCCTGCCCTTGAGCAACGCCGCGAGCTGGATGACCCTCACGCTCGAAGAGGCGACCTGGTTTCCCGAGGTCAGCCGTGCGACCGTGGTCATCGATCAACGCATCCTCGGCGTTCATCCTGACCTCAAGGACCGGTTTCCACCGTGGGAGCACAATTATGCGGGCGAGCCGATATTCGACGATCTCCCGGATTTCTCCACCGAACGCGCTCGTATCACTCGTTTCGAAGCCTCACGGACCAACTTCGTGCTTGAGACTGGCGACGCGTATCGCATCTGGCGCTTCCAGATCGGCGATCACCTTCCCCGACCGGCCTGGCCGGGAAGCGGGCGCCCCCGCGACTTCCTCGAAAGCGAATATCTCGCCGACGTCCTTGTCCTGACCCACGACTGCTATCTGGACGTCTGATCGGCGGCGCGGCAATCGCCACAATTCCGTAGGCTCCATCGTTGCCCTGGACGGAAGGGCACGAGGAGCGCCGGACCGATCCCGCATTCCCATCTTGATGTCCAAGCCCACGCTGACTAGTTTAGTGACTAGTCATTTTGAATGGAGATTCCCATGAAGAGCTGGCCAGTCCAGGATGCAAAAGCGCGGTTCAGCGAATTGATCGACGCCTGCCTGCGCGACGGTCCGCAGCTTATCACCCGGCGCGGCAACGACGCGGCGGTGGTCGTTCCGGCAAGCGAGTGGCGCCGTCTGCAAGAGACGGCGAAGCCGACACTGAAGGAGCTTCTGCTTGCCGACACGGCCCGGATCGATCTGCCGCTGGCCGCCCGCGGCCGGATGCGCCGCCGTTCGCCAGCGGGACTCGCCTGACGATATGTATCTGCTCGACACGAACATCGTCTCTGAGCTGCGGCGTCCGCGCCCGCACGGTGCCGTTCTGGCCTGGATCGAAGCCGTCCCCGACCAGGACCTCCACCTCAGCGCGGTCACGCTCGCCGAGATCCAGGCCGGGATCGAGATAACCCGCGAACAGGACGCTGCCAAAGCCGCGGAGATCGAAGCGTGGCTCGACCTCGTCGCGACGTCGTACAACGTGCTCGCCGCCGATGGTCCGGTATTCCGCGCCTGGGCGCGGCTCATGCACCGCCAGCAGGATCACCTGATCGAAGACGCCATGATCGCGGCCACCGCGCAAGTCCACGACCTGACCGTCGTCACCCGCAACGTCCCGGATTTCGAGGTGTTCGGCGCGCGTATCCTCAACCCTTTCGCGCCGCATTGACGGGAAGCGCCCGCGCGTCTCGTTCCGTCCCATGCGCCTCACCGACGATCTTGCCGCCCGCCGGCGGCTCTATGCGCGTCCCACCTTAACCGCGTGGTGATCGACGTGCCACCACACTTGGCCGGACCGAATCTGCCGCTCGGTCGCTACTATCCCGTGATCCTGGAGACCGACGCGGAACTTGCCGAGTTCGAGAGCTTTCCGGCTCCGGCATCGATCCGGTGTCGGCGATGCACCGATAGCGGCGCTGGCGCTCGAACCACGGGCGGGTCAGGTTGAGCTTGCAGGCGCCGCTTTCGAACTGGCGCGTCTGCGGTAGCGGGGTCAGCCCGGTGGCGACGCCATTGCGAAGCGTTTCGACGCCATCGACCGTCTCATCGTGGAGCTGGCAGTTCGCATCTCCCGCATAGCCAGCGCACAAATCGACGATCCGCTCGGTCGGGCTGCAACTCGTGTCGACCGTCGCCTGAATGAGCGCATTGGCTTCGCCTTCGTCGCCAACCGCGACACGGAGCCAGATCTCGTGATCGCTCTTCGTCAGCAGCGGCTTGAGGTCGAAGTTCGGATAGGCGTGGAACGGTCCCTTCTTCTCACATTTTCCGGGAGGCAAGCCCATGCCGGTCCACGGCTGCGGACCCGACGCGATCTGCTGCCCGTCAATGCGGACCTGTGCCCAATCGTCCGCAAAATAGGAGACGAGACGCACATCCTGAAGCTTGTCGGGATCGCTGACCCGCAGCGTTATACGGAAGTCGAAGATACCGCATTTCCCACCCTCCAGACTGTCGTCCGAGGGCGATCCCATGACGAAGCCGAAGCTGTTCGGGCCATAGGCATAGGTCGCATAGCCGCCCGAGACGCGCGCGATGACGTCCTCCGCTTTGACGGCGTTCAAGGAAACCTCGCGCGTCACGGTGCAGGAGCGGATTTGCTCGGCCTTGCCGACCCCGGCCGGCGACGCCTTCAACGCCTGAAAAAAGCTGTTCGAGGCCGCCATGCTGGCCGCATCGTCCTGGATCGCCGCCGGATTGGACCGATAGCTGATTTGCGGCAGGGCGGGATTGGACGAGCAGGCCGTGCTCTGCGCCCCGGTATAGCGGATCGTGGGTCCATCGATCACTGCCTGCGCGACGCCCACACGGGGGTCGGCGGTGGTGAGCGCGCCGATGACGCCGCCCCCAAGTCTTTCAGCACCGAGGCCATATTGCCCCAAGCGAGGTTCGTCCCGCAGCTATTGTTGATGCAATAACACCCCGCAAGATCGGTGGGATCGACCTCTGTCAGCTTCAGGTCACCAGGCCCGCCCAGGCCTCGACGCTGTCGTCGAAGTGAATATCGCCCGCAACCGGATAGGTCGCGCCCCACGATCCCATGCACCAAAGCAGGGGGTCGATGACCTTGCCCGCTGCTGCCGCCGCGCTGTCCGCCATGCAGGCGAGCCCCGCGGCGGGATTGCCGAAGAGGATGCCTTCAGGCTGGATGATCGCGCCCAGCGTCCCGGACTGCCAGGTCGGCAGCACCTCAGTGATCATGGCGACGTCGAATCCGTCGTCCTCGATGCACGGCAGGTCCGTGAACATGTTGAGCATCTGCCACACCGGGCTGATGTAATAGTGCGCCTGCGCGAATGAAGCGGCCCAAGAGCTTTTGTAGTCAGAGACAAGACCTTTTGTAGCACCAACGCTAACGCTCAGGCCCTCCCGAAGCGGGCTGCTAGCTGATCGAGGGCGTCAGGCGTGAAGATTGCGGCAGCCTCGATCGACGTCCGCTTTCGATCATCGTTCCATTCCTCGACACCTACCCTCAAGAAGGTGTCATCGGTGAAGAGGAGGACGGCCCTATAGTCGCCCTCCCATGCCACCTCGCGGACAACCCTGCCGCGCAGTTGCTGTTCGATTGTCACCGTGCATCTCCTTCGGTCCCAGCGGTCGATATAATCAGCTCTCGCGCCTCGGTCACCCCGCCGCTGATCCGATAATTCAGCCGGACGGGCTCCATGGCGGCCCAAGAGAACAACTCCCGCACTTCGGGCACGTCATTGATCGACAGAATGAAGCGCCCCTTCAAAGCCTTTAAGAGGCCGCTCAAACGCTCGAAATCCGCTTCTGAAAAGACTTCCTTCCCATAGTCGTCCGTGCATCCCCAATAAGGGGGGGCGATATAGAAAAGCGTGTGCGGCCGGTCATAGCGCGGGATCAGGCGATCATAGCTCATCCGCTCGATCACGACGCCAGCAAGGCGCTCATGCACGTCTTCCAGCATCGGAACCAGCTTGGTCAGATCGAACCGCGCTGGCCCTGTCGTCCCCGTGCCAAAGGTCCGGCCCATCACCTTGCCGCCAAAGGATAGCCTCTGGAGATAGAGGAATCGCGCGGCCCTTTCGAGATCGGTGAGCGTGTCCGGATCGACGCGGACCAGCCGCTCAAACTCCGCCCGGCTGCTCACCTGTCATTTCAGCACGTCCAACAGCTGCTGTATAGTGGCGCTGGAGCAGTCGGAACAGATTAGCCACGTCTGCCGAGACGTCGTTCATCACTTCCGCCTTCGGCCGACGATCGCGGCGGAAAAAGATGCCGCCCATCCCGACGCACGGCTCCACATAGCATTCGTGGGGAATCGCACCGATCATCGGCACGATCTTCCGTGCCAGCGCGCGCTTCCCGCCGATATAGCCCGCCAGCGTCCGGATCGGCGTGACAGGCAAGAGCATTTCCATTTCCTTCATCTTTGCATCCCAAAAGCCCGACCGCCGGGGTGCCCGGTGGCGGGGATCGACTGCGCCTGATCAGCGCTGAGATGCAGGCTCTGCTCCTGCGGTTGAGGGGCGTTGGCGCGCCCCTTGCCCCCCGTCAGATCGACAGGTTGCGAATCCTCGCCGTCTAGGCCCAGTCGATGACGGACCCCGCCCAGCGATAATCTTTCGGATTAGGACGGATCGACATTCAGCGTAGCCAGAGCATGGTGGCGGCGAGGCATACGAAGCCGATGAAGTGGACTGTGCGGCGTTCGTAACGCGTGGCGAAGCGACGGAAGTGTTTGAGGCGGTTGAAGC
>JASGDV010000131.1:0-12079 GCA_049841255.1 Sphingobium sp.
GGTTTTCATTGCACCGGCGAAAGGCCTCGATCACCGTGAAGGCGACCAGCCGGTCGAGAAGATGATGATGCTCCCCGGCCAGCAACCGCCCGACGAACGGCCGCGCCGCCTCCTCCAGCGAAGCCGATCCCGAAGCGGGGCCTCCTGCTTCCGACACGCCTTCCAGTCCGAGGTCAAGGGGCTGGATGCGCCCGTCCTCGCAGATCAGGGTGGCGCGATGGATCGCGTTTTCCAGCTCGCGGATATTGCCCGGCCAGTCATGGTGGAACAGTGCCTCTTCCGCCGCCGCGCTCAGTTCCAGCCGGTTGGCCTGCAACCGCGTCCCGTAGATCTCCAGAAAGTGACGGGCGAGCGGCAGGATGTCCGCCCGCCGATCCCGCAAGGGAAGGAGGGGGATGGAAACCACCTGCAGGCGATAGAAGAGGTCGGATCGGAAGCGCCCTTCATTCACTGCTTTCTGCAATTCGACATTGGTTGCGGCGATGACCCGGACATTGAGCGGCACGGCCTTGCGTGATCCGAGACGAATCACTTCCCGCTCCTGCAACACGCGCAGCAGCTTCACTTGCAAGGGCAGCGAGAGGTCGCCAAGTTCGTCCAGAAACAGCGTGCCGCCATTGGCCGCCTCGAACCAGCCGGGCCGCGCCATATGCGCGCCGGTGAACGCGCCCTTTTCATATCCGAACAATTCCCCCTCGATCAGGGATTCGGAAAAAGCGCCGCAATTGACCGCGACGAAGGGTGCGTCGGTCCGATTGCTGAGGCTGTGGACATAGCGGGCGACCAGTTCCTTGCCGGTGCCGGTTTCGCCCATGATGAGGACATTGGCGTCGCTCGGCGCGACGCGCTCGATCAATGGCAGCAGCGCGCGCGAGCGCGGATCGTTGAAGATCAACGCACGGGCGCGCGGTCCCACGGCATGATGCTTGTCGCAATCATAGGCAAGCAGGGGGCGGCCATCCCCATTGGTGGCCGACACCAGACCCACTTCCGGACACTTGCTGCCGTGATCTTTCGGGATGCTCGTCATACTTCCTCCATCCGGCCCTAGAGGATAGCAGTTAATTCTCTTCTATTTTAGTAGAAATTAAATCAATGCGCTTAGTTGAGCTTTCAAAGCGGCGGCCGGACCGGGGACGCGGATCGCGCGCGCTGTTCCATCACGGCGTTCAGCGGTGCTGGGCATATCCAGGCTTCTATATCCACCGGCGACTCCAGAAAGCCATGCAGCCACAGGAAATGCGCCTGTATCTTCAGCATATCGATCCGGTCGTCCGACAGATCGGGATGCAAGGCCCGGTGGAAATTGTTGCGATAGGCAGCCTCCACACCCGCAGCCCCTGCCAGCGTCTCTCGGGCGAGTATGGCCTTCAATTCCAACGGATGATTGGCTGCCCAGTCTGCCGCGCGCAGGCTTTGCTCCAGAAAGCGTTCCACCAGTTCGGGATGATGGTCGATCATATGCTGGTGGACGATGATGGGACGGGGCGTTCCATTGTTCACGCGGGCGAGGCGGCTGGGATAGGCGTCAAGGTCGATGCCGATCTCCAGCCCCAGACGCTGGGCGGCCTCCGCCCCCGCCGCGCCCTTCACATAGACGGCGTCGACCCGGCCTGCCGCCAACCATTCGAGACCCAGCCACAGACGCCGCATCCCTTCCGCACTGGCGCGCTCGACGGGCGGGGCGGGGATTTCCGTCAGCCGCACATCGTCCAGCGTCAGCCCGCCGAGCGCCAGCGCGCTCTTGATGCCGTGCAGCGCCATGCCGCGCGCGATGCTTTCGCCGCGGGAGCGGGCGTAGCCCGGAAGGGCGAAGCGCAATCCCTTAAGATCGGCGGGATGCAGGACCTGCGTGTCGGGCCGGACCATGATCGCCTGCCGCTCGTCGATCCAGGTGAGGCCGATGACCCGCGTCGCCGCGCCCAGAGCGCGGGCGGCCAGCGCCTGGATGTTGCCGCCCTCGCGAAACAGATGGCGCGCCTGATTTTCCGGGTCGCTTTCGACCAGATTAAGCCCCTGCTCAAGGATGCGCTTGACAGCGATTCCGTCGCGCCCGAAAGCCTCCGCCATCCATCCTTTGGCGCAAGCGATGCCGGACGCCGCCGGGACCGGACAGCGCGTCACCCAGACGCTGCCCAGCCTGGTACGTCTCCGGCTTTCGCTGTTGTTCGGCATCCCTCCACCTCCAGACATCGGTTCCAACATTGAGCCGTCCGCAAGGCTCATGCCAATCCCTCATCGTTCCGGCACCTTGACGCGAATGCCGTGCTTTTAAAAACGGCAATTGCGGATCAGCCGCTTCATTTTACGCAGCCCACCGCCTTGGCCTGCGCCAAAATCAGCAGAGAGCAGACCCTCCACCGCGCCGATCCCCGCAGAGGACAGCCAGTGTCCGCGCTTGGCACATGACATGCATGAGGGGGAGGGATGATCCGGCAGCATGGAGCCTCTCTGGTGGCATATCCGAACATACGATCCTTCTTCCCGCGCGTTCAAAACTGGCTGGCCCTTGTCATGGCCCTGTTCGCCAGCGGCCTGCTCGCGGGATGCGGATCGAGCGACGGCAAGAGCGGAGAGGCGGTGAAGACGGTGACCATCGCCTCCATCGCCTATCCCTATCAGGGCAAGCAGGTGTTCAATGGTCTGAACGGCGTGGTCATCGAACAGGGATGGCTGAAGGAGCAGCTGGCGAAGAAGGGCGTCGAACTGATGTTCTCGCCCGTTTCCACCGCAGTCGGCGGGCCGCTCATCAACGAAGGCTTTTCCGGCAAGCGCATTGATTTCGCTTCCTATGGGGACTTTCCGGCGGCCATCGCGGTGGCGGGCGGCGTCCCGCTGAAGATCGTCGCGCCGGTGGGGCAGGGGCAGGACGTCTATCTGGTGGTCCGCAAAGGCTTGGCGGCGAAAAGCCTCGCTGACCTGAAAGGCAAGCGGATCGCGCTCCATCGCGGCAGGCCGTGGGAACTGCCCTTCTCCAAGCTGGTCGACAGCAGCGGCCTGAAGCTCGACGATTTCCGCATCGTCAACATCAACCCGGCGGCCACGCCTGCCGCGCTGGAATCGGGAAGCGTCGACGCAGCGGTCCTGATGTCGGACGGCCTGCTGCTGGAGCAGAAGGGCATCGGGCGGGTCATCTGGTCCACCCGGCAGGCGCCGCCCGATTGGCGGATGCGCGCGGAACTGTTCGGCCGCAAGGACTTCGTCGATGCTCACCCCGACCTGACGCAGCTTGTCGTCGAAGCCTTCGTCCGGGCGGCGGCATGGTCGTCGGACGACGCCAACAAGGCGGAGGTCATCCGCGACGCCGCACGGGGGGCGATGCCAGAGGAGATCGTGGCGAAGGACTATGCCAATTCGGACATTCCATGGCGCGAGCGTTTCTCCCCGATCTTCAGCCCGGCCCTGCGGACCCATTATCATTCGGTCGCGGATTATACGCTGCAGCGCGGCCTGATCCGCAACAAGGTGGATGCGGACGCGCTGCTGGATGATCGCTTCGTCAAGCAGGCGCTCAAGGACCTGAAACTGGAAGGTTTCTGGGCGCCGAACGGGCCGGAGCAACGCTGATGGCCACGCGTGCGCTCGATTATCAGATCCGTGCCCAGGCCGGTTCCACCTATCGTCTGGGCAGCGTCCCGCTCAGTTCTTTCGCCGCGCTGCTGGCGTTGCTCGCGCTCTGGCAGATCGCCTGCCTCACCGGGCTTTTCCCGCCGCAAGTGCTGGTGCCACCCAGCGGCGTGGCGAAGGCGTTGCTCGACATGACGGCGTCGGGCGAATTGCAGCGGCATGTGGGCGATAGCCTGCAACGGCTGCTGATCGGTTTCGCCATCGGCGCGGCGGCGGGCATGGCGTTCGGCGCGACGATCGCGCTTTCCCGTCTGGCCGAAGCTGCCCTGTCGCCCACATTCCTGACGCTCTGGCAGGTTCCGGTCATCGCCTTCGTGCCGATGATGGTCATGTTCCTCGGTATCGACGAGCCGTTCAAAGTGGCGGTCGTGGCTATCGCGGCCTTCTTCCCCATGGCGCTCGCGACCTTCGACGGCATACGCGGCGTGCCGCGCAACTGGTTCGAGGTCGCGAAAGTCTACCGCCTCCGTGTGTTCCAGCTCATTCGCCGCATCCTGCTGCCCGCGACCGTACCCGCGATCCTGACGGGCTTGCGCATGTCGCTGACCCGCGCATGGGTCGTGCTGGTGGCGGCCGAGCTTCTCGCCGCCGATAGCGGCATCGGCCAGATGATGGAAATGGGCCGCCAGCTCTTCCAGATCGACGTTGTGCTGGCGGGCGTTGTGGTAAGCGGCCTCATCGGCTTCCTGCTCGACCGGGGAGCGCGATGGGTGGAAAGTCGCGCCAGCCGGTGGAGGACGGCATGAACAGCTGGCTCGCCCGCTTTCCCGTCAGGGTCGCTATCGGCCTTGTCGTCCCGGTCCTGCTCATCCTCTGGTGGCACTGGCAGACGCGCGCGCATGTCGCGGCCTTCGCGCCGCCCGCTGCGGTCGGCAGGGCGCTGGCGGAACTGATCGAAAGCGGCGGCCTGCTGCGCGATACGCTCTCGACCCTGCGGCGCGCCTTCACCGGCCTTGCCATCGGCGCGCCGCTGGGCGTCGCGGCAGGGGTGGCGATGGGTATCTGGCGGCCCGTCGACCGGACGCTCGGCCCCTTGCTCCATGCATTGCGGCAGGTGCCGATGATCGGCTGGCTGCCGCTGATGGGCTTGTGGTTCGGCGTGGGCGAGGGAACGGAACTGATCGTCATCAGCATGTCGGCCTTCTTCCCGTCCATGCTGAACAGTCATGCCGGCGTCGCGCAGGTGGAGCGCCGCTATCTGGAGGTCGGCGGCATCCTGCGCTTCAACACGGCGCAGCGCATCCGCTTCATCCTGTTGCCTGCCGCCATGCCGCTGGTGCTGACGGGCATCACGCAGGCGCTGGCCTTTGCCTGGATCGCGACCATCGGCACGGAATTGCTGACGGGCGCGGGATCGGGTCTGGGCGTCGCGATGAGTCAGGCGCAGGTGCAGCAGCGGCTCGATATCATGCTCGTCGTGATCGCCGTCACCGCCGCGCTCGGCTTCCTCATCAATCAACTGTTCCGCCGCCTGCGCCAGTCCCTGCTGCGCTGGCAACCTTCCGTCCAATGACAAGGAAACGAGGCATGACACTTCATCCCCAAGCGCGCGAGGAACGGGAGGCGGCGGCTGCCTCCAGCCGGGGCGCGCTGTCCATCAGCGGTCTCGACAAGAGCTTCCAGATCGGCGGCCAGCCGCGCCGGATTCTCGACAATATCAATCTGGACGTGCGGCCCGGCGAATTCGTCAGCATCGTCGGCGCATCGGGTTGCGGCAAGTCCACGCTGCTGCGCCTCATCGTCGGCCTCGACACCGACTATAGCGGCGAATTGCGGCTGGATGGCGAGCGCATCGCCACCACAAGTCTGGACCGGGGCATCGTCTTTCAGGACCACCGCCTGTTCCCGTGGATGACGCTGGAGCAGAATATCGAGCTGGCGTTGCTCAACACCGATACGCCCAGGGCGCGGCGCGCCCGGATCGTCGCCGATCATATCGCGCTGGTGAACCTCACCGGGTTCGAGAAAGCCTATCCCCATCAGCTTTCGGGCGGCATGGCCCAGCGGGCCGCCATCGCCCGCGCATTGGTGACGGAACCCCGGCTGCTGCTGTTGGACGAGCCGCTGGGCGCGCTCGACGCGCTCACCCGCGTCCATGTGCAGAATGAATTGCAGCGCATCTGGATGACGCAGCGGTCCACCATGGTCATGGTGACGCATGATGTGGAGGAGGCGTTGTATCTGGGCGACCGTGTGATCGTGATGTCGCCCAATCCGGGCCGCATCCGCCGCATCGTCGAGGTCGACCTGCCCCACCCGCGCGACCGCCGCTCGCCCCTGCTGCACCGGCTGAAGGACGAGATCCTCGCTGAGCTGACCTCCGGCGCGGATGCGGAAGAGGGGCTGGACAATCTGGTCCACCTCCCCAGCCGGGAGGCGCGCTGATGAGCCGTATTGCCGACCATCCCGTCGATCCGCTCTTCACCAATCGCTGGTCGCCGCGCAGCTTTACAGGCGAACCGGTGCCCGACGCAGTGTTGCGAAGCGCGTTCGAAGCGGCGCGCGGGGCGCCGTCGGCCATGAACGCGCAGCCGTGGCGTTTCCTGATCGCGCGTCCGGGCGACGCCCATTGGGAAAGCTATCTGGACCTGCTTGCGCCACGCAACCGTCTGTGGGCGGCGCGGGCTTCGGCGCTCGTGCTGGTCCTGTCCGCGCTCAAACTGGATCGGCGTGGGGAAACGGTGGACAATGTCTCCCACAGCTTCGACGCGGGCGCGGCATGGGCGGCCTTCGCGCATCAGGCGCTGCTGCTGGGCTGGCATACGCATGGCATTGGCGGTTTCGACCGCGCGGCGGCGCGGGATCGGCTGGCCATCCCCGACGATTTCGCCATCGAAGCTGTCATCGCACTGGGCCGCAAGGGCGAGCTTGAAGGGCTGGACCCTGAATTTCACGCGGGCGAAGCGCCCAATGGTCGCCGCCCCATTCAGGAAACCGTGTTCGCAGGCACCATCGCGACACCCGCCTTCGCCGAAGAAAGGAGCGCGGCATGACCATCAACATCCACTGGCGGCTCGATCCCGCTGCTGATCCGCAGCGTTCCGAACCGGGTGCGGAGCGCGCATTGCCTGCCTTCATCCGCGACCGGCGCGCCGTCAGCCGCAATCGCTTCGATTATTATGTGCAGGTCGCGCAGGCTGTCGCGCAGACCGCCTTTGACGGCCTGTTCGTGCGGCATCGCCCTGAAGCGGACGAAAGCCGGATCATAGCGGCGATCATCGCCCGCGAAACGCCGCGCCTTCAGGTCGTGCCCGAATTTCCTGCTTCCGTGGGGTCGGCGGTCTATGCCGCCAAGCAGGCCAGCACATTCCAGCGCGCCACGCATGGCCGTCTGGGCTGGGCGATCGCGCCCGATGCCGATACAGCCAGCCGGGAAGCCGAAGCGGACTTCGTGCCGGATCAGGAATTACGCCAAAGGCTGGACGAATTTCTGACGGTCGCGCGGGGCGTGCATCAGCAACGCCCCTTCACATTTCAGGGCAGGCATTTCGAGGTTCTGGATGGCGGCTTCGAAGCGCCCCTCAACCAGTATCGCTCCCCCAGGATTTTCCTGCAAGGCGAGGATGAAGAGGCATTGGCCCTGTCCGCCCGCCATGCCGACGTCCATCTTTTCACTCCGTCTCCGTTCGAAGCGCTGTCCGAACGCATCGGG
Organism: Sphingobium sp.; assembly: GCA_049841255.1. GTDB lineage: Bacteria > Pseudomonadota > Alphaproteobacteria > Sphingomonadales > Sphingomonadaceae > Sphingobium. Next base: position 7,280 of record JASGDV010000131.1, read on the forward strand.
ACGCTGAACCGGCTGGCTGCGGCACAGGGGCGTCAGGTCGCGGCCGGCCTGATCCAGCCGCTGCTGGTGCGGGAAGACAAGGGCAGCGCCGAACAGGATGCCCGGCATCTTTCGCTCCCGCCCGGCACTTTGGTCGCCGCTTATGATGAAGCGGCCGACCGGCTGGCTGCCTATGCGGAGGCGGGCGTCACCGAACTGCTGCTGGAAGCGGCGCCTGCGCTGGAGGAAGCCTATCGCGTCGGCCAGCATCTTTTGCCCCGCCTGCGCGCCCGCACCGGCCCGGCGCGCAAGGCGGCCTGAAGGAGAGCACCATGTCCATCGACTTCTACTGGCGCCTGCCCACGCATGGATGTCACAACAGCCTTCACACCAGCGGCTATGAGCGGGGCGACTGGTCGCCGCTCAAGCCCGGCAATATCGCGCCCGGCCTTGGGGCGGAGGGGGAGCCGGACGGCTTCACCTATATCGACCATCTGGGCGAGATCGCGAAGGCGGCGGAGAGTGTCGGCTTTCTCGGCGGCCTCATCCCTTCCTTCCCCAATACCGACGATCCATGGGTCATCGCGCCGCTGCTGGCGCGCGAGACGCGCAGTTTCCGCTTCATGATCGCGTTCCAGCCCGGTTTCGGCAATCCCGTCCACACCGCGCGCATGGCCGCCAGCCTTCAGCGGGCGACGGGCGGACGGTTGCTGTTCAACATCATCACCGGCGGCGGCGGTCCCGCCCAGCTCTGGTGGGGCGACAGCTTTGCCCATGACGACCGCTATGGCCGCACCAGCGAGTTCCTCGACATCTTCCGGGGCGTCTGGGAATCCTCCGACTTCTCTTATGACGGACGTTTCTATCAATTGCGGGGCGGCGGCCTGCCTCCCCAGTTCCAGCGCGAGGAATTCCCGGAAATCTGGTTCTCCGGCTCCTCCGACGCGGCGTTGCAGGCATCGGCGCGCCATGCCGATTATTATCTGTCCTGGCTGGAGCCTTTCGACCAGCTCGGCGACAAGTTCGCGCGCGTGAAGGAACGCACGGCGGCCCTGGGCGGGGAGCAGAAATGCGCCGTCCGCGTCGATCTCGTCGCCCGCGCCACTGAAGAGGAGGCATGGCGAGACATCCGCCTGGGCTTCGAAAATGTCAGCGAGGAAACACGGCAGCGCTGGCGCGGGCAGGCGACGGATTCGGTCGGCGCATCGCGGCAGGCGGCGCTTCGTCCCACCGATGCGCGCCGCTATGACGAACTGATCGTCGCGCCCAATCTCTGGGGCGGGTTCAACCTGTTGCGGGGCGGCCCGGCGCTGGGGATCGTGGGCAGCTATGAGCAATGCGCGGCCCGGCTCGACGATCTGATCGCACGGGGGGCGGACGCCTTCATCCTCGCCGGAACGCCGCATCTGGAGGAAGCCTGGCGCGTGGGCGAAGAAGTGCTGCCCCTGCTGGGACGACAATCGGACGCGCTGCTGGCCGCCGCCGAATAATCGTCCTTCAAACCCCATGACAAAGGGCGTCGGGATCAACTCCCGGCGCCCTTTTTATGTCGTCCGTTCAGGCCGGGAACCTGTCCCGGCCTGTCTCTTTCCTCAGAAGCGGAACACCACCGCGCCGCCCGCCGTCAGCGGATCGGCCCACGCCACCGTATCGCCGGTCACGCCCAAAGTCGGGTTCGCGCCGGGGAGCGCGTGGTTCAGATAGCGCACGTCGAACAGGTTGTTGACGAAGCCGGTCACGCTGAGCTTCTCGTCCTTCGTCGTATAAGTGACCCGTATATTGGTGAGCGTATAGGGCTTCTGCGTCAGATAATAGCGGTTCACCTTGTCCTGCGGCGTCACATAATAATATTGCCGCGACTGGTATCGCGCATCCGCCGCCAGCTCGATCTTGCCCAGATCGCCGATCGCGAAGGCATAGGATGCGCCCGCGTTCAGCGTGACCTTGGGCGACCGCACGAACCGCGCTCCAGCTAGGTTCGCACCGCCATTCAGCACCTGGAACTTCTTATATTCCGTATCGAGCACACCCAGCGCCGCGTTGAATTTCAGCCCCTCCACCGGAGCGAGCGTCAATTCGAATTCCGCCCCGTCGACCTTCGCCTTCGCTGCGTTTTGCAGATAGGAGACGGTCGCGCCGCCCACCGCGCCCGGATTGGGACCGACCACGTTCACCTGCACGTCCTTATAATCATAGTGGAAGGCCGTGGCGTTGAAGGTCAGGCGGCCGTCGAGCCAGCTCGACTTGTAGCCGATCTCATAGGCATCGAGCTTCTCAGGCCGCACCGCGACCAGCGCCACTGGCAAGGTCGCCGCCGTATTGAAACCGCCCGACTTCACGCCATGCGAGAATTTCGCGTAGAGCAGGTTGTTGCCGTCGATGTTCCAGGACGGCGTGATGTCGTAGGTGAACGCATCCCATGTGCGCTTGAGCGACCCGCTGAATGTCCCCGCTCCGCCATAGGTGCCGGTATAGCTGTTCCACCACTGGGCATAGTTGCTCCATCCGGTGGCCGCAGCCGAAGGCGAAGACAGTCGGTCGAAGTCCACCTTCTTCGTTTCCCGCGTCCAGCGTCCGCCCAGCGTCAGCTTCACGCTGTCGGTGAACGCATAGGTGGCGCTGCCAAACACGGCGCCGCTTTCCGCCTTGTGCTGATAGATGGTGTCGCTGAAGGCCGCCGTTGCCGTAGCCCCGGACAATGCCGGCACCGAATCCTGCGGCAAGGTCGCGGAAAAGCTGTTGGAACGAATCTTCTCGTTGAAATAGAAAAGGCCGATGATCCAGCTCAGCCGATCCTTCTGGGCTGAAGAGAGCCGCAGTTCCTGCGTCCATTGGCTGGATCTGGCCAGCGCATAGCTGCGGGAGATTTCGAGCGGCGTATAGTCGCTGTCTCCTGCGCTGCGCGTCTTGAACCGTTCATAGCCGGTGATCGACGCCAGCGTCAGGTCGCCGACATCCCAGTCCAGATGCAGCGATCCGCCGAACTGCTTGCTGCGGCTCCATTCGGGCGCATTGGTGCTGATGTCATTGATGTCGGTCGACGGCGCATAGCCGTTACGGACGACACCGCTGGCCAGGTAGCTGGCCGTGGTCCAGTAAGTGCCGTTGGTGTCGTAATCGCGGTAATGGACGCTCAGCAGGGCTTGCAGCGTATCGCTGGGCTTGGCGAGCAACTGGGCGCGGATGACATTGTCCTTGACCTCGCCGGACTTGCCGCCGGTGTAGAGATTGTCGAAGCGCCCGCCGCGATCGTCGAAACGGAAGGATATGCGGGCGGCCAGCCTGTCCTCGACAAGGGCGGTGCCGACCCCTCCTTCGGCGATCTTGTTGTCGAAGCTGCCATATTCCAGCTTCACATAATTATCGTCCACGCCATTGAGCGAAGGCCGCTTGGAAATGACGTTGACCGCGCCTCCGGTGGTATTCTTGCCCCAGAGCGTGCCCTGCGGACCGCGCAGCACTTCCACCCGCTCCACATCGAAAAGCGGCAGGCCGGTGGCGCTGGCGTTGCTGATGTACACATCGTCCAGATAGAAGCCGACCGGGCTGGCCAGATCGAGCTGCTGCTGCCCCGCGCCCACGCCGCGTATCCACCAGCGCGGGCGACCATGCTGCTGCGTGCCCGCCGATGCGTTGGGGACAAGGTTCAGCACCTCATTGGCCGAACGCCCCAGCCCGCCGACCTTGAACAGATTGCTGTCGAGCGCGGTGACGGCGACGGGCACGTCCTGCAACCGCTCCTCGCGGCGCTGAGCGGTGACGACGATGCCCGCTTCGGCGGAATAGGCGTCCGCCGGAGCGTCGTCGGCAGCGGGAGAGACCTCCTCGGCATGACCGATGGCGACCTGTCCAGCAGCCAGAATAGCAAAGGCGCTTGTTCCTATGACGCGAGCGATTCTTGTGAAATTTCTATAGCGTGACAATGAGCTTCCCCCATCTGGTAAATGTGCCCGCGCTGGTGCAGGGGCTGGACGGGGATTTCATCGCAAACGCCGTGCCATTTTTATAAATGGTTGATATTAGATATTTTTTTGAACGGTTTGAGCAAGTCTATGATGGGAATTGTGCAATTGCACAGGCCTGACTGCTTTTCTCTCAACAGGACTTCCGAGTAGGGGCCGGGGAAAACAGACGTCTAGCTGTATCTACCGAGCGGCCGCTGCCGCCACCATTATATTGCAAGCGAGGCTTGTAACAGCCACCATCCGGACCGAAAGGTGGAGCAGAGAGCGATCCTTGCTCCACTTCTCTTGTTCGGAGGCTGCAATGTCCGATAATATCTGGACCGATGATGAGCAGGCATTCTTTACTCTTGCACTCGTGGAACAATGCGTTCGCAACACGGGTCTGGAAGATCTTCATGCAGGCATCTTCCCAAGCAGCAAGACGGGGGACTACAGCGATGTGAAGATAGTATCGCCTTATGGAGAAATTCCTTGGACAAGTCTCTCGCGCCTTTCCGACGAGGAGATGAAGGCGTTGATGATCGAGGTGACGAATAAGGTATTCACCTTTCTCACCTACACGGAGGATCTGCTGGTGCTGAGCGGCGCCGCGCGGTGGAACAGGCCTGAACTCGACCCGCGCATGGTGCGGTGGGCACGACGCCGCGCCGCGCAGCGCAAAGGAGTCTCGCAGAAGCATGTCAGGGCAGGGCTTCCATTGACTGGAGTGGATCAGCCAGAAGGGGAATAACTCTCCGACATTGCTGTTATTCCGGCCGCTGATCGACGGGCTAGAACCCGCTTTCATTCAGCCTTGGACCCGGGACACATACGACACGGGTCTGCCATGAGGCCGGACAAAACACAGACGGCTGAC
>JASGDV010000132.1:0-6097 GCA_049841255.1 Sphingobium sp.
GATCGCAGGCATGTTGACGCCCAAACAGCAGCAATTGCTGAGCTTCATCCAGACCCGCCTTGAAGAGCGCGGCGTATCCCCCTCTTTTGAGGAGATGAAGGACGCACTCGACCTGCGATCCAAATCGGGCATCCACCGCCTGATCAACGCGCTGGAGGAACGCGGCTTCATCCGGCGCCTTCCCAACCGGGCGCGGGCGCTGGAAGTATTGAAGCTGCCCGAAGCCATGCACCGCCTGCCCAAGGAAGCCCCCGCTTCCAAGCCGCAAGCGCCCGCAAGCCTGCCCATCGCCGCCAACGACATTCTTGAAATCCCCCTGCATGGACGCATCGCGGCGGGTGTCCCTATCGAGGCGTTGGAGGGGCATAATATGCTGTCCGTTCCGGCGGCCCTGCTAGGCGCGGGCGATCATTATGCGCTGGAAGTGGCGGGCGACTCCATGGTCGATGCCGGTATTCTGGACGGCGATTTCGCGCTGATCCAGAAAACGGATGTCGCGCGGGAAGGGCAGATCGTGGTTGCTCTGATCGACGATAGCGAAGCCACGCTCAAATATTTCCGGCGGGACGGCAAAAGGGTGAGACTGGACCCCGCCAACAGCGCCTATGAGCCTCAGCTCTATGATCCCCATCAGGTCCGCATTCAGGGCAAGTTGGCCGGATTGCTGCGCCGCTATAATTAAGGCCATTATATATTTTGCGAATCCATAGTCCTGCGATGGCTGTTTGCGGCCACTTTCAGACATTCAATCTCCGTTAGCGCTGAGCTTGTCGAAGCCCTTCCCTTTTCTTCATGGCGTTGTGTTTGAAGAAGAAGTGAAGCCCTTCGACAAGCTCAGGGCGAACGAAGGTGGGTGTCCGTTCCCTACCCCAAATCGCCCCACATCAAGTTTGAAAACGGCATACTCCCCATAATTAAGATGCAGAGGGCAAGTGACCCGTATCGGATTTGGCGGTGCCAGGCCGACGGGAGCCTGTCCGACGTGGCATCCAGGGATGAGCGTCATTCGGACTATAGACGGTCCGGACCGCCATCTTGTCCAGATTGATGGCGAGACCCCCTGTCACCGCCAGCAGGGATCGGTCCACTTTCAACCATCTGGGATGACACCATCGGGGCAAGCGGCGGTCGCTGATCACGATGTCGGCCCATTGGCAATCGCGCATGAAAGCCGCCCTTTCGACCAGCATGTCGCTGCGGGTGACGAGCAGTCGCCAACGCCTGCCTCCCCGCTTCAACTGGATCGAACAAAGATCGGTGGAACAACGCACCTGCGGCATATCCGCCAGAGACTGGAGCGTGCCGTCATATCCCGCGCTCTCGGCCATGGCGTCGCGAACATAATCGCCCGCTCGATCCCGCAACAAGGCCATGCCCTGATCCGTGCGCAGGGCGACATGGCGTCCATCTCCGGTTACCAATATATCCGGCGCGGGATTGAGGAGCATGACGACGAATCCAATCGCTACCGGAATTAGCCCCAGCCATCGCCACGCGCTCCGCCAAAGCAGGCACCACAGCCCGCCCATCACCATCACCGCGAAGACCCAGCCCGGCAGAGCCGGTCCTAAAGCCACGGCCATCGGGCTGGAACCGACGCCATGCGCGATGAACAGCAGCAGGTCCAATGCCTTCCCGGCCGCCCACCACGCCGGTGCGCCCAGCCCGGCCAGATCGAACAATAGCGCCAGCGCCTCCAACGGCATGACCACGAAAGTCGTCAGCGGGATCGCGATGATATTGGCGAAAGCGCCCAGCATTCCCGCTTTATGAAAATGAAAGAAAGCAATCGGCGCCAGCACCAGTTCAACCGCAAAACCCGTCAGCAACAGGGCGGCGACGGCCCGCGCGGTCTTTCGCCAGAGATCCTCGTCGCGCGCCGCCGCGAAAGCGCGAAATCGCGGATGTTCCGACAAGGCGATGAGCGCGACCACCGCGCCGAAGCTCATCTGGAAACTCGGTCCGATCAAGGCTTCAGGCCACAGACACAAGACGATCAACGCCCCTGCCGCCACAAGCCGCAATGTGATGGCGTCCCGCCCCAGCGCCAACCCGCCCAGCACCAGCAGCGCCGCGATACAGGACCGCACGGTCGGAACCTCCGCCCCGGTCAGCAAGGTATAGCCGATCCCGGCCAACGCGCCGCCCCCAGCCGCGATCAGCATTAAAGGCCAGTCCAGCGCCGCCCGGCGGCTGAGCGCCATCACCCGCATGAGCAGGAATATGACCGCGCCGATCAGGGCCGTCACATGCAACCCGCTGATGGAAAGCAGATGCGCAAGGCCGCTGCGCCGCATGGCCTCCGCGTCTTCCTCCGCGATGGCGCCCTGATCCCCGGTGGCGAGCGCCGCGGCGATGCCGCCCGCCGATCCTTCCAGCCGGTCGAGAATATGCGCGAACAGGCGGTTCCGCATATCGGGTCCGGCGGTCGCGGGCCTTATAATCGCTATGGGCGGCAAGGCACGTCCCGTCGCCCCTATCCCCAGAAAATAGGCCCGGGCCGCAAAGTCATAGCCGCCCGGCAGGCTGGGCGGCGCAGGCGGCATCAATCGGACCCGGAACCGCACGACCGCTCCGCGCCCGATGGCGGAGGACATGTCCGATTGGCGCAGGTTCACGCGCAGCAGGGAGGGCAGTTCCGGCGCATCCGTCGGCCGCACCAGCAGCCGGACCATGTCTTTCGAGGGAACGGGATTGATCGCCCGGACCTCGCCCGTGACGGTCGCGAAGGTGGCGCGCTGCAAGGGCGGCTCCCCCACCAGCACCGCCTTGCCCCAGATGAGCAGGCACCCCAGACAAGCCAATATCCCCGCCGAAACGGCGATTCTCCTCCATCGCCCTCCCACCGGCAGCAAGGCGGCCCCGCAGGCAAGCGCGAGCGCGACACAACAAAAGCCAAGCCATGCCCAGCGGTGCGGGAGCGCAAACCAGGCAGCGATCCCGATTCCCAGCCCCACCGGAACCCAGAGCGGAACCTGCTCCCTTTCCTGTTCCAGCCATTGTTCCACGGCGGCGGGAAGCGCCCGACGCCATGCCTTCACCTTCTCCCGAACGGAAGTTTGTGGAGACTCAAAAGCCATGCTAGGGGGCGTCGCGTTCATGAATAGGCAATGTGAATGTCGGGGAATATGTCGGTGAGTGCAACGGGAATGAACAAGCAGGTGGTGACCCGTTTCGCGCCGTCTCCCACCGGATTCCTGCACATCGGCGGCGCGCGCACGGCGCTGTTCAACTGGCTGTTCGCACGGCATCATGGCGGCAAATTCCTGCTCCGCATCGAGGATACGGACCGCGCCCGATCGACGGAAGAAGCGGTGGCCGCGATTTTCGACGGACTGGAATGGCTGGGCCTTGGCGGGGACGAGCCCGCGGTCTTCCAGTTCGAACGCTCCGCCCGCCACGCGGAAGTCGCCAATCAGATGCTCGCGAACGGCCATGCCTATCGCTGCTATGCGACGCCGGAAGAGCTGGCGGAACTGCGTGAACAGCAGCGGGCCGCCAAGCAGCCGATGCGCTATGACGGCCGCTGGCGAGATCGCGATCCGTCCGAAGCGCCCGAGGACGCGCCCTACGTCATCCGCCTGAAAGCGCCGCGGACGGGCGAAACCGTGATCGAAGACGCGGTGCAGGGCCGGGTTGTCGTCCAGAACGCGGAACTGGACGACATGATCCTGCTCCGTTCCGACGGCACTCCCACCTATATGCTGGCCGTCGTCGTGGACGATCATGACATGGGCGTCACGCACGTCATTCGCGGCGACGATCACCTGAACAACGCTTTCCGCCAGTTGGGCATCATCAAGGCGATGGGCTGGGAAGAGCCTGTCTACGGCCACATCCCGCTGATCCATGGGTCCGACGGAGCCAAGCTCTCCAAGCGGCACGGGGCGCTGGGCGTCGACGCCTATCGCGATGAGATGGGGATGCTGCCCGAAGCGGTGCTCAACTATCTGCTGCGGCTGGGCTGGGGTCATGGCGACGAGGAGATCATCTCCATCGAGCGCGCCATCGAACTGTTCGATATTTCCGGCGTGGGCCGCTCGCCGTCGCGCTTCGACATCAAGAAGCTGGAAAATCTGAACGGCCATTATCTGCGCGAGGCCGACGACGCCCGGCTGGCGACTCTGGTCGCGCCCCGCGTGGCGGCTCGTCTGGGCAGGCCCTTGCCCGCTGACGCGGAGTCGCTGTTGACGCAAGCCATGCCTTCGCTCAAGCCCCGCGCGAAAACGCTTAACGAAATTGCGGAGGGCGCAGAATTCCTGTTCAAAAATTGCCCGCTGGATTTTGACGAAAAGGCATCCGCTCTGCTAGACGACTCCGCGCGCGCGTTGCTGGCAAGCACAGCCGACGCTCTTTCCGCCGTTCAGTCATGGACGGTCGAAGCGATCGAAGACGTCATACGCCGCGTGGCGGAGGATGCGGGCCTGGGCCTCGGCAAGGTAGCGCAGCCCTTGAGGGCGGCGCTGACCGGTCGAACGGTTTCGCCCGGAATTTTCGATGTCCTTTTCCTTCTGGGAAAAGAGGAAAGCTTGGGTCGGTTGACCGATGTAGGGCACGCATCGGTCGGCTGACAGTTAAGGAGAACATGAATGTCCGATAAAAATGCCACTTTGACCATCGGCGGAGAGACGAAGGATTACGCCATTCTGGATGGCACCGTCGGCCCGCAGGTCATCGACGTGCGCAAGCTCTACGCCAACACCGGCATGTTCACCTACGACCCCGGCTTCACGTCCACCGCGAGTTGCGAATCCGGCCTGACCTATATCGACGGCGACGAAGGCGTGCTGCTGCATCGCGGCTATCCCATCGGTCAGCTTGCCGAACAGTCCAGCTTCATGGAAGTCAGCTATCTGCTATTGAACGGCGAACTGCCCACGCAGGCACAGCTCGATGAATTCACCACCACGATCACGCGCCACACCATGGTGCATGAGCAGCTCACGACCTTCTTCCGCGGTTTCCGGCGCGATGCGCACCCGATGGCGATCATGTGCGGCATCGTCGGCGCTCTGTCCGCCTTCTATCATGATTCGACCGACATCAACGATCCGGTGCAGCGCAAGATCGCGAGCCATCGCCTGATCGCCAAGATGCCGACGATCGCGGCGATGGCCTATAAATATTCGGCGGGCCAGCCCTTCGTCTATCCGCGCAACGATTTGAGTTACACCGCCAATTTCTTGCGCATGACCTTCTCGGTCCCGGCGGAGGAATATGTGCCCGATCCGGTGATCGTGGACGCGATGGACAAAATCTTCATCCTCCACGCCGATCATGAGCAGAACGCGTCGACATCGACCGTGCGTCTGGCCGGTTCGTCGGGCGCGAACCCTTTCGCCTGCATCGCGGCGGGCATCGCCTGCCTCTGGGGTCCGGCGCATGGCGGCGCGAACGAAGCCGCGCTCAACATGCTGCGCGAGATCGGCACCGTCGACCGCATTCCGGAATATATCGCCCGCGCCAAGAACAAGGACGATCCGTTCCGCCTGATGGGCTTCGGCCACCGCGTCTACAAAAATTACGATCCGCGCGCGACCGTCATGCAGAAGACGGCGAAGGACGTGCTGGAGAAGCTGGGCGTCACCGATCCAATCTTCGACGTGGCGAAGGAATTGGAGCATATCGCGCTCAACGATCCTTATTTCATCGAAAAGAAGCTCTATCCCAATGTGGACTTCTATTCGGGCGTGATCCTGTCGGCGATCGGATTCCCGACCGAAATGTTCACGGTTCTGTTCGCCCTCGCCCGCACGGTGGGATGGGTCGCGCAGTGGAACGAAATGATCTCCGACCCCGCGCAGAAGATCGGTCGCCCGCGCCAGCTCTACACCGGCCCGACGCAGCGCGATTACGTCGCGGTCGGCAGGCGCTGATCGAGGTCAGGAATGAAGAAAGGCGGCGCCCGGTTCGGGCGCCGTTTTTTTTGGGGTTGGGATCGGGAAAGCAGAAAGTGGCCAGGAACGGACATTTGCTTTCCCTTCTCCCCTTGGGGAGAAGGATACGAAGCCTTGCCTCACGAAGTGAGGTTAGGCGCAGTTGGATGAGGGGGTGGGGACGAAGTGGCCACGCCCTTCTGACGGCGCATCCCCCTCAC
>JASGDV010000133.1:0-6321 GCA_049841255.1 Sphingobium sp.
CCCCAGTTCCGGCGCGCTCTTGCGCCGCGCCGCGCGGTAGAAGGTGACGCCGTCGAAGCGTCCGTCATCCACATAGGCGAGGAAATTGGCCGATGTGCGCGGCGCGCGGCGATCGTCGGTGGCGACGACGATGGTGCCCATGGAGGTTTCGATGGCCACCCGCGTATAGCCGGGCGTCGGGCGATTGGCCGGAAGCGCGAAGGCGATACCGGGAAGCAGGGCGAGAAGCAGGAGCAGGAAACGCGGGACGAGAGGAAGGGGCATCAACGGGCGGGCGCTCATATCTGGACGGATGGAGGGACGGGTAAGGCCGAGGGATTATGCAGCTTGCCAAGCCGGTGTCGAGGGGTTGGGGTGGCTTTCAGACGCTCACCTTCGTTCGCCCTGAGCTTGTCGAAGGGCTTCACTTCTTCTTCAAACACAACGTCATGAAGAAAAGGGAAGGGCTTCGACAAGCTCAGCCCGAACGGATGAATAAATGTCTGTTCTTGGCCGAAACTAACCTTTGCAGGCCGCCGGCCCATCCTAAAGCCAGTTGGCGCGCTTGAAGCGGAGGTAGAGGAGCGCGCAGATGCTCGCCATCACCGCCAGGACGACGAAATAGCCGTAATGCGTCCGCAATTCGGGCATGTTGTGGAAATTCATGCCGTAAATGCCCGCAATCGCCGTCGGCACGGCGAGGATCGCGGCCCAGCTCGCCAGTTGCCGCGTGGTCGCGCCCTGCCGCTGGGATTCGAGCAGGTGGCTGACCTCGAACACCGATGTCAGCACTTCGCGCAGATTTTCGACCATGGCCTCGACACGCCGCACATGATCGTAGACATCCTTGAAATAGGGCCGCACCTGCGCGTCGAGGCAGGGCAGGTCCAAATGAACGAGCTTGCTCGCCATTTCCGACATGGGGCCAAGGATGCGGCGGAAGCGGATCAGTTCCCGGCGCAGGTGGAAGATGCGCATGATGTCGTCCCGTTCCAGGAAGGTGTCGAGCGCCCGATCCTCCATCGCCAGCACTTCCTCCTCAATGGTTTCGACGATGGGCAGATAGCCGTCGACGATGAAATCGAGGATGGCGTGCAGCACATAATCGACGCCATGGCTGAGCAGCGACGGAGCCGCCTCCAGATGCGCGCGCAATTCCGTATGGGCGCGGGCGGAACCGTGCCGCACGGAGATGATGTGGTTCGGCCCGACGAAGATCGCCGTTTCACCGTAACAGATCCTGTCGCCCTCCAGATGGGCGGTGCGGGCGACGACGAAGAGTTGATCGCCATAGACATCGACCTTGGGGAGCTGGTGCGCCTTCAGCGCATCCTCGACCGCCAGCGGGTGCAGGCCGTAATTGTCCTGAAGGGTGCGCAGTTCCTCCTCGGACGGCTCCACCAGCCCGATCCACACGAAGTCGGACGGATTGTGGATCACCGGCGCATGGTCGAGCGAGACGGGCTCGACCGGCTTTCCCGCGCTGTAGAGATAGGCGGCGACGACGCTCATGGCTGCTCCCGGCCCGGATGAAAAGCCCAGCGGTAGCAGATCGCCGGTCCCGCCGGAACAGACGAACGCGGGGCCGTGGAAGGCGGTTGCCGATCATGACCAAGATTTCATCATCGGATCATCACCGCAGCAGGCGCGCCCCTCTATGGCTGGCGGCAACAGGGACAGGCGCGCGCGAACAACGACATGACAAGCCCGATTTTCTTCGATCCCACCGGACGGCGGGGCATATGGGCGCGGCGGGCGCTGGCGGCGGCACTGGCGGCCATCGTCGCCGGGGCCATCGCCTTCGCCTCCACGCTGATCGCCGTGCCGTCCGAGGGCGATCTGGCCCTGCCGCTGCCCCAGCCCCATGCCGCGCGCCTGTCGGGCCTTTCGCGCGTCCATCGCGACATCGCGAAATGGCTACCCGCCTGGCCCGCCGCGCGCAAACAGGCGAAGCCGCTCAATGTCGGCTTCTACGTGCCTGACGATGAAAGCAGCATCGCTTCGCTGCGGCGGCATGTGGGGCAGCTCGACTGGATCGTGCCCGCGCTGGTGACGGTGTCCGGTCCCTCGGCAGCTCCGCATTTCGTCGGCGACCCGCGCCTGTCGCAGATGATCGCCGCCATGCCCCATCCGCCCCGGCTGTTGCCGATGGTCCAGAATGTCGGCGCGGACGGATGGGACGGCGCGGGCATGGCGAGGCTGCTGCGCGACGAGCGGGCCAGCCGCCTGCTCGCGGCGCGGCTGGGTGATTATGTGGCGCGGCACCGGATGGGCGGGCTGGTCATGGACATCGAATCCCTGCCGCCCGGAGCCCTGCGCGACTATCTGCGCTTCCTTCCCATGCTGCGCGCCGCGATGCCGGCCCATGCGACACTGGCGCTCACCGTTCCGGCGGGGGACGGCTGGCCCTTGCAGCGGCTGGCCCATGCCGCCGACCGGCTGATCTTCATGGCCTATGACCAGCATTGGCAGGGCGGCGAAGCAGGCCCCATCGCCGCGCAGCCCTGGTTCGTGGGACAGGTGGAGGAGGCGATGCGGCGGGTCGGCCCCGACAAGCTGATCGTCGCGCTCGGCAGCTATGGCTATGACTGGCATGGCGGGACGGCGGACGCGCTGTCGCTGGACGAGGCATGGCTGGCCGCGCATGACAGCGACGCGCCCGTCGCCTTCGATCCGGCGAGCGGCAATGCGGGCTTCGCCTATGACGAAAGCGGCCAGCGGCACCAGATCTGGATGCTGGACGCCGCCGCGACATGGAACCAGATGCTTGCGCTCAGGCGGCTGGGCGTCGCCAGCGTGGCGCTGTGGCGGCTGGGCAGCGAGGATCCCGGCTTCTGGCCCGACCTCACCGCCTTCCGCCGGGGCGGGCGGCCGGACCTGCGCCGCATTTTCAGCATGCTCAACACCGATGTAGAGGGGAATGGCGAGATATTGCGGATTACCGCCCCGCCCACCGAAGGCAGCCGCGCCATCGCCTTCGGGCCGCGGGACATGATCGTGCGGGAAAGCTATGGCGCGCTCCCCACGCCCTATCAGGTGCGGCGGACCGGCGGGCAGCAGGCGAAGATGCTGGCGCTGACCTTCGACGACGGACCGGACGCGACATGGACACCGAAAATCCTTTCCATCCTGGAGCGGACGCACACGCCCGCGACCTTCTTCGTCATCGGGGAGAATGCGCTGGAGCATCCCGCGCTGCTGCGCCGCATCGTCGCGGACGGCAGCGAGATCGGCAACCATACTTATGCCCATCCCAACCTCGCCACATGGCCGGAGGAAGGGACGCGGTTGCAGCTCAACGCCACGCAGCGGCTGGTGCAGGCCTATACCGGGCGCAGCATGAAGCTGTTCCGCGCGCCCTATTTCGGGGACGCAGAACCCACCACCGCGGACGAACTCGGCCCCGCGCTGGCGGCGCAGAAAGCGGGCTATACGGAGGTGGGGCTGCACGTCGATCCCAATGACTGGCAGCGGCCCGGCACCGACGCCATCGTGAAACAGGTGCTGGATCAGGTCCATTCGGCGACGCCCGACCGTTCGGAGAATATCATCCTGCTGCATGACGGCGGCGGCGAGCGGTCGCAAACGGTCGCCGCCCTGCCCCGCATCATCGCGGCGCTGCGGGCGGAAGGATACAGTTTCGTCCCCGTCTCGCGCCTTGCGGGCCTGTCGCCGGACGCCGCGATGCCGCCGGTGCAGCCCGCCGACCTGATGGCGGTGCGGATCGACGTGGCCGCCTTCATCACGCTGGCAGCGTTCAGCACGCTGCTGGGCTGGATGTTCACCCTCGCCATTTCGCTGGGGATCGCGCGGGCGGTGCTGATGGTCGCGCTCGCCACCTTCCAGTCGCGCCGCCGCCGGGCGGAGCCGCCGGTCCACCGGCCCAGCGTGTCGGTCATCATCCCGGCCTATAATGAGGCTCGCGTGATCGAGGCGTCGGTGCGGCGCGTGCTGGCAAGCGATTATCCCGACCTGCAACTGATCGTCGCGGACGACGGATCGAAGGATGCGACCAGCGCCATCGTCGCCCATGCCTTCTCCGGCGATCCGCGCGTCACGCTGCTGACGCTGGACAATGGCGGCAAGGCGGGGGCGCTGAACCGCGCTCTGGCCCATGCGACAGGGGAGGTCGTCATCGCCCTCGACGCCGACACCCAGTTCGAACCGACGACGATCGCGCGGCTTGTCCGCTGGTTCGCCGATCCCGCCATCGGCGCGGTGGCGGGGGACGCACGGGTGGGCAATCGCGTCAACCTCGTCACCCGCTGGCAGGCGGTCGAATATATCACCGCGCAGAATCTGGAGCGGCGCGCGCTGGCGGGCTTCGACGCGATGACGGTGGTGCCGGGCGCGGTCGGCGCGTGGCGGCGCGCGGCGCTGGACGCGGTGGGCGGCTATCCCGAAGACACGTTGGCCGAGGATCAGGACCTCACCATCGCGATCCAGCGCGCGGGCTGGCGCGTCACCTACGATCCCGAAGCCGTCGCATGGACCGAAGCGCCCGAAGGCTTCCGCGCGCTGGCGAAACAGCGTTACCGCTGGGCGTTCGGCACGCTGCAATGCCTGTGGAAACATGCGGGCGTGCTGCGCGAGCGCAAGCCCACCGGCCTGGCGCTGGTCGGGATGCCGCAGGCATGGTTGTTCCAGATCGTCTTTGCGGCCATTTCCCCGCTGATCGACCTTGCGCTGGTCCTGTCCATCGCGGCGACCGTGATCCGCGTGCAGGAGCATGGCTGGGCGCAGACCAGCGGCGATGTGTGGACCATGGGCGTCTATTGGCTGGTCTTCACCGCCATCGATGTCGCCTGCGGCTGGGTCGCCTATCGTCTGGATAGCGGCGAGGCCCGCTATCCACCGCATCTGCTGGTCGCGCAACGCTTCGTCTATCGCCAGATCATGTATTGGGTCGTGGTGCGCGCCATCGCTTCGGCCATTGGCGGCTGGGTCGTGGGCTGGGGCAAGCTGGAGCGGTCGGGCCGCGTCGCCATGGCGACGGGCGAGACCCCATCCCTCCAGCGATTGCGCGCCACATGACCGCGCGGGACAGGAGGAGCAGGACGGCGACCGGAGTCGCGCTCGGCTGCCTTGCCGCCGGCGCGCTGGGGATGAGCGCCGCCTTCTTCCTCCATGTCCATCGCGCCACCGGCAGCCATGCGGGACAGGCCGCCGCGCAGGGGCATGTCCTGCCCGGCGTGACGCTGGCCAACGCGCAGGCGGGCGGATCGGGCCTGATCGTCACCAGCCTCGCGTCCGACGGGCAGGCGCGGCGGCTGGGCTTCGCGGTCGGCGACGACATCGTGCAAATCGACGGGCAGGCGGTGCGATCGCTGGATCAGGCGGCCGCCTATCTGTTACAGCATCCGCAGGGCAGCATCCATCTGGCGCTGCGCCATGGGGGAGCCATGCGGAAAGTGACGTTCGAACTGCCGGAGGACCGGAAATGAGCCAGAAGATCCTCGTCGTCGAAGATGACGCCGCCACCGCCGACTATATCGCCAAGGGCATGAGCGAGGCGGGCTTCACCGTCGACCGGGCGGACAATGGCCGCGACGGCCTGTTCCTGGCGAGCGACGGCGGTTACGGCGCGATCATCCTCGACCGGATGATGCCCGCGATGGACGGCATGTCGATGCTGAAGGCCCTGCGCGCGGCGGGGATCGAGACGCCCGCGATCATCCTGTCCGCGCTCGGCACGCCGGAGGACCGGGTGGAAGGGCTGACCGGCGGGGCCGACGATTATCTGACCAAGCCCTTCGCCTTCGCCGAACTGCTCGCCCGCGTGCAGTTGCTGCTGCGCCGCGCGCGGGGACAGGGCGGCGGCGCGGTCGTGACAACGCTGCGCCACGACGATCTGGAGATGGACCTGCTTTCCCGCCGGGTGAAGCACGGCGGGCGGGCGGTGGACCTGCAGCCCCGCGAGTTCCGCCTGCTGGAATTCTTCCTGCGCCATCCCGATCAGGTGGTGACCCGCACCATGCTGCTGGAAGGGGTGTGGGATTATCATTTCGATCCCGGCACCAATGTGATCGACGTGCATGTCAGCCGCCTGCGCCGCAAGCTGGACGACGGGTCCGACCGTCCGCTGCTGCATACGGTGCGCGGCATGGGTTACCGCCTTGGCGTCGAGAAATAGCGTCACCGCCCGCCTGCAGGGCTTTGCGCGGTCGACCATCGGGCGTTTCGTCGGGCTCGCCTTCCTCTGCCAGTTCCTCGTCAGCGGCGGCGTGCTGC
Organism: Sphingobium sp.; assembly: GCA_049841255.1. Taxonomy (GTDB): domain Bacteria; phylum Pseudomonadota; class Alphaproteobacteria; order Sphingomonadales; family Sphingomonadaceae; genus Sphingobium. Next base: position 6,211 of record JASGDV010000133.1, read on the forward strand.
TGTTCGTGCAGCAGGCGAGCCAGCGCACCGTCGTCGCCGCCGACCGCGATGCCGTCCATGACCTGCGCGACGAATTGCTGCGGGTCGCGCGGGAGCGTGGGGCGGCCGGGC
>JASGDV010000134.1:0-6827 GCA_049841255.1 Sphingobium sp.
CTTCGCTGGACGGCAGCTACGGCAATTTCGGCAAGGCCGACGTGACGGGGATGATCAACGTGCCCCTGGGCGCCGGACTGGGCGTCCGCGCGGCGGTCAATTATCAGGTGCAGGACGACCCTTATTACCGGCTGAACACGCCGCGCGGAAAATGTAGCAGATGATGAGCGCCGGTGCAGGACGACCCCTATTACCGGCTGAACACGCCCGACCGGGTGAACAGCGGATCGTTCCGCGACACGCTTTCGGGCCGCCTATCCTTCGGCGGCGGCATCGGCGACAATTTCACCTTCGTCATCCGCGGCGACTATACGAAGACCGGGGGCTTCGGCTCCAACGGCAATCCCGTCACGCTCGACCGCTTCTTCACCCGAACCGGCGTGAAGATGACCGATCCTATCTATGTCGATCACGGCTCCGACTATCAGCGCACCCTGACGCACACGCCCGTCGACAAGACGAAGCGGGACGAGGATCACTGGGGCATCATGGGTGAGGCCACCTATGATTTCGGTCCCGTGCAGCTAACCTATCTGGGTTCCTACCGGGAGGCGACGCGCAAGAACACGCGCAGCGTCCTGCTGTACAATTCCTTCTACAACCCGATCGATTTCTACGACGAATTCAAGCAGAACTCGCAGGAATTGCGCCTGGCTTTCGGACAGGACCAGCGCCTGCACGGCCAGGTCGGCGCCTATTATTTCCGTGAGACGGGCATTCAGAACAACGTCATGCTCAACCCGCTGGCCGGGATGGTCGTGCCCGGCGCATCGGCCTACGGCTTCCTTCAGGGACCGCAAGGCGCGGAGTCAAAGGCCGTTTTCGGCACGGTGACTTTCGACGTGACGCCGGACCTGCATCTTACCGGCGGCCTTCGTTATACGTCCGACACCAAATGGCGCAAACGCGGCGCGACGGTGGTCGAATTCGACGATCCCGCCGACATGCCCGCCACCTTCGAATGCGCCAAGCCGGTGGACCTTGCGGACGGCGGCGTCCGCTGCACGCTCAACGATAATCTGGCGCACCGCAAGTTCAGGAAGACCACCTGGAAGATCGGGGCGGATTATGACATTCCGGATCTGGGCCTTATCTATGCAAGCGTCTCCACGGGCTACAAGGCAGGCGGCTTCAACACCAACTGCATCAAGGGTCAGGGGGTCGGATGCATCCATACGCCGGAATCGCAACGCTATGCGCCTGAAACGCTGACCGCCTATGAGATCGGCTTCAAGTTCCGCTTCAGCCCGGAATTCCGTCTGAACGGCGCGCTGTTCCACTATGACTACAGCAATATGCAGCTGACCCAGATCGTCAGCGATCCGATCCCGAACACGATCACCACCAACGCGGCGAGCGCCAAGATCGATGGCGTGGAACTGGAGGCCGTCCTCCAGCCTTCGACCAACGACAGGTTCGATCTGGGCTTCACCTATACCCATGCGCGCTATGGTGACTTCGTGCCGGATATGGTGAGCAATCCGACCTATAATGTCAGGGGCCGCCCGCTGGATCATTCGCCCAAGTTCACGGCGACCGCAGGCTATACGCGGACGTTCCCGCTGGCCAATGGCGGCAAGGTCGACTTTGGCGCGCGCACCCGGTTCAGTTCGGGTTATTATATCGTCGATCTGAACAGCCTGGCCTTCTTCCGCCAGCCCTCCTTCACCAAGTCCGACGCGACGTTGACCTATACGGCGCCGGAGGGACGCTATTATATCCAGGGCTTCATCAAGAATATCGAGAACGAGATCACCATCGCATCGGCATCCACCGGCACCGTGGCCCTCGCCGCTATTCAGGAACCGCGCGCTTATGGCGTGAGGGCCGGGATCAAGTTCTGAATTCCAGCGGGATGGAAGCGGACGCGGTTCCTGCCCGCCCCGCTTCCATCCAAAGGGATACGACGCCCGAAACTGCCGCAGGACATGATCGGTGGACGGGCATCGACGGATCGCATTCCGTCCGTCCTGACACAGGAATGGCAATGCATGAAATTGGTGGGCCCGGCAGGACTCGAACCCGCAACCTAGCCGTTATGAGCGGCCAGCTCTAACCATTGAGCTACAGGCCCCACCCTGAAGCGGGCGATAAGGGGCATCAGGCCGCTTTGCAAGCCCGCCCGCTCGCCGAAACGCTTCGCACGAACGCGTCCAGATCGATGGAGCGGACGCCCCGTCGCGCCAGATGATCGAGTATCGCGTCCCACCATCTGTAGAAACCGTCCATATCCTCCGCATTCCGGACATAGGGGGTATGGCCGGGCTCCAGCGTCGGGGAATGGAAGCTGAAATTCAGGACGGGCACCGCTTCATCGATCAGCGAGTCGATCGCCATGATGGCCGCGCTGGCGGGCACGCCTTCAGGTGTCAGCGGAATCCGGCGCAGCAACCCTCCCCGCGCAATCGCGCCCGAAAGCGGACTCATGGCCTGGAATGCCCGGTAAAGGCGCTCGCCTCCCCCCTTCAGCAGGCCGGTGAAAGCAGTCGACAACGGCAGTTCGATCAATGTCCTGCCCGGCCCGGCCCGATAAGGATGCAGCGGCAGTCCCCGGAAATCGGGCCCATGCTGGGCGCTGTAGTCGAACCGGCTCCGCACCGAGCTGTCGACAAGAAAACCGGCCTCTTCCAGCAGGCGGGCGCTGTTCCGCCCCACGCCATAGCGCCCCGCCCGATAGGCAATCGGCCTTCGCCCAAAGCGTTCGGCGATCCTTCGGCTCAAGCTTTCCAGCTTTGCCTGTTCCACCGCCTTGGGCAGAAATCCCGCATAGCTGTTGGCGTCCGACACCTCTTCCACATGGGGCGGATTGACCCATGGATGCAGATGAGCGCCGATATCGGCGGCTCCGTCGTCCACCCATTGCCGCATCATCGCGGCGGCGCGATCGTCGTCGACGACCGGATAGTCCGTCACATAGACCGGCTTGATCCCGGCCGTCGCGAAATAGGCCTGCCCGCGCGCCATACCTTGCCATGCCGACACGCGATGCCCGGTCCGCCTGAAAGGCGCGGCCCAGTCGAACTCCTCCTCCGTATCGACGAACAGCATGAAGCGCGTGCCGAAATCGGGAGCCAGCGCAATCCTGTCCTCCGGCCGGGGCGGAAGCAGCAGATTGCCGTCATGGGAAGCCATGGTCATGCCCTCCCCCTATCGCGCAATGGTTGCGATAGGGTTTCCCCGGCCTAACCCTGCTCGGCCTGCTCTTCGGTATGGGCGAGAGCGGGCACGGACAGGACAAGCCGGTCCGCCCCGATTTCCAGCGAGGCCCCGCATCCCGACGCAAGGCTGCGGATCAGCCGGAGCGAGAAACCCAGACCGAGCAAGGGACCATCCGCCCAATCCCCCTCCGCCGTATAGCCGGGGTCGAGCAATTCCTTCTCCTCCATGCCCTGAAGCGAGGACGGCCGGTCGAAGGCCAACATCACCCGTCCCATCGCGCCGTCGGGTTGAAACCAGCAGGCGCCCGTCAGCCCCTCTTCCGGGGGAGCGACGGAAATCAGGGTTCGCACCAGATGCTGCACCATCCTTTCGCCCTGGACCGGATCGATCCGCACGGAAGGAAGGCCGGTCGACATCCGAATGTCCACGCGGGAGCCGGATTCGTCGGATTGATCGGAGAAGCGCGCCACCACCTGCGTGATCAAAAGCGCCGGGTCGACGGCATGCGGCGTCACCGGCCCGTCGCCCTGATGCGCCTTGGCGGCGAGGTCCAGTTCATCGAAAGCGGTCAGCAAATGTCGGGCATCGACGGCGATCTTGCCCGCCATGTCCCGATAATGGGGGCCGGCAGCGCCGAAAAGCTCCTGCTCGATGATCTCCGCGAAGCCGAGAATGGCGTTCAGCGGCGTCCTGAGTTCATGAACCAGTTGGCGCAGGGAATCGGCGGGAAACCCGGCAATCGATGCCAGCGCCGTGTCGGACGGGATCGCGACCTCATGGATATAGGGGCGGCGCGCCTGCCCCCGATAGCCCTGGAAGCGGCCCGAGCGCGGATCGAAGAAGGGTGTCGCCGACATCCGCCATTCCCCGGCAAGCGCGCCGCCGACAATCTGATAACGGCCGTGACGGAATCCGCTGCGCCGCGCGAAAGCGCCCGCCACATGCCCATCGGGCCCGCTGCCGCCATCGAGCGCCGCCTCATTGAGCGAAAGGCCGATGAGCGCCGCGCGGGGCCTTTGATCCACCCATATGATCGCGCCATTCGCGTCGGTTTCAAAGGCGAAGGAACGTATCGCCTTATCGTCGGCTCCCTCCTCCAGTTCCTCCGACGGGACGAGATGCCGTTTCGTCTTCGTGAAGCGCTGAATCCGGTCCACCAGATTGCGAATCTGGCTTTTCCCTTCGGCGGGAGGCGCTTCGTCATCAGGCTTCGCGACATCGGGCGCGGCTTCGCTGATGGCCATTTCCGCCGTCAGCAACATCGCCTGCGCCGGGAATGCATCATCCCGCTCCGTCGTGAGCACCAGATCGGCCGGGCCGAAGGATTCCAGCCCTCGTCGCGTTTCCGGACCGATGTCGCGCCGCCCGCGCAAGACGCCCCGCGCCGTCGGGGTCATCCGGGACAGCAGGGAAGCCCAGCCGCCATCCGTCAGCCGCGCGCGCGCAATGGCTGCGGCCGCGATGGAAGGCCGGTCATGGGCGAAAAATTCCACCAGAGCGGGCGAGGACAACCGCGACCCCAGTTCCACCACGGTCGCGATGCGCTGCGCTTCGGACAATTGGGGCCGCAGATTCGTCAGACGGTCGAGCAGCGCGTCCCGGTCTTCCGCGGGCATCGGGCGTTCCGCCCGGTCATGCTGGGCCAGCAGGTCCACGCATTGGCGCCAGAGCGTCACCGCCCCCGGCCCGCTTCTGTTTTCAGCGGACAGCACCGTCTGCATGAGATCGTTGAAACGCACCCCGAACCCTCTTTTGCACGGTCAGCGTCAAAATATGCGACCATCTGTTGGGACCATGGATAAGCTCTCCCCAAGCCAAACGAAAGGGGGTCCCGCGCTTTCCCGCATCATCGTAGCATTGTGGGACAATTGCATTGTCCTGAAACATTATTATGATGGCGCGCAAGAACCACGTAAGGAAATAATCAGGATAATGGCGAGCCCGAATATCGACGACATCGATCTGCAAATTCTGGGAGAGTTGCAGAGGGATGGCAGGATGACCAATGTCGAACTCGCCCGGAAAGTGGGATTGACCGCGCCTCCCTGCCTGCGCCGCGTGCGCGCGCTGGAGGAAGCCGGGGCCATCACCTCCTACCACGCGGTCGTCGACCCGGCGATGCTGGGCTATATGATCACCGTTTTCGCCATGGTGAGCCTGCGCAGTCAGGCAGAAGCCGATCTGAAGGCTTTCGAGGATCATATCGCCACCCTGCCGGAGGTGCGCGAATGCCACATGCTGAACGGAGAAATCGACTTCATTCTCAAGGTGGTAGCGAATGACCTTCAGAGCTTTCAGCAATTCCTCACGTCCAAACTGACGCCCGCGCCCAATGTGGTGAGCGTGAAAACATCGCTCACCATCCGCACCGCCAAGAATCTGCCGGGCGTCCCCCTGCCCGTCTAGAGACCGTTCCTTTTAAGCAGATACGTGCTCCTGTGACCCGAAGAACGGCGTAAATCAACGCCGGAGTCCCGCTTTGTCGTTTCGATCTGGACTAGAGCGTCGTGCCGTTAATTTGATCCATAGCTGGCTTTGACGAAGTAGTTCCAGCATTCGGGTGGTTGGTAGGCGGCAGATGTCGCCGAGCGCGGCGATGAGGGCGTCGAAGGTGCGTGCGGCGATCTTGCGCAGATGGGCTTTGAGCTTGGAGAAGGCCATCTCGATCGGGTTCAGGTCGGGCGAGTATTGCGGCAGGAACAGCATCCATGCGCCACGGGCGCGGATGGCGGCTTCGGCCTTGGCGCTTTTGTGGACCGAGAGGTTGTCGAGGATCACCACATCGCCGGGTGCGAGCGTCGGGGCGAGCTGGGTTTCGATGTAGATGTTGAAGGCGGCGCGATCCATCGCGCCGTGGATCACCCACGGCGCGGTCAGACCGTCGTGGCGCAGCCCGGCGATGAAGGTCTGGGTTCCCCACTTGCCGAACGGGGCGCTGGCCTTGAGACGCCTGCCATGCCTGGCCCGCCCGCGCAGGCGCGTCATCTTGGTGTTGACCGAAGTCTCGTCGATGAACACCAGCCGGTGCGGCTCGCGGCGCATCGCCGGCTGACGGTCGGCCAGCCATACCCGCCGCCTTTCAGCCACATCGACGCGTGCGCATTCCGACGCCATCAGCTGTTTTTTTATATGTGAACCCGGCCCGGCACAGCAGCTTCGACAGCGAGGCCCAAGCCGCCGTCACCCCGCGCTCGGCCAGGAGGCGGGTCGCCAACTCGGGCATGGTGATATCGGGAGCCGCCTCGACCACACCAATCAGATAGTCGAGATGATCGGCCAGCGGCCCCTTGCCCAATGGCCGTCCCTGTTTGCGCGGCGCCGGACTGCCCTCGGCCTGCGCACGCGCCGTCCAGCGGATCGCGGCGCTCACGCTGACCGAATATCGTGCCGCCGCAGCGCGCCGCGAGCTGCCGGCAGCAACCGCTTCCACCACACGCAAACGCAAATCGTCAGATCGGCATGTCCCCATGATCCACCTCCAAAAAGGGTGAATCACAAATCCAAACCAACAGGAATCCCGCGATTCCAATTATCCACACGACGCTCTAGGGCCGATCGACATTCAGGATTCCCAAAGGGCGTAAGTGCTGATTCATAGGGTTCCGCGATTGAGCGGAGGCTATGGATGGGCGTGAAGCGATATGAGTTGAGCGAGGCGCAATGGACGA
>JASGDV010000135.1:0-9163 GCA_049841255.1 Sphingobium sp.
GTGCTGTGCTACGCGCCGACCCGCAGCGGCAAGGGCGTCGGACTGGTGGTGCCCTCGCTCCTGACCTGGCCGGCGTCGGCGATCGTCCACGACATCAAGGGCGAGAACTGGACGCTGACCGCGGGCTTCCGCGCGCGGCATGGCCGCGTCCTGCTGTTCGATCCGACCAATGCGGCGTCGGACGCCTACAACCCGCTGCTGGAGGTGCGGCGCGGCCAGTGGGAAGTCCGCGACGTGCAGAACGTGGCCGACGTGCTGGTCGACCCGGAAGGCTCGCTGGAGAAACGCAACCACTGGGAAAAGACCAGCCATGCGCTGCTGGTCGGCGCGATCCTGCATGTGCTCTACGCCGAACCCGACAAGACGCTTGCCGGCGTCGCGGCCTTCCTGTCCGATCCGGCGCGCACGATCGAGCAGACGCTGGCCGCGATGATGGCGACACCGCATCTCGGCGAAGCCGGGGTGCATCCGGTGGTTGCCTCGGCCGCGCGCGAGCTGCTCAACAAGAGCGACAACGAACGCTCGGGCGTGCTCTCGACCGCCATGTCTTTTCTCGGGCTTTACCGCGATCCCGTCGTCGCCCAGGTCACGCGCGCCTGCCACTGGCGCGTCATGGATCTGGTCGCGGGCGAGCAGCCGGCGACGCTCTACCTCGTCATTCCACCCAGCGACATCTCGCGGACCAAACCGCTCATCCGCCTGATGCTCAGCCAGATCGGGCGGCGGCTGACGGAGGAGCTGAAACCCGGTGGCAACCGGCATCGCCTGCTGCTGATGCTCGACGAGTTTCCTGCGCTGGGGAGGCTCGATTTTTTCGAGAGCGCGCTGGCGTTCATGGCCGGCTATGGCCTGAAATCCTTTCTGATCGCGCAGTCGCTCAACCAGATCGAGAAAGCCTACGGGCCGGACAATGCGATTCTCGACAACTGCCACGTCCGGGTGAGCTTCGCGACCAACAACGAGAAAACGGGGGAGCGCGTGTCGAAGGCGCTTGGCACCAAGACCGAGATGAAGGCGATGAAGAATTATGCCGGGCACAGACTCTCGCCCTGGCTCGGGCATCTGATGGTATCGCGCTCCGAGACCGCCCGGCAGCTTCTGACGCAAGGCGAAGTCATGCAGCTGCCGCCCGACGAGGAAATCGTCATGGTGTCGGGCGTCCAGCCGATCCGCGCGAAGAAGGCGGCCTATTATGCCGATCCCCGTCTCGCTACGCGGATCATGCCGCCGCCCGATCCGGCCGCATCGCCACCTCGGGAGGTCCGTCCCGACGACTGGACGGGACTCGCCGCCACGGCCGATCCCGCCGAGATCGCGGCGATCATCCGCCGCCAGGAAGATGCCGCCAATAGTGGGCTGCGCCGCGAGCCCGAGCTTCCCGATCATGTCGCCATCGTGAAGGAGACGGCGCCCGCACCGCCCGCGCAGGAATTTTCCATCGTCGAGGACGAGCCCGAGGACGCCGCGCGCCAGGCCGCGGCGCGGCGCCGGATGCAGGGCATCGCACGGCAGGCGTCGCTCGATCCCGACGACGGCATCGAATTGTAGGAGGTTCCCATGCGCGTCCGTCTCAACGTCTATTTTCCGCCCGAACTGGCCCGCCAGGTGAGCGAGCTGGCGATCCGCCGCCGCATCTCGCGCTCGGCGATCGTGGAAGCGGCCGTCACCTCCTGGATGTCGCCGGACGGCGCCGACCGGATGGAGGCCGCGTTCGCCCGGCGGCTAGACCGGCTCTCACGCCAGGTTCAGCGGCTCGAACGCAACACCGGCCTCACCACCGAGGCGCTGGCGCTGTTCGTCCGTTTCTGGCTGGCGGTCACGCCCCCGCTGCCCGACGAGGATCAGGCGGCCGCCCAGGTCAAGGGGCGCAAGCGCTATGAGGGTTTTGTCGAGACCCTCGGCCGGCGCTATGCCAGCGGCAAGAGCCTTCTCGACGAAATACCGGAGGATATCGGGAGCGGCGTCGGCAGCGGCGACGCGGTCTGACCAACCCTGTGAGCAGACAGGCTATCCGCGGGGCTGGAATCGGGCGATCCCGGCGCGAGCGAACGCACGCGCCGGGCCTCACCGCGATAGTTGATATTCGCGGACCAGAATCGACGCAGGGACATGCCAGGCCCGCTCGATCTTGCGGATCATCTGGAGCGACAGCGCCCGCTTGCGGGCAAGAACCTCCGTTGCGCGGGACTGGCCGATCAGGGTCGCCAGATCGGCGCGCGTGCGTCCTTCCGCTTCCATCGCCGCCTCGATCGCTTCCACCGGATCGAGCTTGTCGACCGGCCAGCGCTTGCGCTCATACTCATCAACCAGCGTCGCCAGCACATCGAGCCGGTCCTCATCGGCGCTGCCCGCTTCCGCGTTCCAGAGCGCCCGGATTTCATCGACCGCCGCCCGATGGTCGTCATCGTTTTTGATTGGTCTGATTTCCATGTGCCTGTCCTTCAGAATTGATCGACGGTTTCGGCGTCGATGCGGTCATATTCAGCGTGTGTCCCAATGAACTTGATGAAAGCGATCCCCCGCCGAAAATGGAAAGCGACGATCATTCTGTGATCGCCGCCCGCCACTTCGAAGCGGACCCGCTCAGCCGTCACCGTTTTTGCCTTTGAAAAATCGGCGATGACCTCGCTTGTCGAAGACCATGCCGCATTTTCCGCCATCTCAAGCCAGTGCGTCAACGACGCGCGGGTCAATGGATGCCTCGTGAAATAGGCCACGATATTCTTGCGGGCGATGATCCTCATCGAACAGGATATGCCATTTCCCAAAATGGGAAGCAAGAGGTATTTCCCTTTTTGGGAAGAATCGCTGAGCTGTTTCACGGCACCAATTCAACCGCACCAGGCTGCGGCGGGACCGCAGCGCGGAGAGGATGCGCGCCGCACATGCAAGTCCGGCAGTCCACGACTCGGTCGATTTCGAGCCCGGGAAAGGAGCCTGACAGGCACAGCGCGCAAAGCGTCCGACCGCAACGTGCACTTATCTACCGCCGTCACTACTACGCCCTGACATAGTTGTTGCCCCGCGCGATTTCCTGTCTCTCTTGATGTGCCCCTGACGCCGGGCGGCGGTTCGCCCGGTTCATTGCGGGGGCCACGCCTTGACCGTCCAGCCTATCCGATCCGAAGCGAACACGCGCGGCGCGCGGATGCTGCGCACGGCGCTGGGGCCGTCGATCGCGGCCTGGCTCGACGATGCGGCCGTTATCGAGGTGATGCTGAACCCGGACGGCCGGTTGTGGGTCGATCGGCTCGGCGAAGGCATCAGCGACACCGGCATGACGCTCGGCGCGGCGGACGGCGAACGGATCGTCCGCCTGGTCGCGCACCATGTCGGCGTCGAGGTTCACGCCCGGTCCCCGCGCGTCTCGGCCGAGTTGCCGGAAGGCGGCGAGCGGTTCGAGGGACTGTTGCCGCCCGTCGTCGCGGCCCCGGCTTTCGCGATCCGCAAGCCAGCCGTCGCGGTGTTCACGCTCGAAGACTACGCGGCTGCCGGGATCATGTCGGCGACTCACGCCGAGGCGTTGCGGCACGGCATCGAGACCCGCGCCAACATCCTCGTCGCCGGCGGCACCGGCAGCGGTAAAACCACGCTGGTCAACGCGCTGCTGGCAGAGGTGGCGAAGACCGCCGACCGCATCGTCCTGATCGAAGACACGCGCGAGCTGCAATGCGCCGCGCCCAACCTCGTCGCCATGCGGACCAAGGATGGCGTCGTCTCGCTGTCCGATCTCGTCCGCTCCTCGCTGCGCCTGCGCCCCGATCGCATCCCCATCGGCGAGGTGCGCGGCGCCGAGGCGCTCGACCTCCTCAAAGCCTGGGGCACCGGCCACCCCGGCGGCATCGGCACCATCCATGCCAGCACCGCGCTCGGCGCGCTCCGGCGGATGGAGCAGCTCATTCAGGAGGCCGTCGTCACGGTCCCGCGCGCGTTGCTCGCCGAGACCATCGACCTGATCGCCGTCCTCGTCCGCGACGGACATGGCCGCCGGCTCGCCGAGCTGGCCCGCGTCGAAGGACTCGACCCGGTCAGCGGCGATTACCGCCTGACCCGCCTCTCAGCCCCCCAAGGAGACGAACGATGATCCATGCCCTTCGGCATGGCGCACGCCGCGCCATGCTAACCGCTTCCGTCAGCGTGATCGCGCTGACCATTTCCGCGCCCGCCTATGCGGGTGGCTCGTCGATGCCGTGGGAAGCCCCGCTGCAATCCATCCTCGAAAGCATCGAGGGGCCGGTAGCGAAGATCGTCGCCGTCATCATCATTATCGTGACCGGCCTGACGCTCGCGTTCGGCGATACGTCGGGCGGCTTCCGCCGGCTGATCCAGATCGTGTTCGGCTTGTCGATCGCGTTCGCCGCGTCGAGCTTCTTCCTCAGCTTCTTCAGCTTTGGCGGCGGGGCGCTGGTCTGATGGACACAGTCGAGCCGATCGCGGGCTTTCACGCCCCCGTCCACCGAGCGCTGACCGAGCCGATCCTGCTCGGCGGCGCGCCGCGGGCACTCGCCATCGTCAATGGCACGCTGGCGGGCGCGATCGGGCTCGGCCTGCGCCTCTGGATCGCCGGCCTGGTCATTTGGGCCATCGGCCACGCGCTATCCGTCTGGGCCGCGCGGCGCGATCCGCAATTCGTCGATGTGGCCCGGCGTCACCTCCGTTACCCGACATGGATGCAGCCATGATGAGCCTCAGCGAATACCGCCAGAAGGCGGCGCACCTTGCCGACTTCCTGCCCTGGGCGGCGCTGGTCGGCGAAGGCGTCGTGCTCAACAAGGACGGCTCGTTCCAGCGCACGGCCCGGTTTCGCGGTCCCGATCTCGACAGCGCCACCCCGGCTGAGTTGGTCGCCACCACGGCGCGGCTCAACAATGCGCTCCGCCGGCTGGGCTCGGGCTGGGCGATCTTCGTCGAGGCGCAGCGCAGTCCCGCGCTTGATTATCCGGAATCGGAGTTCCCCGATCCGGTATCGGCGCTGGTCGACATGGAGCGCCGGGAACAGTTCCGCGAGGAAGGCGCGCATTTCGAGAGCGGCTATTATCTGACACTGCTCGGGATGCCCCCGGCAGAGGACGCCGCCCGCGCCGAAACCTGGCTCTATGAAGGCCGTTCCGGCACGGGCGTCGATCCGTGGGAGCTGCTCAAGAACTTCACGGATCGCAGCGACCGTGTGCTGGGTCTGGTCGAGGGCTTCGTGCCCGAGGTCCGCTGGCTCGATGACGGCGAGACGCTGACCTACCTCCACAGCACCATCTCGACCCGGCGCCAGCGCGTGCGTGTGCCGGAAACCCCGATGCACCTCGACGCGCTGCTGGCCGACGAGGGGCTAACGGGCGGGCTGGAACCGAAGCTGGGTGAGCATCATCTGCGGACGCTTACCATCACCGGATTCCCCAGCGTCACCTTTCCCGGCCTGCTCGACGAGCTGAATCGGCTCGCATTCGAATATCGCTGGTCAACGCGCGCGATCATGCTCGACAAGACCGACGCGACAAAGCTGCTGACGAAGATCAGGCGGCAATGGTTCGCCAAGCGCAAGTCGGTCGCGGCGATCCTCAAGGAGGTGATGACCAACGAGGCGTCGGTCCTGATGGACAGCGATGCGTCCAACAAGGCGGCGGACGCCGACACCGCCCTGCAGGAGCTGGGCAGCGATTATGCCGGCCTTGCCCTCGTCACCGCGACGGTGACGGTCTGGGACCGCGATCCGGCCATCGCGGCCGAGAAGCTGCGGCTGGTCGAGAAGGTCATTCAGGGTCGCGACTTCACCGTGATCCCCGAAGGCATGAACGCGATCGAGGCGTGGCTCGGGAGCCTCCCCGGCCATGTCTATGCCAATGTCCGGCAGGCGCCGGTCTCCACGCTCAATCTCGCCCACCTGATCCCCCTGTCAGCGGTATGGGCGGGGCCGGAACGGGACGAGCATTTGGGTAGCGCCCCCTTGCTCTACGCAAGAACCGAAGGCTCGACCCCGTTCCGGTTTTCCCTTCATCCCGATGGCAGCGACGTGGGCCACACATTGATCGTCGGGCCGACCGGCTCGGGCAAATCGGTGTTGCTCGCCCTCATGGCGATGCAGTTCCGCCGCTACGAGAACGCCCAGGTCTTCGCCTTCGACTTCGGCGGGAGCATCCGCGCCGCCGCGCTCGGCATGGGCGGCGACTGGCAGGACTTGGGCGGGATGCTCGCTGACGAGGCAGGGACAGGCGTTCAGCTTCAACCCCTCGCGCGCATCGACGATCCCGCCGAGCGCAGCTGGGCGGCGGGATGGCTGGCCGCGATCCTCGCGAGCGAAAATGTCACCGTCGACCCCCAGGCCAAGGAACATATCTGGTCGGCGCTGACCTCGCTCGCCACCGCGCCGGTCGCCGAGCGCACACTGACCGGGCTCGCCGTCCTCCTCCAGAGCCAGCACTTGAAGCAGGCGCTCGCACCCTGGTGCGTCGGCGGAGCATGGGGACGCCTGCTCGACGCCGAAACCGAGCGGCTGGGCGAAGCCACCGTTCAGGTGTTCGAGACCGAGGGACTGATGGAGAGCGGCGCGGCCCCGGCCGTGCTCTCCTATCTGTTCCACCGCATCGCCGGGCGGTTCGACGGCAGACCCACGCTCATCATCATCGACGAAGGCTGGCTTGCGCTGGGATCGCCCGCGTTCGCCAAACAGCTTTCGGAATGGCTGGTGACGCTGCGCAAGAAGAACGCGAGCGTCATCTTCGCCACCCAGTCGCTCGCGCAGATCGAGGGCAGCGCGATCGCACCCGCCATCGTCGAGTCCTGCCCGACGCGCATCTTCCTGCCGAACGAACGCGCGGCCGAACCGCAGATCGCGGCCATCTACGAGCGGTTCGGCCTCAACGCCCGCCAGATCGAGATATTGAGCCGGGCGACGCCCAAGCGCGACTATTACTGCCAGTCGCAGTCGGGCAACCGCCTGTTCGAGCTGGGGCTGGGCGAGGTCGCGCTCGCCTTCGCCGCCGCCTCGTCGAAAACCGACCAGCTCGCCATCGCCAGCATCATCGAAACCCACGGGGCATCCGCGTTCGCGGCCGAATGGCTGCGACATCGCGGCTGCGGCTGGGCCGTCGAGCTTCTTCTCTCAAACCAGCAGGAGTTGCCGCTATGAGTAAAATGCCTCTGCGCCGCGCCTTCATGGCCGGCGTCCTCGCCAGCACCGCCGTCGTGCCGACTCTCGTCGCCGCGCCCGCACAGGCGCAGTTCGGCGGGATCGTCTATGATCCGACCAACTACGCTTCCAACGTCCTGCAGGCGGCCCGCGCGCTCCAGCAGATCAACAACCAGATCCAGCAAATCCAGCAGCAGGCGACCAGCCTCATCAACGAGGCGCGCAATCTCGCCAGCCTGCCGCTCTCGACGGTCGACACGCTTCAGCAGCAGGTGCGGCAGACGCAGCAGCTGCTCGGACAGGCCCAGCGCATCGCCTATGATGTGCGGGACATCCAGAGCGCCTTCACCGACCGCTACAAGGGAACGGCGCTCACCGGCACCAACGCCCAGATGATCGCCAACGCCAACTCCCGCTGGGAGGACAGCGTCGGCGCGTTCCAGGACGCCTTGCAGGTGCAGGCCGGCGTCGTCGGCAATATCGACGGCGCCCGCACAACGATGAACGGCCTGGTCTCGGCGAGCCAGTCGGCGACGGGCGCGCTCCAGGCCGCGCAGGCGGGCAACCAGCTTCTCGCCCTGCAATCGCAGCAGTTCGCCGACCTTACCGCCGCCGTCGCGGCGCAAGGCCGGGCGCAGTCGCTCGACGCCGCGCGGCAGGCCGCGATCGAGGCGGAGGGGCGCGAACGCTTCCGCCGCTTCTTCGGGCGCGACTGACATGAGCCGCCCGATATCGCGCAATGCGAAGATCGCGGGCATCGCGGTGATCGCCGGGATCATGTTCGCCGTGGTGGTCGAGACGTTCCGCGAACCCGGCCACAGGCCGCTCGAAGCCGTCCTGCCGCTGCTCGACGAAGGGGAGTCGCGGGAACTGCTGGCGCGCGAACTCGAACGCTGCGCCACGCTCTCCATGCCCGACAAGGACTGCGAGACGGCATGGGCGGAAAACCGCAGGCGCTTCTTCGGGAAGGCTGCGGCCAGCCCCGAACCGGACGGCACGGCCAGTAACGATCATTTGGCAGACGAGGCTATCCGGCCGGAACTGCCCGGCAATTATGTCCCCGCCGATCCGGCCGCGAGCAGCGCGCCGTGAGCGATACCGCGATTGTCGATACCTTCCTCGACACCTTCACCAGCTACATCGATTCCGGCTTCGGCCTGCTCGGCGGCGAGGTCGGCTTCCTGTCCTCGACGCTGATCGCGATCGACGTGACCATCGCCGGACTGTTCTGGGCCTGGGGCGCCGACGAGGACGTGATCCAGCGGCTGGTGAAGAAGACGCTCTATATCGGCGCCTTCGCCTTCATCATCGGCAGTTTCCAGTCGCTGGCGACGATCCTGTTCGACAGCTTCGCGGGGCTGGGCCTCAAGGCGAGTGGCGATGCGCTCAGCCTCGCGGAGTTCATGAAGCCGGGTACCATCGCGGCCAAAGGGCTGGATGCGGCGCAGCCGCTGATCGACGCGGCCGAGGCGTTCAGCGGCATCTGGGCGGTGTTCTCGAACCTCGCGATCATCGTCGTGCTGCTGCTAGCCTATCTGATCGTCGTTCTCGCCTTCTTCATCATCGCCATCCAGGTCTTCATCACGCTGATCGAGTTCAAGCTGGTGACGCTCGCCGGGTTCGTCCTGCTGCCCTTCGCTTTCTGGAACCGCACCGCGTTCATGGCCGAGAAGGTGCTCGGGCATATCGTTTCTTCCGGCATCAAGGTGCTGGTGCTCGCGGTGATCACCGGAATCGGCACCACGTTGTTCAGCACGTTCACGGTCTCGGTCGGCGCGGACCCCACGGCGCGGGATGTGCTGGCGATCGCGCTCGGCGCGCTCTCGCTGCTCGGCCTCGCCATCTTCGGCCCCGGCATCGCCAACGGCATCGTCTCGGGCGGCCCGCAGCTCGGCGCGGGCGCGGCGGCCGGAACCGTGCTGGCGGCGGGCGGCGCGCTGGTCGGTGGCGCAGCCGCCGCGAAGCTCGGTGTGGGCGCTGCCGCCTCGACCATAGGCGCGACCGGCCGGATGACCGGCGCCGCCGCGCGAGGCGGCGCGCGCA
>JASGDV010000136.1:0-13897 GCA_049841255.1 Sphingobium sp.
GCCCAGATGTCGGGCGGCATGCAGCAGAGGCTGGCCATCGCCCAGGCACTGGTCAAACGTCCGCGCATCCTGCTGCTGGACGAGCCCTTCGGCGCGCTCGATCCCGGCATCCGCGCGGACATGCACGCGCTGATCACGCGGCTGTGGCGCGATTATTCGCTGACAATCGTCATGGTGACACACGACATCCGCGAAGCCTTCACGCTCGGTACGCGCGTGCTGGCGCTCGACAAGCGCCGCCACGATCCGCACGCCCCGCACCGCTTCGGCGCGACCGCGGTCTACGACCTGCCCTTGCGGAAGGACCAGAAGGCGGACGAGGATTCCGCCGACGCAAACGAACAGAATGATGAGGAGAGAATTGGACATGGGTAGCGACACCGCCAGCCTCGCCCGGTTGAGCATGAGCCTTCCGGGAGACCTGTTCCGGCAGCTCGACATGATGGTCGAGGAACGTGGCCTGCCGTCGCGATCGCAGCTGATCGCGGAGTTGATCCGCCACGCGCTGGCCGAGCATGAGGCCTTGACCCGTCCCGACGAGATGCTCGCCGGCACGATCACCATCGTCTATCGCGGCGACCGTGGCCGGGTGCGGCACCAGCTCGCCCAGACCCAGGCCGACTATCTCAAGGAGGTCATCTCCTCCCAGCATGTCTTCCTTGAGGACGATCAGTCGCTTGAGGTGCTACTCGTCCAGGGGCCAGCCTATCTGCTCAAGGAGTTGTGCGACGCGCTGCGCCGGGTGCGCGGGGTGCACCAGCTCGAACTCGTCACCACCACCGCCCTCCTGCCGCCGCTCTATGAGCAGAATGAGGGCAAGGGAACCGCAAAATGACCGAAATCCTCGCCAACCCCTTGGCCGCCCGCGACCATGCCCGCAGAATGGCGGGCACCGTGGTCGAAGCCATGCCGGTGCTGCCGCCTGTCGCCGACGACCTGCCGGTCGGCGTTGTTGCGGACGACCTGCTGTGGGAAGAGACGATCGCGGCTGGCGGCTATGCCACGCGGCGGCTGACGCGCGGGGCGCGGCTGCGGCTGATCGACCTCAAGGGCGACGCCTGCGCTTCGCTGCTGATCTTCAATGCCGAGATGCCCACCGAGCGGCTCAATGTCGCTGACACTGTGAAGGTGCAATGGAACGCCTATCTCGGCGCGGGCAAGCTGCTGCTGTCGGACATGGGTCGCGTACTGATGAGCTTGCTGGAAGACGATGCGGGCACGCACGACACTTTCTGCGGCACCTCGAACGCGGCGACCAACGAAGCGAAATACGGCAATGGCGCCAATAGCGGTCCCTATCCCAACGGCCGCGACCGCTTCCTGCTCGGTGCAGCCAAGCATGGGCTACAGCGACGCGACGTCCATCCCTGCGTAACGCTGTTTAAGGGCGCCCGGATCGAGGGCGACGGCGCGATCACGCCGCAGGTCGGGCCCTTTGCACCGGGCCGCCATCTGGTGCTGCGCGCCGAAATGGACGTGATCGTGGTGATCGCGAACTGCCCCCATGTGCTCGACCCCCGCAAGGACTGGACCGTCACGCCGCTGCGCGCGACCGCATGGCACGGCCCCGTCACGCCCGTTGACGACCCCATCCGCAACGCGACGCCGGAAGGCCAGCGCGCCTTCGAGAATGTCGAAGACTATTTCCGTCGGTGAAAAGGAACAGCTCGCATGAATCCCGATCCCCATCTGTCCGGTCTTTCCGGCGCCGTCGTCCATGACGCCGTCGTGCCGGCGCGCGCGCCCTGGCTGCACCATATCGCAGCCGGCCAGACGCTGCGCATCATCGATCTGGAGGGCAATCAGGCCGTAGATTTCCTGCTCTATTCCGCGACCGACGATGCCGAACGCTACAGCGCGCAGGATACCGTCGCGGCGCAGGGCAATCTTTTCCTGCGCAAGGGCACGGTACTGCGGTCGAACGAGGGCCGTCCGATGATGACCATCGCCGACACCTCGGTGGATTATCATGACACCATCGGCGGCGCCTGTTCGTGCGAATCCAACACGCTGCGCTATGGCCACCATACCAAGGCCGAGCATGCCTGCGTCGAGAACTTCCTGGAAGCGAACCTGCTGGAGGGGCGCGGCAAGCGGGACATCGTCTCCAACATCAACTTCTTCATGAACGTGCCGGTGGAGCAGGACGGGTCGCTGGGCATCGTCGACGGCATCTCCGCGCCGGGGCTGACGGTGGACCTGCGCGCCGAGATGGACGTGATCGTCGTCGTCTCCAACTGCCCGCAGATCAACAATCCCTGCAACGGCTTCAACCCCACTCCTGTCAGGATGATCGTCACCGCATGAGCTTCGATACCGTCCTCATCGCCAATCGCGGCGCGATCGCCACGCGGATCATCCGCACTTTGCGGCGGATGGGCCTGCGCTCGGTCGCGGTCTATTCCGAAGCCGACGAAGGCTCGCTCCACGTCTCCGAAGCGGACGAGGCCGTGTGCATCGGCCCGGCGCGCGCTTCGGAAAGCTACCTCAACATCCCCGCCATTCTGGACGCGGCCCGCCGGACGGGAGCCGGGGCGATCCATCCGGGTTATGGCTTCCTCGCCGAAAATGTGGACTTCGCCGAAGCCTGCGCGGAGGCCGGGATCGTCTTCATCGGCCCCACGCCCGACAATATCCGCACCTTCGGCCTCAAGCACAGTGCCCGCGCGCTCGCCGCCGCGCATGACGTGCCGCTGGCGCCCGGCACCGAGCTGCTTACCGACGAGGACGAAGCCGTCCGCGCCGCCCGCGAGATTGGCTTTCCGGTGATCCTGAAGGCGACGGCGGGCGGCGGCGGCATCGGCATGCGCATCTGCGAGGACGAACAGGCCGTCAGCGAAGGTTTCGCGACCGTCGCCCGTCAGGGGCAGAGCAATTTCGGCGACGCCGGTATTTTCCTCGAACGCTATATCCGCCGCGCCCGGCACATCGAGGTGCAGCTTTTCGGCGATGGACAGGGCCGCATCATGCCGCTCGGCGAGCGAGACTGCTCACTCCAGCGCCGCAACCAGAAAGTGGTCGAGGAAGCGCCCGCGCCGCTGCTTCCCCAAAAGGTGCGCGAAGAGCTGATCGCCGCCGCCGTTCGTCTGGGTCAGGCCGCTCATTATCGCTCGGCGGGAACGGTCGAATTCCTCTACGACGCGGAGCGCGAGGAGTTCTTCTTCCTGGAGATGAACACCCGCCTGCAAGTCGAGCATGGGGTGACCGAAGAGGTCATGGGCATCGACCTCGTAGAGTGGATGATCCGGGGCGGCGCGGGGGATTTCGCGTTCCTCGACGCCGATCCGCCCCAGCCCAACGGCCATTCGGTGCAGGTCCGGCTCTACGCCGAAGACCCGTCGCTCGACTATCGTCCTACTTCGGGCGTGTTGACGGCGGTCGAATTTCCCGCCGACATCCGCGCCGAGACGTGGATCATGGCGGGCTCCACCGTCAGCATCTGGTATGACCCGATGCTGGCCAAGCTGATCGTCCACGCGCCGACGCGCGCTGAGGCCATAGCCGCAATGCAGGCCGCGCTGGACAAGAGCCGGGTGGACGGCATCGAAACCAACCTGCGCTGGCTGCGCGACGTGGTGCGCACGCCCGCCTTCCTCAGCGGCGAAGTCTCGACCCGCCTGCTCGACGGCATTTCCTCCAATCCGCGCGCCATCCGCGTCGTCAGCGGCGGCACGGCGACCACCGTGCAGGACTGGCCCGGCCGGCAGAAGCTCTGGGCAGTGGGCGTTCCGCCCTCGGGACCGATGGACGATCAGTCCTTCCGCCTCGGCAACCGGCTGCTCGGCAATCCCGAAGGCACGGCGGGGCTGGAAGTCACCGTCACCGGCCCGACGCTGACCTTCACCGCGCCCACGCGCCTCTGCCTGACCGGCGCCGATTTCGGCGCAACGCTGGACGGCGAACCCGTCGCGCGCGGCAGCGCTATCGACATCGCGGCCGGGCAGACGCTCGCGCTCGGCCGCGCGGCAGGCGGCGGCCTGCGCGGCTATATCCTGTTCGCCGGCGGGCTCGACATCGCGCCCTATCTCGGCAGCCGCAGCACTTTCGAGCTCGGTCAGTTCGGCGGCCACGCCGCGCGCAGGCTGCTGGCGGGCGACACGCTGCATCTGGCGGAGGACCCGACCGAAACGCCGCTGTCCGAAGTCGCCCTGCCCCCTCTCTCGACCGAATGGACGCTGCGCGTGCTTTACGGCCCGCACGGCGCGCCAGACTTCTTCACCGATGCCGACATCGACGCCATCGTCGCGGCCGAGTGGCAGGTCCACTATAATAGCAACCGCACCGGCGTGCGGCTGGTCGGACCCAAGCCCCAATGGGCGCGCACGGACGGCGGCGAGGCGGGGTTGCATCCCTCCAACATCCACGACAACCCCTATGCCATCGGCGCCGTCGACTTCACCGGCGACATGCCGATCATCCTCGGTCCCGACGGTCCTTCGCTGGGCGGCTTCGTCTGCCCCTTCGTGGTGATCGCCGCCGACCGCTGGAAGATCGGTCAGCTCGCCCCCGGCGACAAGCTGCGCTTCGCTCCGGTCAATATCGGCGACGCCGAGGTCGCGAACCTCCTGCAACGAAAGCTGGTCGCGACCGGCGCGGTGCCGGAGCCGGGACCGGCCCGACCCATAACGACGCTCTCGCCGATCCTTGCCGAAATCGACGAACGGGACGGCCGCCCGCGCACGGTCTATCGCCAGCAGGGCGACCGCAACATCCTGGTCGAATATGGGCCGATCGTGCTCGACATCGAGCTGCGCATCCGCGTCCATGCGCTGATGACCGAGCTGGAGAGGCTCGCTTTGCCCGGCATCGTCGATATCGTGCCCGGCATCCGTTCGCTGCAACTCCATTTCGACGGCGACCTGATGACCCAGCGCGCCGCGCTCGCGATGCTGATCGCCGCCGAAGAGCGTCTGGGCGACCTTGCGGACTTCACCATCCCGTCCCGCATCGTGCACCTGCCGCTCAGCTGGCGCGATCCCGCGACCATCGAGACGATCGAGAAATATATGGGCGCGGTGCGCGACGATGCGCCTTGGTGCCCCGACAATATCGAGTTCATCCGCCGCATCAACGGCTTGCCCGACGCGGCGGCGGTGGAGAAGCTGATCTTCGAGACGAATTATCTCGTGCTCGGTCTCGGCGATGTTTATCTCGGCGCGCCGGTGGCGACGCCGGTGGACCCGCGGCACCGCCTCGTCACTACCAAATATAATCCGGCGCGAACCTGGACTCCGCCCAATGTCGTGGGCATCGGCGGCGCCTATATGTGCATCTACGGCATGGAAGGGCCGGGCGGCTATCAGCTTTTCGGCCGCACGATCCAGATGTGGAACACGCACCGTCAGACCGACGCCTTCATCGAGGGCAAGCCATGGCTGCTACGCTTCTTCGACCAGATCCGCTTCTATCCGGTCAGCGCGGAGGAGCTGGCCGAATGGCGGCGGGACTTCCCCAGCGGGCGGCGCGCGATCCTGATGGAACCGTCGGAATTCCGCCTTGCCGACTACCGCGCCTTCCTGGCCGATAACGCGCGGTCCATCGCGGAATTCGAGGCGCGGCGGCAGGCCGCCTTCGACGAGGAGCGCGCCGAATGGCGGCGCAGCGGCGAATTCGACCGCGTGACCGATCTGATCGAGGCGGAAGCGCCGCAGCCGGTCGCGATGGACCTGCCCGACGGCGCGGACCTGATCGAAGCCCCCTTCGGCGGCAGCGTCTGGAAGCTGCTGGTCGCCACCGGGGACGAGGTGAAGGCCGGCGACACCATCGCGATCATCGAGGCGATGAAAATGGAATGCGCGGTGCAGAGCCCCAGCGCGGGGACTGTGGCGGCGCTTTACGTGCAGGAACGGCAGGCGCTGCAACCCGGCGCGCCGATGCTGGCGCTGAAGACGGAGGCATGACCATGCCGGACCGCAGCAGCGCGGCAACCATCGCCGCCCAGGTCAGCGCCGGGACCACCAGCGCCGTCGCGGTGATGGAGCACATGCTCGCGCGCCTCGCCGCCTATGATGCGATCCAGCCGCAGGTCTGGATCAGCCGCGCCACCCCCGAGGCCCTTCTCGCCGCCGCCCGTGCGGTGGACGCCCGTATCGCGGCGGGCGAGAGCTTGCCGCTGGCGGGCGTGCCCTTCGCGGCGAAGGACAATATCGACGTCGCAGGGCTGGAAACGACGGCGGCCTGCCCCGCCTTCGCCTATCGGCCCGAAACATCGGCGACGACGGTCGAGCGGTTGATCGCGGCGGGCGCGATCTGCGTCGGAAAGACGAACCTCGATCAGTTCGCCACGGGTCTCAACGGCACGCGCAGCCCCTACGGGGCCCCGCGCAACGCCTATAATCTCGCCTATGTCAGCGGCGGCTCCAGCTCGGGTTCCGCCGTCGCGGTGGCGGCCGGACTGGTCGCTTTCGCTCTGGGCACAGACACAGCGGGTTCGGGCCGGGTTCCCGCCGCCTTCCAACACCTGATCGGATTCAAGCCCAGCAAGGGCCGCTGGAGCAATCGCGGGCTGGTGCCCGCTTGCAAGACGCTCGATTGCATCACTGTCTTCACCGGCGACACGGCGGACGCGCGGCTGGTGGACAAGGTGATCGCCGGTTTCGATCCCGGCGATCCTTATTCGAAGCCACTGAACGACCTTTCGCGGGGGCGCAGGACGATCGGCGTGCCGCGCCGCGATCAACGCGCGTGGTTCGGCGACGCGGAGTCCGAATATCTCTACGGTCAGGCGCTGGAGGCGCTCGCGATGCAGGCCGAACTGGTCGAGATCGACCTGGAGCCGCTGCTCGAAGCCGCGCAATTGCTTTACGGCGGTCCCTGGGTGGCCGAGCGGACCGCCGCCATGTCGGATATCCTCGCGGCAAATCCGGATGCAGTCGACCCGACCGTGCGCGCAGTGGTCGAACCCGGATCGGCGATAAGCGCGGTCGATCTGTTCAAGGGCATCTACAGGCTCGCCGAACTGAAGCGCCATGCCGACCTGCTGTGGGAAAGCATCGACCTGCTGGCCTTCCCCACGACCGGCACGACCTATCGCGTCGCCGAATTGCTGGCCGCGCCCATCGCGCTCAACAGCAATCTCGGCTTCTACACCAATTTCGTGAACCTGCTGGACATGGCCGCCGTCGCTGTGCCCGCAGGCATCCGCGCCAACGCCACAGGCTTCGGCATCACCCTGATCGGTCCGGCCGACAGCGATCTGGCTCTGCTGGAAGCGGCAGACGCCTGGCTCGCGGCGGCCGATCTTCCATCCCCACCCCCGCTCGATCTGGAGGGCAAAATGCAGACCGTGAAACTCGCCGTCGTCGGCGCGCACCTGAAGGACATGCCGCTCCACTGGCAACTCACCTCCCGCGAGGCGAAGTTCGTCGGCGCCTTCGAGACCGCGCCCTCCTACAGACTCTACGCCATGGCCGACAACACGCCGCCCAAGCCGGCGCTGGTGCATAGCGAGGACGGCGCGGCAATCCAGGTCGAGGTCTACGAACTCGGCGTCGCCGAATTCGGCAGCTTCGTGGTCGAGGTGCCCGCGCCGCTGGCCATCGGCACGGTCACGCTGGCCGACGGCAGCAGCGTCAAGGGCTTCGTCGCAGAGCCGCGTGCCATCGTCGGCGCGGAGGACATCACCAGCCTGGGCGGCTGGCGCGCCTATATCACGCGCGGCTGAGGACTCATCCATCAAGGGAAAGGGTACATGATGCAAAAGCTCCGGATACTGGCTGCGGTGCTGGCGGCGGGATGTTCTTCTATTGCGTCCGCCGCGACGGCCGAACAGGTCATTCAGGTGCCCGGCTTCGCCGATTTCCTGGCAGTGGACGGCGACAGCGTCTGGGCGACGAATGACGGCAGGGTCGAGCGCTGGTCGCGGCAGGGCAAGATTGCCGAAGTGTCGGTGTCCAGACCCTGCGGCGCCATGGCGATATTGGACGGCGCGCTTTGGGTGGCCGATTGCAAGGAAAACGCGCTCGTCCGGATCGACACGGCCAAGGCGGAAAGGACCGCCGTGATCCCCACCGGCATCGCCAATCCCAAGGGCGAGCTCAACGTGGTCGCCGGAGCGGGATCGATCTGGGTGGCGAGCGACCAGAAGGGCGTGGTGTCGCGGGTCGACCCCGCCACCAATCAGGTGACGGCCTCGATCGCGGTCAGTCCGGGCACCTATTATCTCGCCTTCGGATTCGGCTCGGTCTGGGCGGTCAGCAGCGAAAGCGCGACGATCCAGCGTATCGATCCCGCAACCGACGCGGTCGTGAAGACCACGACGCTGGGCAAGAGCCCCGGCTTCCTAGCCACGGGCGAAGGCGCGGTCTGGGTGCAAGAACAGGGCGACGGCACGGTCGCGCGCGTCGACCCGGCGACCGGCGAGGTAAGCGGCCGGGTCAAGGTCGGCCCGGTGCTGAAATATGGCGACATCGACACGGGCGCCGATATGGTCTGGCTGCGCACGACGGAGGATCAGACCTTCGTCGTGATCGATCCGCAGACGATGACGGTTCGCAAACGCGTCGGCAAGGCCGACGGCAGCGGAGCGCTACGCTATACCGATGCGGGCCTGTGGACCTCGGCCCATGACGTGCATACGCTGACCTGGTGGCCGGAACCCGCGAAGATCGCGGAATGAAGCCTGCAATCCAGGGCCGATCCGCTTCAGAGTGAATCGGATCGGCGCCCGTTTGTCTGCCGTGATGTCCGAGCCGGCAGATGTTCGATCCGCCTCGAAATCATTCTAGCGCAGCGAGGCAAGCAGGGTCGGCGAGGCGTTCGGCGCCGCGGCCAGACGGGTCTCGATCTGCTGGCGGACATCGGCCACGACGGCGGCGCGGCATTCCTGTGCCTGCGCTTCGAGAGCCAGGTGGACACCCGACACACGGTCGCCGCAGACGGCGCGCGCGGCCTGATCCATGCGGACGGCAAGGCGTTGCTGGCCTTCGGCGGTCGAAAGGTCGATGCCCTTGAGGTTCAGGATCGCCCGATCCTGAGCGAACGGATTCTCGGTGGCGAGGGCGGCCGAAGCCGAGGTCGCCAGAGCGATGGTGGCGAGGGCCACGAGGCCAGTCTTCATCTTCATCTCCTGTGCGTCGAACGAGCGCCGCTCTCCGGCGACTGCGGATTACATAGCGACAGAAAATGAATTTTCAATATAGAACTTAATATTGTTACTTTATTACTTTGATGGCTCCCCGTTATTACTTCACACGAACGACCAGCATGGTAATATTCTGGGCATGGCCGAGAAGCCCGATCGGCAACGCCGCTTCTTCCGTGTTGCCCTCGACCGAGACCGCGATCGTCCGCGCGCGGGGCTCCGACCAGCTGTCCACGGTTTCGACCGGCACACGGGTGCGCCATTTGCGCGCGCCTTCGACTTCGACCGCATGGCCGTTGATATGCACGGGCGACAAGGCATTCTCGCGGCGGCCTGAAATCAGCAGGCAGGAACCGGACTGGCATTCAACCAGCCGCGTGGCTGGCTCGGCCGCCGCGACGGCGGGCGCGGTAAAACCGGCGGCAAGGACCGCGCCCAACGCAACTCTGCGAAATGCTGGCATGACTGTTCCTTTCATTCGATGGCGACGCCAGCGTCCGCGAAGAAGCGGCGCACGGGCTCCAGGATTTCAGCATGTCGTTTCCACCGCCCAACCGAATCGGCGTAGATCGGCCGGCGCACCTGCGCGGCGCTGGGGGTCGAGACCGGGGCAGCATTGGCGTGGAACTGGAGGCAGCTTTCCGACCAGCCGAGTCCGCAATGCGCGAGCATCCGTCTCGTCTCGCCTTCCTGATCGGCGATCAGATCCTCGTAACGCACCTCGATCAACTGATCGGGCAGCGTGTCGCGCCACCGGGCCATCAGGCGGTCGAAACGGACATAATAAGCGGCGATGTCGAGAAGATCGTAACTGTAATCATAGTAGCGCGAGCCGACCGCGAAAAGATTGCGGAAATTGCTGAGCACCGTGTCCATCGGATTGCGGCGCAGACAGACGATCCGGGCCGAAGGCAGCGCCCGCGCGATGAATCCCGCATAGAAGAAATTACCCGGAAACTTGTCGATGAAGCGCAGCTCCGGGTTCCGGCGGTGATGACTTGCCTGCCGCAGGAAATCGCGCCCGATCTCCCCCATGTCGCCGCGCGCGGCGGCGGCGATCGTTTCGGGGTCCATGACCGCAGGCGTGCGCGTCCCGGCGGCCTTCTTCACCGCGAGCGGCATGGCCTGCAACTCGCCCGCGCTTTCGACCAGCGGATGCGACGAGATGATGCGGTCCACCAGCGTCGTGCCGGTGCGCGGCATGCCGATCACGAAGATGGGGGCGTCGGCGGACGGTTCGCTCGCCGCCGGAAGCGGCCAGGCAGCCTCTATCGCATCGAACGCCCCCGCATCGCGCGCGAAGCTGTAGGCCAGCGTGCGGCGATGTCCGGCATTGGCCGCGCAGAGCCTTTCCAGCGCCTCCTCGGGCTGGCCGACATCCTCCAGCTCCTTCGCCAGCGCATAGCCCAGCAGCAGCCTGTCGCGACCGTCGCGCGCGCTGGCAAGGGCCCGGGTCAGACGCTCGACATGATTGCGTTCCGGGGTCTGCCTGCGCAGTCCCGCAAGCAGATGGTGCGCGCGCGCATCGCCGGGCGCCAGCGCGATCAGCGCCTCCAGCGCGGCATCGGCCTCCTCGGCGCGGCCAAGGAAGCTGAGGGTCGTCGCCTGATTATAGCGATAGGCGTTGTTGCGCGGTTCGATCCGCACCGCCTCGTCGAAATGGACAAGCGCGGCGGCATGATCGCCCAGCCGGGCATAGACGCAACCCATCGTGTCGCGGCTGAGCGCATCGGCGGGCGGGTCCTGCTCGGCATCGCGCAGCATCGCGGCGGCGTCGCCATCCCGGCGAACCATGATGAAGAGCTTCGCAAGCTGCGCGCGATATTCGCCTTGCGGATCGAGCGCCACCGCACAGTCCAGATGCCGGATGCCTTCCCGTATGCGGCCAGCGTTCGATTCCGCCATGCCGAGGAGGAAATGGCCTTCCGCATCCCTGGGATTCCCGGCCGCCCATGTCGCGGCGACCTGACGGTCCGCCATGAGATCGCCCTGAAGCGCCTCTCGCGCGGCGCGGATTGGCTCGGCATGCGCCATCCTCATGTCGCGGGCACGCCTCCCACGGTTTCCCGGACCGGCGCTTCGGTATCCTCAGGGCCATGGACGGTTTTCTCGCGGCCGACCTGCGAAGCGGCCTTATGGGCCTTGAACCTGTCGATCAGTGGCTGGAAGGGGAAGATGGTCTGCTCCCAGATCGACAGCCGCCGACGGTCGTCCTGACCCACTACGCTCGCTTCGCCCTCCCGATAGGTGCCGAAGATGCGGTCAAGCAGGATCAGCGAGTTGCCATAGTTGCAGCGCGTGCTCTCATAATCCGTCGAATGATGCAGGCTGTGATGCCGGATCGTCGTGAAGAAGAAGGAATACCAGATCGGCGGATCGGCCCGCACATTGGCGTGAGCGAAGGTGGAGATGACGCCCAGCGTGTTGAAAGCCGCGAACAAGGCGGTGGTCTCAAGATCGAACAGGGCGACGACACTCAGGCTGATGAGGACCAGTTCGATGGGATTGCCGACCCACCCCTTGGCCGCGTTCAACTGGGTGACGTGATGATGCGGGGCGTGGGTCAGCCAGAAGGGTGTGGAATTGTGCATCAGCCGGTGCATCCAATATTGGCCGAATTCGACCAGCAGGATCACCAGCGCCACCTGCATCAGCCAAGGCATGTGCATGGCCCATTCCGTGGTGATGCCGAACGAGGTCTTGAGCGCTTTCAGCGGGTCTTCGCCAACCTTCTGCGCCACCCAGGAGATCACGGTCGCGCTGAGGACGGCGTAGAACAGGTCCGTGAAGAATTCCTGCCTGTTCATGCGCCAGCCGGCGTGCCGCTCATGGACCTTTTCAAGGATCAGCACGATGATCGTGATGAGGGGCGATACCAGGACGAGCGTCCATGGATTGTTCAGCAGCGCCTTTGGGCCGAAGGCCCAGAACAACAGGACCATCGCGATCATTGCCGGTGGCAGATAGTTGAAAACCTTGTTCTTCACCGTATTTTTCCTGATTTCTCAGCGATCCCGCCTACCCTGTTGAGGCGTCAGGATGATCTGGGCCCGGGCGGAGAACCCCGCGAGGATCAGGCGAATCGATCCAGCGCCGATACCGATGAGGCGGTCAGCAAGAGTGGGCCGAAGCTCATGAGGAAAATTAGGCTTTTGGTTGATTCTCATGCCGCGCCTCCAATGCTCTCACATTGCGTTGCGGCGCATCATTACGGCAGAGAAGAAATCATGATGAAATACATAGATTGAATCTATGCCCCTGCTCTGGCGCGAATCCGCCGGAGCACTTCGTCCCAGAAAAGCTGCGTAGCCGTGTCTCGTGCCGGCTCGGCCCGGGCCAGAAGAAAGATGTCGTATGAAGGCTCCGAATCGGCGTGAAGAATTGGCCAGAGCCTCTCCGCAGCCACGTCGTTTTGAGCAGCGAGGACGGGCAGGAAACCGATGCCGACTCCCTGGACGATAAGCCGCCTCGCCTCATTAATGTCTTCCGCCAATCCGCTCACTCTTGTGCCGAGGCGATAGCGACGGCGCAGATGCGTTATAAGCTCGATCTCGTCGTCACCGGTGAGTACGAAGCGTTCGTCCTTGAGTTCATGAAGGCGGCTCACGCGATAACCGAAATAGGGATTATGCCGCGAACAATAGAGCTGCTGACGCTCCATGAGGAGCGGCTCATAGAGCAGGCTTCCGCGAACGCTGCTGTCATAGCCAACCCCGATCTCGACTTCGCCCTGCTCCAACGCGTCCAGCACCTGCCGCCATGGCGAAACGCGGATTTCGATATGGATGGCGGGATTGCGCCGGTGAAAGCTGGCGATCGCCTCGTCGAATTCCGGCGATACAAGACCCGATATAATCTGGATACGAACGATGCCTTCGACGCGCTTGGTCGCTTGGGCGATCTGGTGCGGCATCATCCGCGCCGATTCCAGCATATCCTCGCAGAGCGACATCATGGCTTTGCCGGCCGCCGTCATCTCAACGCCCGTCGCCGTGCGGTGAAGGAGCGTGACCCCGACATGATCCTCAAGCCGCTTGAGCGCGGCGCTGATGCTCGGCTGCTGGCGATTAAGCTGACGCGCCGCCGCGCCGATGCCACCAGCGCGGACAATGTCGACGAAGGTGCGCATCAGGTTCCAGTCGACACGGCTGGCAAACTTCTTGTCGGTTAGCGGCACCCGATCACTCATCCATCGTCTTCCCATTCGAAAGACCGCTAAAATGGCTCAGCCATAGATCAAATCAATGGAGGAAATCACTAGATCACTGCATTTATCGCTATAGCTGGCCCCGCCTAACCTTGCGGGATGATCGTTCTTCCTCACGCTGATATTTTGGCGAAGGGTGGCTGCTGCCCGCAGCATCTCTGCAAATTGACGCCGTTGGTCGGCTAAGACCGATGAAACGGCAAATGGGGTCAGCGGGGAAGCGGCACCAGCGTCACGCTGTTCCGCCGAAGCTGCGGTACGACAACCACGCGCCGCTTCGGGTCAAAGCCAATCGAGGCTGGTGAGTCGATGTTGGCAAACGGAATGACAACGCCGTCCGTGCCAACGCGAAGGAGAGTGCCGGCACCAAGGCTGGAAATAATGAACGATCCATCTTCCAATACTATGATCCCATCATTGCGTTCATGTCCCAAATCTATGCTTCGCAGCAGCTTGCCATCGGGCGAGCGCACGGAAAGCTGCGGACTGGCCATGGCGACGTTCGCAATATTGCCGGATGCGTCGATCGCAATGCCATTGGGATTAGCCACCTCCTCGCCCGATACGAAGAGGCTCACCGAGCCGTCGGGGGCGATGCGGTGGATGCC
>JASGDV010000137.1:0-20351 GCA_049841255.1 Sphingobium sp.
CCGCGCCCTTGTAGGTGAGGAAGAAGACCAGCAGCGGCCCGAAGTCGAGCATCAGGCTAAGCGTGCCGTTATGGGGAGATTTAGGCGCGGGTTTGGCTTCAGTCATTATATATGCCTCCGTGCTCCATCACCGCGCATAGGCCGTCCCTGCGATCGCCTTTGCCATGTCGCCGGGATCGAAGGGGCGCAGGTCCTCGATCTTCTCGCCCACGCCGATGGCATGGATGGGCAGGCGATATTTGTCCGCCGCCGCGACCAGCACGCCGCCGCGCGCCGTGCCGTCGAGCTTCGTCATGACGAGGCCCGTCACTTGCGCGACTTCCTTGAACACCTCGATCTGGCTCAGCGCATTTTGTCCCGTAGTGGCGTCCAGCACCAGCACGACATCGTGTGGCGCCGCCGGGTTCAACCGGCCGAGCACGCGGCGGATCTTCGCCAGCTCGTCCATCAGCTCGGTCTTGTTCTGAAGGCGGCCTGCGGTGTCCACGATCAGCACGTCGATGCCGGTTTCGGTCGCCTGCTTCACCGCATCGAAGACGATGCCCGCCGCATCGCCGCCTTCCTTGCCCGCGACGATGGGAATGCCGAGGCGGTCGGCCCAGACCTTCAACTGCCCGATCGCCGCCGCGCGGAACGTGTCGCCCGCCGCCAGCATCACGCCATAATCCTGCTCCAGGAACAGGTTGGCGAGCTTGGCGATGGTGGTGGTCTTGCCGGAGCCGTTGACGCCGATGACGAGGATCACCTGCGGGCGCGGAAAGGCTTCGATTTCCAGCGGGCGGGCGACCGGAGCCAGCACCTTCTCAACCTCTTCCGCGATGATCTCGCGCAGATAGTCCTCGGTCAGTTCCCTGTTATAGCGTCCTTCCGACAGCCGCTCGCGCACCCGCGCGGCCATGGCGGGACCAAGGTCGCTGACAATCAGTGCTTCCTCGATCTCGTCCAGCGTCTGCTCATCCAGCGCGGCCTTGGTGAAAAGGCCGGTCAGATTCTCGCCGAGCTTGTCGGATGTGCGCTTGAGGCCGCCGAACAGGCGGTCGCGCCAGCTATTGCCGGGTTCAGTCATCCTGCGCCTCTTGCGCGATCAGCGCGTCCTTCTCAAGCCCCGTGATGCGCGCGCGGACGATGGAAGAAGGGGGCTGCGGTCTCGCGAAACGGACCGGCGCGAAATTTTCGGCATGGCCGCTGACGCCGTTGCGCTCCACCAGCACGGATTGGGTGGAGCCAATGAGGCTGGCGAGCCAGCGGGCGCGTTCCTCCGCGCACGCCTCGCGCAGGCGGGCGGCGCGGGCCTTGATCGTGGCGCGGTCCACCTGCGGCATTCGCGCGGCGGGTGTCCCTGCGCGCGGTGAGTAGGGAAAGATGTGGCCGTGGACGATCCGGCATTCCGCGACAAGGCGGAGACTGTTTTCGAACATCGCTTCATCTTCGGTCGGGAAGCCCGCGATGATGTCCGCGCCGATGCTGATGTTCGGTCGCGCGCTTTTCAGCCGTTCGATGATGCGGATCGCGTCGGCGCGGGCGTGGCGGCGCTTCATGCGCTTGAGGATCATGTCATCGCCCGATTGGAGGGAGAGATGCAGATGCGGCATCATGCGCGGTTCGTGGACGAGGATGTCGAAGAGGCGCTCGTCGATCTCCACGCTGTCGAGCGAGGAGAGGCGCAGGCGGGGGAGGTCCGGCACACCCTTCAACAACCGCTCGATCAGCAGGCCGAGCGAGGGACTGCCCGGCAGGTCCGGGCCATAGCTGGTGACATCGACGCCGGTGAGGACGATTTCCCGATAGCCCGCGTCCACCAGCTGCCTCGCCTTGTCGATCACCGCGCCCGCCGGGACCGACCGGCTGTTTCCCCGGCCATAGGGGATGATGCAGAAGGTGCAGCGATGGTCGCAGCCATTCTGCACTTCCAGGAAGGCGCGCGCATGTTCGGCAAAGGCGCTCGCCATATGCGGCGCGGTGTCGCGCACGGCCATGATGTCGGAAACACGGACTTCCGCGCTCCCTCCGTTCGTTTCGAGCGCAAGCCGGTATGAAACCGCCTCCAGCTTCTCCCGGTTGCCCAGCACCGCGTCCACCTCCGGCATGGCGGCGAAGGTCGCGGGCTCCGTCTGCGCCGCGCATCCCGTCACCATGATCCGGGCACCGGGCCGCTCGCGCCGCGCGCGGCGAATCGCCTGCCGCGCCTGCCGCACCGCTTCGGCCGTCACCGCGCAGCTATTGACGACGATGAGGTCGTCGTGCCCCGCCGTCATTTCGCGGATCGCCTCGCTCTCCGCGATGTTGAGGCGGCAGCCCAGCGTGATGATCTCAGGCCCGCTCATCCAAAGCGCGACCAGTCCGCCTCGCCGTCGAAGACATGGGTGGCAGGGCCGGTCATGCGGATCGTGCCGCCGGGCGCCCAGTCGATCACCAGATCGCCGCCGGGCAGGCTGACCGTCACCGGCCCCGTCATCAGCTTGCGCCGGATCGCGGCGACGGCGGTCGCGCAGGCTCCGGTGCCGCAGGCGCGCGTCAGCCCCGCGCCGCGCTCCCAGACGATCAGGCGCAGATGATTTTCGCCGGCGACCTCCGCGAAATTGACGTTCACGCGGGCGGGAAAGAGAGGATCGGTCTCTATGATCGGGCCGAGGCGGGGAATGTCCACCGCGTCCAGATCGTCGCAGAAGAAGATGAGATGCGGATTGCCGACATTGACGGCGGCAGGTGCGGGCAAGTCTTCCCAGCTTGCCTGCATGGAGAGCGTGTCCATCGCATAAGCCAGCGGAATCGCGTCCCATTCAAATCGAGGCGCGCCCATATCGACGCTCGCGCCGCCCTCCACGCCCTTTGCGTCGAGCAGGCCCGCCTTCGTCTCGATCAGCACGTCGCGGCCCACGAACAAGGGTACGCAACGGGTCGCGTTGCCGCAGGCTTCCACTTCGCTCCCGTCCGCGTTGAATATCCGCATCGACACGTCCGCGCGGTCGGAATTCCCGATCAGGATCAACTGGTCGCAGCCGATCCCGGCATGCCGATCGGCAATGGCATGCGCGCGCGCGGCAGTCATCTCGACCGCATCGCCGCGCGCGTCGATCACGACGAAGTCGTTGCCCAGCCCATGCATCTTCGAAAAGCGTCCCATGATGGCCGTGCATCTAGTGCGGATGCGGGCAAAAAGCCAGTGGGAGACGTCCTATCGGACGAGGTCGGCCCGCTTCCGCCCATAGAGGAAATAGACGAGCAACCCGACCGCGTTCCACACAAGACAGGCCAGCATGGTCTTCATCGGCAGGCTGACGAAGAGATAGGCGCAGCCCGCCACCGCCCCGGTGCCGACCAGCCAGCCCAGCGGCGCGCGGAAGGGGCGCTTCATGTCCGGGCTGCGGCGGCGCAGGATGAGGAGGCAGGCACCCACCGCCGTGAAGGCGATCAGCGTCCCCGCATTGGCGAGCGCAGCGATCTCGTCGATGGGCAGCACGCCCGCGATGATCGCGACCAGCACCGCCGTCACCGCCGTGATCCGCGCGGGCGTCCCTCGCGTGGAGATGCGGGCGAGGCTTTGCGGCAGGAAGCCGTCGCGCGCCATGACGAGGAAGATGCGGCTCTGGCCATAAAGGAAACCCAGCAGCACCGTCGGCAGCGCGATCACGGCGGCGATGGCGACGATGCGCGCCACCCGCCCTTCTCCCATTTCGCGCAGGATGAGGGCGAGCGGCTCCGGGCTGTCGGCGAAGCGGGTGAAGGGCATCGCACCCACCGCCGCCGCGGCGACGAGGACATAGATCAGCGTGCAGACGATCAACGATCCGACGATGCCGATGGCGAGGTCGCGCTCCGGCCGCTTGGCTTCCTCGGCGGCGGTGGAGATGGCGTCGAAACCATAGAAGGCGAAGAAGATGATCGCCGCCGCCGCCATCACGCCGCGCTCCACCCCATCCGGCCCCATATGCTTGGCGAAGCCATAGGGCATGAACGGTTCCAGATGCTGCGCGTCGAAGGCGGGGAGGGCGACCGCGACGAACAGGCTCAGGGTCGCGATCTTGATGAGGACGAGCAGGCTGTTGAGCCGTGCGCTTTCATGCGTGCCCAGCATCAGCAGCCCGGCCACCACCGCAATGATGAAAATGGCGGGGAGGTTGATGACGCCGCCCAGCTCCGGCCCCTTGGTGAGGAGGTCGGGAAAGCCCACCGACGTCAGCAGCGGCGCGGCATAGCCCGACCAGCCGACCGCCACGGTCGACACCACCAGCGAATATTCGAGGATCAGGCTCCACCCCACGATCCATGCGATGCCTTCGCCCAGAACCACATAGCTGTAGCTATAGGCGCTCCCCGCCGCGGGCATCATCGTGGAAAGCTCCGCATAGGCGAGCGCCGCGCAGGCGCAGATCGCGCCAGCGATGGCGAAGGAGACGAGCACCGCCGGACCCGCCCGGTCCGCCCCCACGCCGATCAGCGTCAATATGCCCGTGCCGACGATCGCGCCCACGCCCAGCGCCAGCAGATGCGGCCAGGACAGCGTCCGCGCCATGCGATGCCCCGCTTCCTGCGGCATCATCGCTTCCATCGGCTTGCGGCGCGTCCAGCTCATCTTTGCGTCTTCCCCTGTCTGAATTTCGCGTGTCTGAATTTCGCGTTGCTGGCGCAAAGCAGCCATGGGCGCAAGCGATAGCTGCGGATCGAGCCGCCGGGTTGCGCTTCGGACGGGCTTGCGCTAAAGGGCCGCTCGTAGATCGGGTGGTTCGCCGCCGGATACCCTGACAAATCCATGGCGCCCGAAGGGGGCACCGGATGGACGCTGGCCGGCGAGGTTTCGCCCGCCGGCGATTTTGTCGTTTGGCAGGGATGCTTGGTTTTCCGGGGCTTTCGCCCCAATCGAGGTGATGATGTTCGATTCGCTAAGCGATCGTCTGGGCGGGGTATTCGATAAGCTGCGTGGGCGCGGTGCGCTGACGGAGAACGATGTCCGCGCCGCGATGCGCGAGGTGCGAATCGCGCTGCTCGAAGCCGACGTCGCCCTTCCGGTCGTGCGTCAGTTCGTCGATCAGGCGACGGAACGCGCGGTCGGCAGCGACGTGCTGCGCTCGGTCACGCCGGGCCAGATGGTCGTCAAGATCGTCTCCGACACGCTGACCGAGACGCTGGGCGCGGAAACCTCCGAACTCCTCATCGACGTGACCCCGCCCGCCGTCATCATGATGGTCGGCTTGCAGGGGTCGGGCAAGACCACCTCCACCGCCAAGATCGCCAAGCGCCTGAAGGACAAGGAGCGCAAGAAGGTGCTGATGGCGTCGCTCGACGTTCAGCGCCCCGCTGCGCAGGAACAGTTGGCGGTGCTCGGCACGCAGGCCGATGTCGCGACGCTCCCCATCGTGCCGGGCCAGCAGCCGGTCGAGATCGCCAAGCGCGCGCTTCAGGCGGCGAAGTTGCAGGGCTTCGACGTGGTGATGCTCGACACCGCGGGCCGCCTCCACGTCGATCAGGCGCTGATGGACGAGATGAAGGCGGTTGCCGACGCGTCCAGCCCAGCGGAAATCCTGCTGGTGGTCGACTCGCTGACGGGTCAGGACGCGGTGAACGTCGCGACCAGCTTCACGGCGCAGGTGCCGCTGACCGGCGTGGTGCTGACCCGCATGGACGGCGACGCGCGCGGTGGCGCGGCGCTGTCGATGCGCGCCGTCACCGGCCGACCGATCAAGTTCGCGGGCACGGGCGAAAAGCTCGACGCGATCGAGCCTTTCCATCCGGCGCGCGTCGCGCAGCGCATCCTGGGCATGGGCGATGTCGTCTCGCTGGTCGAAAAGGCCGCCGAGACCATCGACGCCGAGGAAGCCGACAAGCTCGCCAAGAAAATGGCCAAGGGCCAGTTCGACATGAACGACCTGCGCGCCCAGCTCAACCAGATGCGCCGCATGGGCGGCCTTGGCGCGCTGGCGGGCATGATCCCCGGCCTCAAGAAGGCGCAGGCGGCGATGGCGAACAGCGGCGCGAACGACAAGACGTTGCTGCACCTCGACGCCATGATCGGCTCCATGACGCTCAAGGAGAGGGAAAAGCCCGCCCTCATCAACGCCAAGCGCAAGATCCGCATCGCCAAGGGTTCCGGCACGACCGTGCAGGAAGTCAACCGCCTCCTGAAAATGCATCAGGAAATGGAAACGGCGATGAAGAAGATTCGCAAGATGGGCGGCCTCAAGGGGCTGGCCAAGATGTTTGGCGGCGGCGGGCTTGGCGGAATGCTGGGCGGCGCGGGCGGTCCCGAAGGGGCGGGCGCGCCCGATCTTTCCGGGCTGGGCGGCCTTGGCGGTTTGGGCGGCAACATGCCGAAACTCCCGCCCGGTTTTCAGAATTTCATGAAGAAATAAGTGTTTTCAACAGATTATATAAGTCAGAAAGGTAAGGTTGGTTAAACATGGCAACGTCCATTCGTCTTTCGCGCGGCGGTTCCAAGAAGCGTCCCTATTACCGCATCGTCGTCGCCGACAGCCGCGCTCCGCGTGACGGCAAGTTCATCGAGCGCATCGGCAGCTACAACCCCGTCCTGCCCAAGGGCGACGAAAAGCGCGTCGTTCTGGACGTCGAGCGCGCGAAGCACTGGGTCGCCGCCGGCGCGCAGCCGACCGACCGCGTGGCCCGCTTCCTCGACGCCGCTGGCGTGAAGGAACGCGCTGCCCGCAACAACCCGAAGAAGGCCGAGCCGGGCCAGAAGGCCAAGGACCGCGCCGAAGAGCGCGCCGAGAAGGCCGCCGCTGCCGTTGAGGCCGCGAAGGAAGCCGAAGCCGAGACCGTGGAAGTCGTCGCGGAAGCGCTGGACGAAGCGACCCCCGAAGCCGCTCCCGAAGATACGGCCGAAGCCCCGGCTGCTGAAGAGCAGGCCGAAGGCTAAGTCCTTTGACCGACCAGCCCGTCACCCTCGCCGTCATCATCGGCGCGCATGGCGTGACGGGCGAAGTTCGTCTGAAGCTCTTCGGCGAGGGCGTGGACACGCTCAAAAGCTACAAGAGCTTCGATGCAGCGGGGCGCACGCTGACGCTGAAGTCGGTGCGTCCCGGCCCCAATGGCGCGGTGGCGCGCTTCGCCGAGATCGGCGACCGCAGTCTTGCGGAAAGCCTGCGCGGCACGGAACTCACCGTCCCGCGCTCCGCTCTGCCCGAACTGGGCGAAGGCGAATATTATCATGCCGACCTGATCGGCCTGCCCTGCTTCTCCAGCGAAGGAGAAGCCTTGGGCAATCTCGTCGCGGTCGAGAATTTCGGCGCGGGCGACGTCATTGAGGTCGAGCGCCCGAATGGCAAACGCTTCATGGCGCCGATGCACGCCGTCACGCTGTCCGATGACCGCGCCGTGATCGAAGCGGCCTTCGCGGCCTGAGCCTGCCGCCATGCAAATATTCTGGGTCATCCTCTATCCGCTGGCGCTGGTCGGTATGGGCTGGGCACTCTGGGGACTGCACTGGCACTGGGCACTCCGCCTGCTGGCCTTGCTGGCAGTTGTGAGCATTGCTCCGGCTTTCTTCCTCCTGCCGACCGTCATCCGCCCGCCACAAGGCTTCGACGATCTGGCGCGGGCCATCGGCTGGCTGGCGCTGGGCGTGGGCGGAGTCGCCTGTCTTGCGGGCATAGGGCTGCGCTGCTGCATGAGGGCGCGGAGGCGATGAGCTTCACCGCCCAGATCCTCACCCTCTATCCGGAGATGTTTCCGGGGCCGCTCGGCCATTCGCTCGCGGGGAGGGCGCTGGCGGAAGGCAAATGGGCCTGCGATCCGATCCACATCCGCGACTTCGCGACCGACAGGCACCGCACCGTGGACGACACGCCGGCAGGCGGCGGCGCGGGCATGGTATTGCGCGTCGACATCCTCGCCAAGGCCGTGGATCATGCGCTGGAGAAGCGCCCCGACCTCCCCGTCATCGCCATGACGCCGCGCGGCGCGCCGGTGACGCAGGGCCGCGTGCGCGCGCTGGCAGCGGGGCCGGGAGCCACCATCCTCTGCGGCCGTTTCGAGGGATTTGACGAGCGGATTTTCGAAACCCGCCCGGTCGAACAGCTTTCCATGGGCGACATCATATTGTCGGGCGGAGAGATGGGCGCGCTGATGCTGCTCGACGCTTGCGTCCGGCTGCTTCCCGGTGTAATGGGCGCGGCTTCGAGCGGAGACGAGGAGAGCTTCGAAAGAGGCCTCCTCGAATATCCGCACTATACCCGGCCCACTGAGTGGGAAGGGCGCGCGATCCCTGAAGTGTTGCGATCGGGGGATCATGCGAAGATCGCCGCCTGGCGGAAACAAAGGGCGGAGGATGACACACGGCTAAGGCGGCCGGACCTTTGGGAACGCCATATCGGCGTTCGGGACCAGTCGCCCTCTGGCGCGCAACGCGAAAAGTAGGACTTGAGTGTCATGAACTTGATCCAGCAGATCGAGGCCGAGAACATCGCGGCCCTCGCCAGGGATATTCCGGAATTCCGTCCGGGCGACACGCTGCGCGTCGGCGTGAAGGTCGTCGAAGGCGACCGTAGCCGCGTCCAGAATTATGAAGGCGTGTGCATCGCCCGCTCCAACAAGGGCATGGGTTCCAACTTCACCGTTCGCAAGATTTCGTTCGGCGAAGGCGTGGAGCGCGTGTTCCCGCTCTATTCGCCCAACATCGATTCGATCACCGTGGTCCGCAAGGGCGTCGTGCGCCGCGCGAAGCTCTATTATCTGCGCGGCCGCACCGGCAAGCGCGCCCGCATCGCCGAGCGCCGCGACATCCGCACCGAGGATTGATCTCCTCGCCACGGTTGCGAAATCGAACAGGCGGCGCTCCTCTCGGAGCGCCGCCTGTTTTCGTTGATCGGCTGTTTCCACCAATTGCGGACGCGCATTCATCCGTTCGGACTGAGCGAAGTTTCAGCCTTCCACTGAACGAAACGTAGTGGCCTCCCTCAGGGTCGGCTGCGCCCCCTTCGGCTGTCTGCCAGGACAGGCGCTCAGGACAGGCCTCGACTTCGCTCAGGGCGAACGGAGGCCGTGTCGGCAATCCATCCAAAACAGCCCTTCGCGTTGGGCTCGCAACTTCATAAATCAAAAAAGATATATCTTAACTCTTGCGAATCAGGATTTTTAAGATATATCTAGATGCATCAAGAAATAGCAAAGAGGCTAAGATGCATTTCCACAATTCTCATCGCGGTCATGGAGGCCGCTCTTTCCATCATGGCCATGGCCGGTTTGCCGGACCCGGTGGCTTCGGCCGGGCTTTCGGCGGGGGTGGCCGTGGCCGCGCTTTTGACGACGATCCTTTCGGCGGAGATGGCCGGGGCGGTCGTGGCGGAGGGCGCAGGCGGCTTTTCACCAACGACATGCTGCAACTCATCCTGTTGCGCCTGATCGCCGACTCCCCGCGCCATGGCTATGACCTCATCCGCGAGATCGAGAGCCTGTCGGGCGAGATTTATGCGCCCAGTCCGGGCGTCGTCTATCCGACGCTGACTCTGCTGGCCGACATGGGCCTGATTGCCGAGCAGCCCGGCGAAAGCAGCCGCAAACTCTTCGCCATCACCGAAGCGGGCGCCGCCCATCTGTCCGATCGTCAGGATGAAGCGCAGGCCG
Organism: Sphingobium sp.; assembly: GCA_049841255.1. Taxonomy (GTDB): domain Bacteria; phylum Pseudomonadota; class Alphaproteobacteria; order Sphingomonadales; family Sphingomonadaceae; genus Sphingobium. The sequence continues at coordinate 9,574 of JASGDV010000137.1, forward strand.
TCATGGATCGGCTGGCGCATATGGCGAAGAAGGCCGAGCGCAGCGACGGCGCCCCCATTCGCCGGGCCATGCAGAATCTCGCCATGGCGGTTCGCGGCCGTCTTCAGAAGGAGGGAGTGGAGGCGCAGACCATGCTCGACGTGGCCGCTTTGATCGATGAGGCTGCCCACAAGATCGAAAGGCTCTGACGATGACGCTCACGGCCCATGTTCCGACTGGCCACGCCAGCCGCTACCTGCAACAGCTCTGCAAGCATTGGAGCCATAAGTTCGACACGGACTTCGATGCGGAACGGGGCCGGATCGCCTTCCCCATGGGAGCGATCCGCATGGCCGCCGGGCCAGACGCGCTGACGGTCGAGATCGAACCCCATGGAGAGGCGGATGTCGAACGCTTCAAGCAGGTGGTGGCCGATCATCTTGACCGCTTCGCCTTTCGCGAGGCGCCACTGACCTTCGACTGGCGGGCGGTGGGGGAGGGCTGAACGCCTTCCCTATTTCGCCGGTATGCGCCGCGCGCTGGCGAGGTGATGGGCATGGGTGATCGCCACGGCCAGAGCGTCGGCGGCATCCGGCCCCGCGATCTTCGCGCCGGGCAGCAGCCGCGCGACCATGGCATGCACCTGATCCTTGGAGGCGTTGCCTACGCCGACGACGGATTTCTTCACGAGCCGCGCCGCATATTCGCCCACGACCATGCCGGATCGCGCCGCCGCCAGCAGGATGACGCCGCGCGCCTGCCCCAGTTTGAGCGTCGATTGCGGATTGACGTTGACGAACACCTCTTCGACCGCCGCGCCATCGGGCCGGTGTTCCAGGATCAGGTCGGTCAGCGCCATGTCGAGCGCCATCAGCCGCGTCGGCAGCGGCAGTTCCACGTCCGTCTTGATCTGCCCGTTCGCGACATGGACGAGGCGATTTCCATCGGCCGAAATCAGGCCCCAGCCTGTCGTGCCGAGGCCGGGATCAAGGCCGAGCAGGATCATCTTTCCTAAATCCGTTCGCTTCGAGCGCAGTCGGGAAGCGGTTGCGCAACCCTGTCCCAACCGGACACGACGCGAACGGAGCGGGGCATCTTAACCCAGCTTCTCCATCACCGCGTCGGACACTTCGTAATTGCCCCAGACGGTCTGCACGTCGTCATCGTCTTCCAGCGTATCGACCAGCTTGAGCAAGGTCGCGGCGCTGCTTTCGTCCACCTCCACCGTGGTCTGCGGCTTCCACGCCAGCTTGGCGCTCTCCGCCGGGCCGAGCGAGGCTTCCAGCGCCTTGGCGACTTCGTGCAGCGCGTCCATCGCGGTCCAGATCTCATGCTCGTCCTCGTTGGACGACACGTCCTCCGCGCCCGCTTCCAGCGCGGCTTCGAAGATCGCGTCGGCATCGCCCGCGCTCGCCGGATAGGTGATGAGGCCCATGCGGTCGAAACCGTGGCTGACCGCGCCCGAAGCGCCCAGATTACCGCCATTCTTGGAAAAGGCCGTGCGGACATTGGTGGCGGTGCGGTTGCGGTTGTCCGTCAGCGCCTCGACGATGATCGCCACGCCGCCGGGGCCGTAGCCCTCATAGCGGACTTCCTCGTAATTCTCCATGTCGCCGCCCGACGCCTTGTCGATGGCGCGCTGGATATTGTCCTTGGGCATGGATTGCGCCCTCGCCGCATTGACGGCGAGGCGCAGGCGCGGGTTCATGTCCGGATCGGGCATGCCCATCTTGGCCGCGACGGTGATTTCGCGGCTGAGCTTGGAAAACATCGACGAACGCTTTTTGTCCTGCGCGCCCTTGCGATGCATGATGTTCTTGAATTTGGAATGGCCGGCCACAGCCCGCTCCTGAAACTGTTGTGCTGTCGAGGCGCGCTCTCTAGCGGCAGCGCGCCTTTCGCGCAACTCAGACGAGTATCGCCGTGCCCGAAGCCGACACCATCAGCATCGACCCGTTGGACCCCAGCACCTCATAATCGAGGTCGACGCCGACCACGGCGTTTGCGCCCAGCGCCGCCGCGCGCTGCCTCATCTCGCCGATGGCCTGCTCGCGGGCCCGCTGGAGCACGTCCTCATAGGCGCCCGACCGCCCGCCGACGATGTCGCGGACGCTGGCGAACAGGTCGCGGAACAGGTTCGCACCCACGATCACCTCGCCGGTGACGATGCCGAGATATTCCTTCGCGGGCCTGCCCTCCAGACGGCTGGTGGTGCTGACGATGATCCCGGTCATGGGGTGCTCTCCCTGTTCTGCGGGGCGTTATTCGATTCCCAAAGCGTTCTTGTAGGTTTCCAGCAGCGCTTCGGCTTCCATGCGGGCGTTGCGCTCCATCTTGCGGAGGCGGACGATCGCGCGCATCGTCTTCACGTCATAACCATTGGCCTTGGCCTCCAGATAGACGTCCTTGATATCGTCGCCGATGCCCTTCTTTTCCTCTTCCAGGCGCTCGATGCGTTCGATGAAGAGGCGTAGCTGTTCGGCGGCGACATTGCCATCGCTCATGGGAATCTCCGTGTGAGTGTGAATCGGTTGACGCCCGCTCCTAATGGCTGTCGGCGTTCTTCGCCACACTCTCCTTCATCCTTTCCATCTGCTCCGGCGTCGCTTCGGTCTGATAGCGGTCCTTCCACTCGGCAAAGGGCATGCCGTGGATGATCTCCCGCGCCTGATCGCGGGTCAGATGGCCGTCCGCCTCGGCGATCCAGTCGGCCAGGCAGTTGCGGCAGAAACCGGCCGCTCCCATCAGGTCGATATTCTGAACGTCGGTGCGATGCCGGAGATGCGACACCAGCCGCCGGAAGGCGGTTGCGGCCACGGCATCGTTGAGTATGGTGTCGTCCATGGCGAAGCCTTTCGCTGATCTACACAATCCTGTCGTGCAGCATGGATAATCGATAACCGCGCCCGGACAAGCCAGAGGCGATCCCGTGCTGAGGAGAATATGATGACACGATTGCCGCCCCGCTCGCGAAAGGTCCGGATTCTCGCCACCCTCGGCCCCGCGAGCGACACGCCGGAGATGATCCGCGCGCTCTTCGTCGCCGGGGCCGACGCTTTCCGCATCAATATGAGCCATGGCGCGCATGAGGATCATGCCGCGCGCATCGTCGCGATCCGCGCGCTGGAAAAGGAATTCGGGCGGCCCACCACGATTCTGGGCGACCTTCAGGGCCCCAAGCTGCGCGTAGGCACCTTCGCGCGGGGGTTGGCGGTCCTGAAAACCGGCGCGCGCTTCATCCTCGACCGCGACGAAAAGCCGGGTGACGCCAAACGCGTGAACCTGCCGCACCCGGAAATCCATGCCGCGCTGGTGCCCGAGACGCGGCTGCTGCTGGACGACGGCAAGCTGGTGCTGCGCGTCAAGTCGGTCACGGAAGACCGTATCGAAACGATCGTGGAGGTGGGCGGCGCGCTGTCCAACCGCAAGGGCGTCAATGTGCCGGACGTGGTCGTGCCAGTCCCCGCACTCACCGACAAGGACCGCCGCGACCTCAGCTTCGCGATCGAGCAGGGGCTGGACTGGATCGCCTTGAGCTTCGTGCAACGGCCGGAGGATCTGGCCGAAGCGCGCCGCCTGATGGGCGGCCATGGCGCGCTGATGGCAAAGATCGAAAAGCCTGCCGCCGTGCAGCGTCTTGAGGAAATATTGGAACTGGCCGACGGCGTCATGGTGGCGCGCGGCGATCTGGGCGTGGAACTGCCGCCGCAGGCCGTGCCGCCGCTGCAAAAGCAGATCGTCGCCACTGCCCGCCGCATGGGCCGCCCGGTCGTGGTCGCGACCCAGATGCTCGAATCGATGATAAAAGCGCCGACGCCCACCCGCGCCGAAGTGTCGGACGTGGCGACGGCGGTCTATGACGGCGCGGATGCGATCATGCTGTCGGCGGAGACGGCGGCGGGCGACTGGCCGCAGGAAGCGGTCGCGATGATGGACAGCATCGCCCACAGCGTCGAGCGCGATCCGGGCTATTTCGCGCGCCTGCACTTCACCGAGACGCGGCCTGACGGCACCACCGCCGATGCGCTGGCGGAAGGCGCTGGCGGCATCGTTTCGGTGGTCGGCGCCAGCGCGATCACCTGCTACACCACATCGGGCAGCACGGTGCGCCGCGTGGCCCGCGAGCGGCCGCTTGTATCGATACTGGCGCTGACCCCGCGCCTCGACACGGCGCGGAAGCTGGGCCTTACCTGGGGCGTCCATGCCGTGCGGACCAGGGATGTCGGCAATTTCGAAGAGATGGTCGGCAAGGCGCGCCGCATGGCGCTGCGTCACGCCATGGTGGAGAAGGGCGGCAAGATCGTCGTGCTGGCGGGCGTTCCCTTCGGTACGCCGGGGTCGACCAACGTACTGCATGTCGCCGCCATTCGCGGGGACGAGCTCAGGGGGCGGGAATAGGGGCGAGCAATCCCAGCGCGGCCAATTCTTCCCGCAGCGTTTCGCATCGCGGAACAGATGGCCGCGCATTCCCAGGGCCCGCGCGCCCGCCACATTCTCCTGACGGTCGTCGATGAAGAGGGCTTCGCCGGCCTTCACACCGAATCGCTCCAACGCCAGGCGGAAGATCGCGGCATCCGGCTTCATCAGCCTTTCCGCCCCCGAAACCAGGATGTCGCGGAAGGGGGCGAAGAAGGCTGCTTCCCGCGCATGGAAAGGCTCCCAGAACTCCGCGCTGAAATTGGTGAGGGCGAAGAGCGGCACGCCCGCTTCCTGCAAATCCGCGACGACCTCCGCCATGCCCTCCACCACGGGCGTCACGCTGTCGATGAAGCGTTCGCCCCACAGACGGATCAGCGCCTCATGCTCCGGATGCCGCGCGATCAGTTCCGCGCTGGTTTCGGCGAAGGGACGGCCCGCATCATGCTGGAAATGCCAGTCCGCCGTCACGACATCGCGCAGAAACGCATCGAGCGCCTGATCGTCGGGGATCAGGCGCTCGTAGAGAACCCTGGGGTTCCAGTGATAGAGGACATTGCCGACGTCGAAGATGACGGCGGCGACCTCCGCCACGGCTTGTTCAGCCCTGACGGGCCTTGAAGCGGCGGTTGGTCTTGTTGATGACGTAGGTGCGGCCGCGACGGCGGATCACGCGGTTGTCCCGATGACGGCCCTTGAGCGACTTGAGCGAATTGCGGATCTTCATGGAAGTCAGCCTTTGATGAATCTTTATGATCGAAAAATCGAAGGGCAGCCCCTATGGGCGGGACGGGGGAAAGTCAAGGGCGCAGGCCGTTCTTTTCCCGCCGTTCATCCTGCATGCAGCAAAGCCGTGGCTGATGCGTTAGGAAGGAATCCGCCGCGCGGCAACGTGTCAGGGCATCATATCGTCGGGAGTGCATTCATGTTGAAGAAGATCGTCCTTCCCTGCTGTCTCGCCCTTTCGCTCGCCGCCTGCGCGACGGCGGTGCCGCCGGTGGAGGTGACGCGATTCCATGTCGGCGATCCGGTGCGCAGCGGCACCGTCGCGGTGGAGGAGATGCCCGGCAACCCGGACGTCAGCCTGGAATATCGCACCTATTCCAACGCCGTGCTTCAGGAATTGCAGTCGGTGGGCTTCACTCCGGCGGCGGAGGGCGCAAGGAGCGACTATGTGGCGCTGGTCGCTTTCCGCCGGGGGTTCCGCCCGATCGGCTATGACCGCAGCGGCAATCCCGTCAGCGTGGGCGTAGGCGGCGGCGTGGGCAGCGGCGGCTTTTCCGGCATGGGCGTGGGCATCGGCATCAACCTGTCGGGCAAGCCCAAGGACATCGTGTCCACCGAATTGCAGGTCCAGATCCGCCGCCGCTCCGATTCGACCACCATATGGGAAGGCCGCGCCATCACCGAAGCGCGCGAGGGGACGCCCGCATCCCAGCCCGGCCTTGCCGCCGGAAAGCTCGCGACGGCGCTCATCCGGGGCTATCCGGGCGAGTCGGGGCGCACTATAACGGTCAAATGACCATCTCGATTTCCAGCGCTTTCGACAGCGGCAATATTCGCGTTCTTTCCATCGACGACACTCCGGCAGGCGTTCGCGCAGAGCTGGAGATTGTCCACGATCATCAGAGCGATTTCTATCAATGGTTCCATTTCCGCGTGGCGGGCGTCGCGGGGCGGGATGTGGAACTGGCCATCGTCAACTGCGCCCGGTCGGCCTATCCCGACGGCTGGCCCGGCTACAAAGCGCGTTATAGTGAGGATCGCGAGAACTGGCTGCTCGCCGACACGCATTATAGGGATGGCACGCTGACCATTCGCCTGTCGCCGGACGTCAATGCCGTCTGGCTCGCTTATTTCGCGCCCTATTCGATGGAGCGTCACCATGACCTGATCGCCTGGGCCGCCTGCCAGCCCGGCGTGGAGCATCGCGAACTGGGATTGACGCTCGATGGCCAGCCGCTCGACCTGTTGACGCTGGGGGAGGGGTCGAAGAAGGTCTGGCTCTATGCCCGCCAGCACCCCGGCGAGAGCATGGCGGAATGGTGGATGGAAGGCGCGTTGGAGCGCCTGACCGATGAGGAGGATGCGGTCGCCCGCCTGCTGCGGAGCAAGGCGACCTTCCACATCGTGCCCAACATGAATCCGGATGGCAGCCGCCGGGGTCATCTGCGCACCAATGCCGCGGGCGTGAACCTCAACCGGGAATGGCATGAGCCGACGATGGAGCGCAGCCCCGAAGTCTTCCTCGTCCGCGCGGCGATGGACGAAACGGGCGTCGATTTCGCCATGGACGTGCATGGCGATGAAGCCATCCCGGCCGTTTTCATCGCGGGCTTTGAAGGGATACCGTCGATCACGGACCGGCAGAGCCGCCTCTATCGCCGCTATCGCGACACGCTGGCGGCGCGGACACCGGATTTCCAGACGCGGCTGGGCTATCCCGTGGCGGGAGCGGGGAAAGCGAACCTCTCCATGTCCACCAACCAGCTTGCCGAGCGTTTCGGCGCGGTGGCGATGACGCTGGAAATGCCGTTCAAGGACAATGACGACCTGCCCGACGCCGACTATGGCTGGTCGCCCGCCCGATCGATGCAACTGGGCAAGGACTGCCTCGCCGTGCTGGCCGAGATGATCGACGAGATTTGAGATTGTCGGTTTTGGGTGGATTGGAGACGGTCCTCTTTTCAACTCCGTTCGCCCTGAGCTTGTCGAAGGGCTTCAACACAACGCCAAAAGGAAGGGGCTTCGACAAGCTCAGCCCGAACGGATGAATAAAGGTCCGTTCCTGATCAAAACTGGCCATCGCCGCGCCGCTTTTGAGAGACAGGCTCTTCCTTTATCGAAGGCCCTCACGCTGCATCGCAGCGCTTTGTTTACCATTTTTGACTAGCATCCTGCGCCGCAGCTTTCGCGGGAAAGATGGTCGCATGATATATAAGGTGTTTGCAGCCGCCACGCTGGTGTTGGCGTTTCTGGTCGGGTTGATGGCGGATCGCCTCACGCCGGTTCGCGCGCCGGGGAGCCCGGGGAGCGAGGTGGCGCCCGTGACCGCGCCGCCGGTGGGCCAGCAGTTCGCTCCATCCATTTCACGCTCCGAGGAAGCGATCGCCCCTTCGCAGGAAGCTGTCGCTCCGCCGCCGCCCATGCCGGGCGAAACGTCCGCTTTCGGCCAGCCCATGCCGGGGGCCGGGGCGCCAAGCCTCAGCCCCGGCAACGGCTTGCCGCAAGCGCCAGCCTCATCCATCGAAAGCATGGGCGAAGGCGCGGAACCCGGAAACGCCGGTTAGGCGCTGGCCAGGTGCCCGCTCAACTTCCCCGGCCGAAGGTGTCGCATTGGGCCGGATCGCCGCTGTCGAGGCCGCGCCGCAGCCATTCCATCCGCTGTTCGCTGCTGCCATGGGTGAAGCTTTCCGGCACCGGCCGCCGTCCCGCCGCCTTTTGCAGCGTGTCGTCGCCGATGGACTGGGCGGCCTTCATGCCTTCCTCCAGATCGCCCGCTTCCATGAGACCGGTGCGCTTGGCCCACACGCCCGCATAGCAATCCGCCTGCAATTCGACGCGGACCTGTAGCGCATTGCCCTCCGCCTCGCTGACGGCGCGCTGGCGCTGGTTCACCTGACCTAGCGTGCCTTCCAGATCCTGGACATGGTGGCCGACCTCATGCGCGATGACATAGGCTTGCGCGAAATCGCCCGGCGCGCCGAAACGCTGCTGCAATTCGGTGAAGAAATCGGTGTCCAGATAGACCTTCTGGTCGTTGGGGCAGTAGAATGGTCCCATCGCGCTTTGCGCCGCGCCGCAGCCTGATGTGCCGCTCTGGCTATAGAAGGATAGGACGGTGGGCTTGTAGGTTTGCCCGGCTTCCTGGAAGACCTGTCCCCAGACGCGCTCGGTCGAGCCCAACACCTTCAATGACCAATGCTGGATGTCGGTCAGCTTAGCAGGGTCGCGATTGGCGGGCGCGCCTTGTCGCTGGGTCGCGATGCCGCCACCGCCACCGCCGCCGCCAAGCAGATTGAGCGGATTGACGCCCATCACCGCCAGGATGATGAGCACCACGACGATGCCGCCACATCCGAAGCGGCTGCCGATCAGGGGCAGCAACATGCCAAGGCCGCCGCCCAGCCCACCGCCGCCAAGGCCCCCGAAACCGCCGGACCGGCCGTCCTGCACCTCGAAATTGGAGCTTTCCCGTTCGTCGTCCAGCCGCATCGCGTCCTCGTTTCCTGTGCTGGCCCCTGCCTACGCGATTTGGGCGGAGGTGGGAACCGTCATCAACGGTGGGCTATTGAATGTTCATCCGATTCTTACCGGAGATTAAGTTGGAATGCCGCCCGCAAAGACTATATTGCACTGCGACATGGCCGACATCGAACCAGAATCCGCGCCCTCGCGTCCCCGGCGGCGCACCGCGCCTTTGCCGCTTCCCCGACAGGTCGCGCTCCTTTTGCAGGGCGGCGGGGCGCTCGGCTCCTTTCAGGGCGGCGTCTATGAGCGGCTCGACGAGCTGGGGATCGACGTGACATGGGTCGCGGGCATCTCCATCGGCGCGGTCAACGCCGCGATCATCGCGGGCAATCCGCCGCACCGCCGCATGAGCCGCCTCAAGAAATTCTGGCGCACTGTGTCGGGAGGGATGCCCAATGTCATCCTGCCGGAAATCGACCATATCCGGGAGTTCGCGCATCTGATGGCGGCGGGCACGGTCGCGGCCTTCGGCGTGCCGGGCATGTTCCGCCCGCGCCTGTGGCCCGCGCCGTTGATGCCCGAAGGAACGGCGGGGGCGATCAGCTTTTACGACAGCGCGCCGCTCAAGGACATGCTGGACGCCTGTGTCGACTGGGACTTGCTGAACGACGGGCCGGTGCGCCTGTCGGTCGGCGCGGTGGACGTGGAAAGCGGCAATTTCGCTTATTGGGACACGCGAGGCCCCGGCGGCAATTCGACCCGCATCGACGCACGGCACATCATGGCGTCGGGCGCTCTGCCGCCCGGCCTGCCGCCCATCGAGATCGACGGGCGCTGGTATTGGGACGGGGGCATCGTGTCCAACACGCCGCTCGCCCATGTGCTGGATCACCAGACCGACGACATGCTGGTGTTTCAGGTCGACCTGTTCCCCGCCGAAGGGCCGATGCCGCGCCAGATGACGGACGTCTATTCCCGCACCAAGGACATCCAATATTCCAGCCGCACCCGGCAGGTGACGGATCAATATCTGCGCCTGCGCCGGGAACATGGCGCGATCCGCGCGCTGCTCGACAAGCTGCCGCCCGAATTACGGGACGATCCCGACGCCCAGCGGCTTCGCAGCATGATGGATTGCGGGTCGGTCAACATCGTCCACCTGATCTATCGCAGCCGCAACTGGGAAAGCGGAGCCAAGGATTTCGAATTTTCCCGCTCCACCCTGCTCGATCACTGGAGCCAGGGGCGCGAGGCGGTGGAGGAAGTGATGCACAAGGGCGACCTGATCGCCCGCAACATATTGGACGGCAAGAGCGCGACCTTCGACCTCGACGCCCCCGATCATCTCAAGGAGAAAAAGGCATGAGCAAATCCCTTTCCGGCAAGACCGCCCTGATCACCGGTTCCACTTCGGGCATCGGGCTTGCCTATGCCAAGGGGCTGGCGGGCGAGGGCGCGAATGTCGTCATCAACGGCTTCGGCGACGCGGACGCGATCGAGAAGGAGCGGCAGGGCCTGGAGGCGCTGTCGGGCGCGAAGGCGATATATTCCGGGCATGACCTGACCAAGGTGGATCAGATCGAGGCGATGATGAAGGAAGCGGCGGATGCCTTTGGCGGCGTCGACATCCTCATCAACAATGCCGGGATGCAGCATGTGGCCCCGGTCGAGGAATTTCCGCTCGACAAATGGGACCTTATCATCGCGCTCAATCTCAACAGCGCCTTCCACACGACGCGGCTTGCCTTGCCTTATATGAAGGCGAAGAAATGGGGGCGCATCATCCAGACGGCCAGCGCCCATTCGCTGACAGCCTCTCCTTTCAAGAGCGCCTATGTGACGGCCAAGCACGGGCTGGCGGGCTTCACCAAGACGGTGGCGCTGGAAACGGCGACCTTCGGCATCACCGCCAACTGCATTTCGCCCGGCTATGTCTGGACGCCGCTGGTCGAAAACCAGATTCCCGACACGATGAAGGCGCGGAACATGACGCGCGAGCAGGTGATGAACGACGTGCTGCTCGCGGGGCAGCCGACCAAGCAGTTCGTGACGGTGGATCAGGTGGCCGCCATGGCGCTGTTCCTGTGCAGCGATGCCGCCGCCAACATCACCGGCGCGAATATGAGCATCGACGGCGGCTGGACCGCGCAATAGGCGGCGGTCAGAATGGCGCGCTCCTGTCTTTGCGGGAG
>JASGDV010000138.1:0-20093 GCA_049841255.1 Sphingobium sp.
GTCAAGGGGAATGCATAGCTTGCAAAACCGACGGGGCAGGCGGGTAAGGATAAGGAGCGAACAGAGTTTATCCCTCGCCCCATAGGGGAGAGGGTTGCGGAGACTTGGGCAGCTTGCTGCCTTAGTCGTAGCTGGGTGAGGGGGATGCGGCGTCACATTGGCGCGCCACTTCGCCTCCACCCCTCATCCAACTTCGCCTAGCCTCGCTTCGCTCCGCAAGGCTTCGTATCCTTCTCCCTCAAGGGGAGAAGGATAGGCGATGTGTAAACCAGTCACCCAACATCGCATCCTCGCAAACCGTAACCGCCCTACAACAACCCCTTGGCCCGCATGCTGCTATGACCATGCGATCCGATGATGATGTGGTCGTGGACGGAGATATTGAGCCGCTTGCCCGCTTCGACGATCTGCCGCGTGACGTCTATGTCCTGTCGGCTGGGCTCGGGCGACCCGCTGGGATGGTTATGGACCAATATCAGCGCGGCCGATCCCAGGTCGATGGCCCGGCGGATCACCTCGCGCGTATAGATGGCGGCCTGATCGATGGAGCCGTCGCCCATATGCTCGTCGCGGATCAGCATGTTGCGGCTGTTGAGGTGCAGCACCCGCACCCGCTCCACTCCAAGATAAGCCATGTCCGCGCGCAGATAGTCGAGCAGCGCCTGCCAGCTCGCCAGAACCGGCCTTTCCGCCACCTCGTTCCGCAGCATCCGCAGCAGCGTCGCGTGGACGATCTTGATGGCGGCGATGCTGGTGTCGCCCATGCCGGGGACGCGGGCGATGGCCTGCCAGTCGGCCGTCATCAGCCCGCCGATCCCGCCGAACTCCCGCAGCAGCGCCTTCGCCAGCGGCTTGGTGTCGCGGCGCGGGATGGCGAGGGCCAGCAGATATTCGATCAGTTCATGGTCATGCAGCGCGTCGCCGCCGCTCTCCGCCAGTTTCCGGCGCAGCCGGGCGCGATGTCCCGCGCCGTCATGGCTGGCCCTGCTTGCCGCTTCCGCCAATTTTCAAAGCCCCCATTGCTCATCCGACGCCTATGCGCTGCGGATTTTCCGGGCAAGGATATTTAGTCTGTCTGGGACGTTATGCAGGCGTTACAGATGGCAAATGCTGTTCGAGAGCCGGGGTTGACCAGACGGATGGAAGATGAAGGCGGCGACATGAAGGTTCGCCGGAACTGGTTGCGCTGGCTGGGCGTGGGCACGGGATCGCTCGCGCTGGTGCTGGTCGCCCTGTGGACGCAACGCGCGCCCATCGCCGAGAATTTCATCAGCCGCGAACTGAACCGGCGCGGGGTCGAGGCGCGTTACGATCTGGCGCATATCGGCCTTCGGACGCAGCGGATTGAGAATATCGTGCTGGGCGATCCGGCCAACCCCGACTTCACGGCCCGATGGATGGAGGTCGACATCGCCTTTGCGGGCGTGACGCCGGAGGTAGCGGCGGTACGCGCGGGCGGGGTCAGGATGCGCGCCTCGCTGCATCGGGGCGTCCTCGATCTGGGCGAACTCGACAAGTTCCGCGATCCGACGTCCACCGAACCGTTCAGCCTGCCGGACCTTGTCCTGGGGCTGAACGATGCGCGGGTCCGCCTCGATACCGATGCCGGGGCCGTGGGGATGCGGATCGACGGGACGGGCAATCTCCAGTCCGGCTTTCGCGGCAAGCTCGCCGCTGTCATGCCCCGCGCGAAGGTGGCCGATTGCGGCCTGGCGGACGGATCGGCATGGCTCGACATCCGCACGAATGCGGGGCAACCCCGTCTTTCCGGACCGCTGCGGGGCAAGGCGCTCGCCTGCCGGGGCGCGGCCACGGCGATGGCGCGCCCGGTCGCCAATATCGACCTCACGCTCGGCAAGGCGCTGGATCGCTGGACCGGAACGGCGCAGCTTGGCGGAGAGGCGCTCAAGTCCAACGGGATCGTGCTGGCGTCGCCCTCGGCGCGGGTCAGCTTCGACGGCACGGCCAAGGCCACCGGTGGACAGGCGCGCATCGCCGCGAATGCCTTTTCGGCCGGGGCCGCCATGGCCGAGCAGACGGTGCTCAACGGCACATGGAACGCCGGGGGCAACGGCGCGAATTTCCAGGGCGAGATTTCCGCCCGTCACATCCGCGCGTCAGGCCGCGATCCTTTGGCGGCCCTGCGCGAATCGACCGCCGGTTCGCCGGTCGGCCCTCTCGCCGCCCGTCTGGCCGACGCCTTGCAGCGCGCAGGAGAGGACAATCTCCTCCACGCGCGCCTCGCCCTCGTCCAGCGGGAAAGCGCGGGCAGCATCGTCCTCAACGACACGCATTTCTCCGCCCGCAGCGGCGCGCGCGCCGACTTGTCGCAGGACGGCCGCTTCACCCTGAGCTGGCCGGGCCGCAAGGGCGCGGGCGTGGATTGGGCGCTCGACGGCGCGGTGACGACCGACGGCGGCGGCCTGCCGCGATCGGCATTGCGGCTCGCCAAGCGGCCCGGCGGCGGCTTTGGCGGGCAATGGTTCGTCGATCCCTATCAGGCGGCGGGCGCTTCCCTGTCGCTGGAACCGGTGCGATTCTCGGCCGGACCGGAAGGACAGACCCGCTTTTCCACCGTCATGCGAATGGACGGTCCTTTGCCCGATGGCGGGATAAAGGGCCTCACCGCGCCGGTCGAAGGCGTTCTGGCGTCCAACGGGGCGCTCTCCATCAACCCCCATTGCGTCCCCATATCGCTGACGGAGGCGCGCTATGGCGGCTTCGTGCTGGGCCGGACGCGGCAGACGCTTTGCCCTCTGGCGGGCGGGCCGATGCTGGCCATGGGCGCGGGCGGTCTGCGCGGCGGCGTGTCCGTCCGCAATGTCGCCCTCGACGGCCGCAGCGGCAACAGCCCCATGCATCTGAAGGCGGATGAGGCGCGGTTCGTGCTCGGCCAGACCGGCTTCCAGCTCGCCAATGCCGCCTTCACCGTGGGACCGCAGGACGCGCCGGTGCGGCTGGCCGCGGCGAAGCTGGACGGCCGCCTATCCGGACAGGGCTTCGCCGGCAAGGTCGAGGATGCCGGGGGCCGGATCGGCGCCGTTCCGCTCATCGTCGAAAACGGCCGGGGCGACTGGCGTTTCGCGGATGGCGTCCTGACGTTCAAGGCGGCCCTCTCCGTGCGCGATGCGGAGCAGAAGCCGCGCTTCAATCCGCTGAACGTGCCGGACTTCGCCCTCACCGTGAAGGGCGGGCGCATCACCGCCACAGGCAACCTCCGGGCCCCGCGCAACGGCGCTCTGGTGGCGCGGGCGGACATCGTCCATGACCTTAACAGCGCGAAGGGCAACGCGCTCCTCTCCGTGCCCGGCCTCGTGTTCGATCCCGGCTTGCAGCCCGACGATCTGACCGAACTGGCGCTAGGCGTCGTCGCGAACGTGTCGGCCACCGTCACCGGCGAAGGTCATATCCGCTGGAGCGATTCGACCGTGACCAGCGACGGCCTGTTCCGCACGGACAATGCCGATCTGGCGGCGGCTTTCGGCCCCGTGCAGGGCCTGTCCGGCGAACTGCGCTTCACCGACCTCCTGGGACTGGTGAGCGCGCCGGGACAGGAAGCGCGCATCAAATCCGTCAATCCCGGCGTTGAGGTGCGCGACGGCGTGGTCCGTTACCGCCTCGAACCCAATCAGCATGTCCATATCGAAGGCGGCGGATGGCCCTTCGCGGGCGGGCAGCTTGTCCTGCTGCCCACCACCATGGATTTCAGCGCGGATGTCGACCGCTACATGACCTTCCGCGTCCTGGGGCTGGACGCGGGCGCCTTCATTCAGGCGATGGAGCTGAACAATGTGTCGGCCACCGGGACGTTCGACGGCATCATGCCGCTCATCTTCAACGCCAGCGGCGGACGGGTATCGGGCGGCGTATTGGTGGCAAGGCAGCAGGGCATGCCCCCCCTGATGATGCCCGAAGGCGTCCTGCCCAGCATCCCCTGCGATCCCGCGCGCCAGTCCGGCGTTCTCTCCTATGTCGGCCCGGTGTCGAACGAGCAGATCGGCACCATGGGCAAGATGGCCTTCGACGCGCTCAAGGACCTGCAATATAAATGCCTCACCATATTGCTGGACGGCGCGCTGGACGGCGAGATGGTGACGAACGTGGTCTTCAACGGCGTCAATCGTGGCAAGCTGGGCGACGCGCCGGAGGGCATCGCGCGCAGCTTCATCGGCCTGCCGTTCATCTTCAACGTGCGGATCGCCGCACCTTTCCGGGGCTTGATGGGCACGGCCCAGTCGCTCGTCAATCCCAACGCCCTCATTCAGAACAACATCGGCGACGATGTGCAGCGAAAGATGCGGGAAGGGGTTGCGGTTCAGCCTGCGGCAAGCGAAACTATGTCAGACGGGGAGCGGAAATGACAAGAACGACACTCATGACGGCGATCATCGCCAGCCTGGCCCTGGGGGGCTGCATTCAGGTGAAGGCCCCCGAAAAGCCTATCGAGATCAACCTCAACGTGAAGATTCAGCAGGAAGTCGTTGTGAAGCTGCAACGCGACGCGCAGGATCTGATCCAGAACAATCCGGAGTTGTTCCCGCAATGACACGCATGGTTGCAATGATCGCCATGGGGGCCGTGATCGCATTGGCGACGGGCCTTGCCATGAACATGCCCGCACGGGCGCAGTCGGGCGCGGTCGCTTCGGCGATGGCGGCGGGGACGGTCGGCGAACAGGCCGACGGTTATCTGGGCATCGCCGGTTCGGTCGGCGCGGATGTCCGGGCCGAAGTCGAATCGATCAATATCAAGCGCCGCGCGGCCTATACCGATCTGGCGGGCAAGCGCGGGGTGACGGTTCAGGACGTCGCGGCCGCCACCGGATGCCAGACGCTCAGCAACCGGGTGAAGCAGGGGCAGGTCTATCGGATCGGCGGCGGCGCGTGGCAAACCAAGGGCGCTGGCGCGATTGCGCTGCCGTCCTATTGCGCCACGGCGAACTGATTCTGTCCCTGTGCCGCGCGACATTTCGTTGCGCGGCACAGGGAAAAGCATCACCTTCCCATGCATGGTTGACTATCCCGAAGCGCCTTTCTAAACGGGCCGCGCCTTGACGGGTGCAGCCGCAGGCTTCATGGCCTCTTTCTGTGAGTTCGATCTGAACGAAGGGGAGAGGCGATGGCTGGGGATGCACCTGGGCAGGACCCGGCGGGGGAGGACGCGCGGATCACCTCATTGGAGGAACGGATCGCGCGGGCCGAACATGCCGAAAAGGTCAGACAGGGGACGGTTCAGCAGCAGCCTGACGATGGCTCGCGGCTGGGCAACAGGGTCCTCGCGGAACTGATCGGGGGTCTTGCCGGCGGCGCGGTGATCGGCGGAGTCCTTGACTGGCTGATCGGCACGTCCCCATGGCTCCTGCTCGTGTTCCTCGGTCTCGGGATCGTGGTGGCGTTCAGGAACATCATCAGATTGACGACGACGAAGCGTCCCGACCAGTAAGGGACGCTTTTGTCTTAGTCCGAAGGCAAGGTACGCAGGGGTCAAAGTGGCAGAATCCGGCAAAATCGATCCGATGCACCAGTTTGCGATCGAACCGCTGTTCGGGACCGATCACCTGTCCATCGGCGGCTTCAACATCGCCTTCACCAACAGCGCGCTCTATATGGTGGCCGCCGCTGTGCTGCTGTGGGGCTTTGTGCTGATGGGCATGAAGCGCGAACTGGTCCCCGGCCGCTGGCAGATGGCGGTCGAATATATGACCGGCTTCATCAAGAGCCTGCTGATCGCCAATGTGGGCGAGGGCGGGAAGAAATATATTCCCTACGTCTTCTCGCTGTTCATGTTCATCCTGCTGGCGAACCTGCTCGGCCTGCTGCCGCTGGGCCTCATTGGCCTGCACCCCTTCACCTTCACCAGCCATTTCACGGCGACCGGCGTGCTCGCCATCCTCAGCTTCTCGATCGTGCTGATCGTCGGTTTCTGGAAGCATGGCCTGCACTTCTTCTCGCTGTTCGTGCCGCACGGTACGCCGCTGCCGATGATCCCGGTCATCTTCCCCATCGAACTGGTGTCCTTCATGGTGCGCCCGTTCAGCCTGGGGCTGCGACTGTTCGTCGCGATGACGGCGGGCCACGTCCTGCTGAAGGTGCTGGCGGGATTCGTCATCAACAGCTCGAATGCGGGCATCGGCTATGGCCTGACCGTCGGTTCGGCCAGCTTCATCCTCATGATCGGCATCAGCGCGCTGGAAGTGCTGGTCGCGGTGATCCAGGCCTATGTGTTCGCGCTGTTGACCTCGGTCTACATCAACGATGCCGAGAACCTGCACTGATCTTTCGAAATTTGTTCAACGCTTAAAACGGTTTAGAAAAGGAGTTTACAACATGGACGCAGAAGCCGCGAAGCTGCTCGGTGCTGGTCTGGCCGCCATCGGTGCGGGCCTTGCCTCGCTCGGTGTGGGCAATGTTTTCGCCTCGTTCCTCGAAGGCGCGCTGCGCAACCCCGGCGCTGCCGACGGTCAGCAGGGCCGCCTGTTCATCGGTTTCGCCGCGGCCGAACTTTTGGGTCTGCTGGCGTTCGTTATCGCCATGATCCTGGTGTTCGTGGCCTGACAACCGCTTGGGAAGCGGGCGGGGCGGCCTATGGCCGGTTCCGCCCGTTCCCTGAATTGACCGCGCCTGATCGGACGGATTCGAAATGCCTCAAATCGCGCAAATCGCCGAAACCTATTCATCCCAGATTTTCTGGCTGCTGCTGACGTTCGGCTTCGTGTTCTTCGTCATCGGCCTTGGCATGGTGCCCAAGGTGCAGGGGACGGCGGACGCGCGCGACGCGAAGATTTCCGGCGATCTGGACGCGGCAAAGGCTGCTTTCGCCCGCGCCGACGAAGCGGAGGCGGATTATCGCGTCCGCGACGCTGAAAGCCGCGCCGCCGCTCAGGCCGTGCTGGCGAAGGCCAAGGCGGATGCCGCCAGGGATTCCGAACGGAAACTCGCCGCCGCCGACGCGGAAGTCGCGAGCCTCATCGGCGCTGCCGAAGCCCGTATTCAGGCTGCTTCGAACGCGGCGATGGAACAGATTGAAACCGTTGCCGTCGAAGCGGCGCGCGACATGGTGGCCCGCATTTCCGGCGTGGATGCGTCCGAGGAAGCGGCCCGTAACGCAGTAAAGGCAGCACTGGCCCATGGCTGAGGCAGCAGGACAGCATAGCGAAGCAGCGCCCCATCTGGGCGAAGCGATCCATTCGGAAGGGTTGGAGCCGGTCGGCACCGTCGCGCATGAAGGCGTCGCGCCGCACAGCGATCCCAAGGCGCTCTATATGGACGCGACCGGCTGGGTCAGCCTGGCGATGGCGGTGTTCATCCTGCTTCTGCTGGTGAAGAAGGTGCCCGGCCTGATCGGCGGCGCGCTCGATAACCGCATCGCGCAGATCAAGGCCCAGCTTGAGGAAGCCTCGAAGCTGCGCGCCGAAGCCGAGGCATTGAAGGCCGAATATGAAGCGAAGCTGGCCGCCGCGGCCGGTGAAGCCGACGCCATGCGCAAGTCCGCCGAGCATGAAGCGGAAACGATATTGGACGATGCGAAGGCCAACGCCACCGCATTGGTCGCTCGCCGTCAGAAAATGGCCGAGGACAAGATCGGCGCCGCCGAACGCGCCGCCATCGCGGGCATCCGCGCCACAGCGGTGAACGCCGCGACGAGCGCCGCCGCCACGCTGATCGCCCAGGGCCACGACGCGCAGGCCGACAAGGCGCTGGTCGACAATGCGATCAAGGAACTCGGTCCCGTAGCCTGACCCGCCAGAACGCGACGAAGGAAAAAGGGCGGCGCATCCCGCGCCGGCCCTTTTCCTTTTGGGAATTGCGTAATCCGCAAATCCGATGCCGCAGGGCGTTTAAGGGTGGGTTTCAGACGGTCTGCTTAGACTCAGCCGTGCTCCTGCGAAGGCAGGAGCCCAGTTCCGCCATCTGATCTGGGCTCTCACGAGCCGCTTGTCTCGTTCGAGTGCCTTCGCAGGAGCACGGCGTGCTTCGATTTGGAGGTTTTCAGACACTCCTTTCCGTTATCCCAGCGAAAGCTGGGATCTCTTTTGATGCCTGGTTCTGCCACAAGAAGAGAGATCCCAGCTTTCGCTGGGATGACGAAGGTTGGATGTCCGCCTTTGGCCCAAACCCGCCATCACCACATGACAGGTCCACATATATAATCGCCGCCCCTTCAGGCGAAGGCAGCGGATGCCACCCTGTTCCTATTTCTCCTACAGCCCCCGAAAAACGCGATCACCTCGCTACTTCATTCGCGCTTTCACCATATACCTCGCACGCCGCCATTGCGCTCCGCGCCTCTCCCGCTATCTCAGCAGCATGTCGCGTCCCCAATCCCCCGACCGTTTTCACGAAGACAAGGCGACCTTCACCGTCAAGGGCAGCCAGCCCGATATAGAGGCAGGCGTGGAAGCGATCCGCACCACGCTCAAGACCCTGCCCGCCCGCCCCGGCGTCTACCGGATGCAGGATGCGCGCGGGGACGTCCTCTATGTCGGCAAGGCGCGGGTATTGAAGAACCGCGTGGCCAATTACACGCAGGTCGACCGGCTCCCCCGCCGCCTGCAACGCATGGTCGCGCAGACCCGCTCCATGACCATCGTCACCACCAACAGCGAAGCGGAGGCTCTGCTGCTGGAGGCGCAACTCATCAAGCGGTTCCGCCCGCCCTACAATGTGCTGCTCCGCGACGACAAGAGCTTCCCCTTCATCCTGCTGCGGGACGATCATGCCTTCCCCCGCGTGCAGAAGCATCGCGGCGCGCGGAAATATAAGGGCCGCTATTATGGCCCCTTCGCCAGCGCCGGATCGGTGACGCGGACGATCAACGCCTTGCAGAAGCTGTTCCTGCTCCGGTCCTGCACGGACAGCTTCTTCGCCAACCGCTCGCGGCCCTGCCTGCTCTACCAGATCCGCCGCTGTTCCGCCCCTTGCGTCGGGCGGATCGACGATGCGGGCTATGCCGAACTGGTGCGGGACGCACAGGACTTCCTCGGCGGCAAGTCGACCGCCGTGCAGCGCAAGCTGGGCGAGGCGATGCAGGCGGCGTCGGACTCGCTGGACTTCGAGCAGGCGGCCGTGCTGCGGGACCGGCTGAAGGCGTTGACCTTCATCCAGGGCAGCCAGGCGATCAATGCCGAAGGGCTGGGCGACGCCGACATCTTCGCGCTGGCGACGAAGGGCGGGGCGATGTGCATCCAGGCCTTCTTCATCCGCGGCGGGCAGAATTGGGGCCATCGCAGCTTCTTCCCCGTCCACACCGCCGAGGTGGCCGAGGATGAGGTGCTGGCGAGCTTCATGGCGCAGTTTTATGAGGAGGTGCCGCCGCCCCGCCTGATCCTCGCCGACCGCGCCCCCGCCGAATGCGAACTGATGGCGGAGGCTCTGTTGGAACGGATCGGCGCGAAGGTACGGATCGAGGTGCCGCAGCGGGGCACGCGAACCCGCCTGATCCAGCAGGCGCAACGCAACGCCGTGGAGGCGCTGGAGCGGCGGCTGGCCGAGACGACGACGCAGGCGAAGATACTGGACGAGATGGTGGAAGTGTTCGGGCTGGACGGCGTACCCGACCGGATCGAAATCTACGACAACAGCCACATTCAGGGCAGCCATGCGCTGGGCGCGATGGTGGTCGCGGGGCCGGAGGGTTTCCGCAAGAACGCCTATCGGAAGTTCAACATCAGGAACCCGGAGACCGCGCCCGGCGACGATTTCGCGATGATGCGGGAAGTGTTCGAGCGGCGCTTCGGCCGTGCGCAGCGGGAGGACCCGGACCGCGACAGCGGCGAATGGCCGGACCTCGTGCTGATCGACGGCGGCAAGGGACAATTGTCGGCGGCGCGCGCGACGCTGGAGGAAATGGGCATCGAGGATGTCTGCATGATCGGCATCGCCAAGGGGCCGCATCATGGCCGGGAGGGACGCGAGGTGTTTCACCTGCCGGACGGGCGCGAAGTGACCTTTCCGCTCAATCATCCCGTGCTGTTCTATCTCCAGCGGCTGAGGGACGAGGTGCACCGCTTCGCCATCGGCGCGCATCGGCAGAAACGGAGCAAGGCGATCACCACCAGTTCGCTGGACGATGTGCCGGGCATCGGGCCGGCGCGGAAAAAGGCGCTGCTGATGCATTTCGGCACGGCGCGGGCGGTGAAGGACGCGGCGCTGGAGGATTTGCAGCGCGCGCCGGGCGTGTCGAAGATCGTGGCGCGGCAGGTTTACGATTATTTTCATGAATGAAGATCGGGCCTGACGGAAGGCGGGACGGCCTCTATAGGGAGCCCATTCCTTTTTCGCCTGCCGCCGGAAGGGGGCGGGCGAGTCCTGAAACAGAAGAGGCTCTCCATGTCATCGGATCGTATCGCCCATGCCGGACTGGCCTCCAGGCGCCGCAGCGCGGAGGAGGCGGCCGCGCTGATCGGAAACGGCATGACGGTGGGGATGAGCGGCTTTACCGGGTCGGGCTATCCCAAGGCGGTGCCGCTGGCGCTGGCCGCGCGGATCGAGGCGGCGCATGAAGCTGGCGACCCCTTTCGCGTGAAGATATGGACCGGCGCGTCCACCGGGCCGGAACTGGACGGCGCGCTCGCCAAGGCGGACGGGATCGAGTTCCGCCTGCCCTATAATAGCGACCCTATAGCCCGCGAGCGGATCAACAAGGGCGAGATGCAATATTTCGACATGCATCTGAGCCAGGTGGCGCCGATGGCGTGGCAAGGCTTTCTGGGCGAACTGGATGTCGCCATCGTCGAGGTGACGGGGATCACGGCGGACGGCGCGCTGATTCCTTCGGCCTCGGTGGGCAATAACAAGACGTGGCTGGATCGGGCGAAGGGCGTCATCCTGGAGGTCAATCGCTGGCAGAATCCGGCGCTGGAAGGGATGCACGATATCTATTACGGCACGGCGCTGCCGCCGCATCGTGTTCCCATTCCGCTGATCCACGCCGACGACCGGATCGGCGAGCCGCATTTCCGCTGCGATCCGGCCAAGGTCCTGGCGGTGGTCGAAACCGATTCGCCCGACCGGAACGCGCCTTTCACGCCGCCCGATGCGAAGGCCCATGCGATTGCCGGGCATCTGCTCGAATTTCTGAGTCATGAGGTGAAGCGGGGCCGCTTGCCCGCGTCGCTGCTGCCGCTGCAATCGGGGGTCGGGAATATCGCCAATGCGGT
Source organism: Sphingobium sp. (assembly GCA_049841255.1). Taxonomy (GTDB): domain Bacteria; phylum Pseudomonadota; class Alphaproteobacteria; order Sphingomonadales; family Sphingomonadaceae; genus Sphingobium. The sequence continues at coordinate 11,159 of JASGDV010000138.1, forward strand.
GCTGACCGGCCTTATCGATGCGCCGTTCGAGAATATGGTCGCCTTTACCGAAGTGATTCAGGACGGGATGCTGGACCTGTTGGAATCGGGTAAGCTGCGCATGGCGAGCGCGACGGCCTTCTCGCTCAGCCCGGAGGCGGCGGCGCGCCTGAATGCCGATATGGCGCGCTATCGCGACAAGATGATCCTGCGGCCGCAGGAGATCAGCAACCATCCCGAACTGATCCGGCGGCTGGGCTGCGTCGCGATGAACGGCCTGATCGAAGCGGACATCTACGGCAACGTCAATTCCACGCATTTGATGGGGTCGCGCATCCAGAACGGGATCGGCGGATCGGGCGACTTCGCGCGCAACGCGTTCATTTCCGTGTTCATGACGCCTTCGACGGCGAAGGGCGGCGCGATCTCCGCGATCGTGCCGCATTGCAGCCATGTCGATCATATCAACCAGGACGTGCAGGTGATCGTGACCGAGCAGGGGCTGGCGGATCTGCGCGGCCTCGCACCACGGCAGCGAGCGGAGATCATCATCGCGAACTGCGCGCATCCCGATTATCGCGACATGCTGAAGGATTATTTCGCGCGCGCGATGAAAGGCTCCTACGGCCTGCAATCGCCGATGCTGCCCGCCGAAGCCTTTGCCTGGCATCAGCGTTATATGGATACGGGGAGCATGAAGGCGTAAGGGAGGCTTGTGCCCGCCCTCATCACCTCCGCCATCGTTTGCGCCTTGCGCGCCCATGGGGAGCATGGGGCGATTGCGCGCCTGCTGACGCCGGAACATGGGTTGCTGGCGGGCTATGTGCGCGGCGGGCGGTCTCGGGCGATCCGGCCGGTGCTGTTGCCGGGCAACGCCGTGAAGGGGGAGTTCCGGGCGCGGACCGAGGATCAGCTTGCGGGGCTGACCGTGGAACTGGCGCATAGCCGCGCGCCTCTGTTGGCCGAGCCTTTGCCTGCCGCCGCGATCGACTGGGCCTGTGCGCTGACGGCGGCGGCCTTGCCGGAGGGGACGCCTTATCCGGCGCTCTATCAGGCGTTGGATGGAGTCCTGGGCGCGGTGGAGGCGGCCCCGGCGGCGCGGGGATGGGCGGTGGCGCTGGTGCGCTATGAATTGCTGATGCTGGCGGAATTGGGTTTCGGTCTCGACCTCACGCGGTGCGCGGCGACGGGCGAAGCGAAGAATCTGGCCTTCGTCAGCCCGCGCAGTGCCGCAGCGGTGAGCCGGGAGGGGGCTATCGGCTATGAAAGCCGCTTGCTGCCCTTGCCGCCTTTCCTGATCGAAGGGGGCAGCGGGGACTGGTCGCAGATATTGGACGGACTGCGGCTCACCGGCTTCTTTCTGGAGCGGTCGGTGCTCACGGAGCGGCGCGCCGATGTGCTGGCGGCGCGGGAAAGGCTGGTCGACCGGCTCAAAAGGGCGGTTGCGTAACGGGCGGCGGCTTCATATGGCGGCGGCAACAAAGTTGCAGGAGTTGTGCCCATGTTGATCGCCCTGTTCCCCGGAGACGGGATCGGCCCTGAAATCGTTGCGCAGGCGAAGCGCGTGCTGGATGCGCTGGCGATCGACGGCCTGACCTATGAGGAAGGGCTGGTTGGCGGGGCGGCCTACAAGGCGGTGGGGCATCCTCTGCCGCCCGAGACGTTGGAGCTGGCGAAGCGGGCGGACGCGATCCTGTTCGGCGCGGTGGGCGATCCCGACTGCGACTCGCTGGAGCGGCATTTGCGGCCGGAGCAGGCGATCCTTGGGCTTCGCAAGGAACTGGGCCTGTTCTCCAACCTGCGTCCGGCGAAGGTCTTTCCCGAACTGGCGGGCGAATCCGCGCTGAAGTTCGAGGTGGCGAGCGCCATCGACCTGCTGATCGTGCGGGAAACGAATGGCGACGTCTATTTCGGCGAGAAAGGCTTCCGCACCACCGCCGACGGGCTGCGCGAAGGCTATGACGTCATGTCCTATAATGAAGCCGAGGTGCGGCGCATCGCGCATAGCGGCTTCCAGGCGGCACGGGCCCGTCGGGGCAAGCTCTGCTCGGTGGACAAGGCCAATGTGCTGGAGACGAGCCAGCTCTGGCGCGACGTGGTGATCGAGGTTTCGCAGGACTATCCCGATGTGGCGCTGAGCCATATGTATGTGGACAATGCCGCGATGCAGTTGGTGCGCGATCCGGGCCAGTTCGACGTGATCGTGACCGGCAATATGTTCGGCGACATCCTCTCCGATCAGGCGAGCATGTGCGTCGGGTCCATCGGTATGCTGGCGTCCGCGACGCTGAACGGCAGCGGGCAGGGCCTCTATGAGCCGATCCATGGCTCCGCGCCCGACATTGCCGGGCAGGGCAAGGCCAATCCGCTGGCGACGGTCCTGTCGGCGGCGATGATGCTGCGCTACTCGTTGGGGCTGAATGCGGAAGCCGACCGGATCGAGGCGGCGGTGGCGAAGGCGTTGGCCGACGGAGCGCGCAGCCCCGATCTGGGCGGCGGCATGAGCACCGTCGAGATGGGCGACGCGGTGTTGGCGGCGCTGGCTTGAGGAACAAGATATGAAGCGGAAGAGCGGGCAGGACCCGGAGATCACGAAGAACTGGAAGCCCGCCACGCTCGGCGTGCGCGGCGGAACCGCGCGCACGGAATATGGCGAGACGTCCGAAGCCCTGTTCCTGACCAGCGGCTATTGCTACGACCGGGCGGAGGATGCGGCGGCGCGCTTCGCGGGCGAGCAGCAGGGCATGACCTATTCGCGGCTCCAGAACCCCACCGTCGAGATGCTGGAAAAGCGCATCGCCCTGCTGGAAGGCGCGGAGGCCTGCCGCGCCACCGCCTCGGGCATGGCGGCGATGACGGCGGCGTTGCTATGCCAACTTTCGGCCGGGGATCATGTTGTGGGCGGCAAGGCGCTGTTCGGCTCTTGCCGCTGGCTGGTCGATACGCTGCTGCCCAAGTTCGGTATCGAGACGACGACCGTCGACGCCACCGACAATGCGGCGTGGGAAAAGGCGATCCGGCCCAATACGAAGCTGTTCTTCTTCGAAACGCCTGCGAACCCCACGATGGATGTCGCTGATCTCGAAGCGATTTGTGCCATCGCCAGGGCGCATGGCATCGTGACGGTGGTGGATAACGCCTTCGCCACGCCCGCGCTGCAGCGGCCGATGGAGTTCGGTGCGGATGTGGTGGCCTATAGCGCGACGAAGATGATGGACGGGCAGGGCCGGGTGCTGGCGGGCGCGGTGTGCGGCACGGAGGATTTCATCCTCAACACGCTGCTGCCCTTCCACCGGAACACCGGGCCGACGCTCTCACCGTTCAATGCCTGGGTGGTGCTGAAGGGGCTGGAGACGCTGGACCTGCGCATCCGCAAGCAGAGCGAGAATGCGCTGAAGGTCGCGCGCTTTCTGGAGGAGCGCCTGCCCAAGGTGCTCTATCCCGGCTTGGAAAGCCATCCGCAACATGCGCTGGCATGCAGGCAGATGGAATTGGCCGGGCCGATCTTCTCGCTCTATGTCGGCGGCGGGCGCAAGGAGGCGCATGGCTTGCTCAATGCGCTGCAACTGGTCGACATCAGCAACAATATCGGCGATTCGCGTTCCCTGATGACGCATCCCGCCTCCACCACCCATTTTGGCATGGCGGAAGAGGCGCGGCTGGAAGTCGGCATCACCGAGGATATGCTTCGCCTGAATGTGGGCCTGGAAGATCCCGACGATGTGATCGCCGATTTCGATCAGGCGTTGCGGGCGATAGGGCGTTGACGCGGGCGGGGGTAAGGGCGCATTCCTCAAAACCGTGAACGCACTTTTCCCCTTCCACGCCACGACGCGCGACGTGACGGTCCATGTGGCCGTGACCTTCCTGCCCGAACAGTCGGAGCCGGACCGCGGGCGCTGGTTCTGGGCCTATCATATCCGCATCGAAAACGGCGGGGATCAGCCGATCCAACTGCTGACGCGGCACTGGGTCATCACGGATGGGCGCGGGGTGCAGCATCGGGTGGATGGCGACGGAGTCGTAGGCGAGCAACCGGTGGTGCAGCCGGGGCGAAGCTATGATTATGTATCGGGTTGTCCGCTGGGCACGCCGACGGGGTCGATGAAGGGGCATTATCATATGATCGGTGCGGATGGGCACACGTTCGACGCGGCGATCCCTCACTTCGCGCTGATCGCGCCTGCGGTGGCCGAATGAAGCGTACCCATTTGCCGCTCAACGGCCTGCGCGTGCTGGATGCGGCGGCGCGGCACCTGTCCTTCACCCGCGCGGCGGACGAACTGGCGGTGACGCCGGCCGCCGTGGGTCAGCAGATTCGCGCGCTGGAGGACATGCTGGGCGTGGTGCTGTTCCGCCGCACGCCCAAGGGGCTGGAACTGACGCCGGAGACAGAAGCGGGGCTGGACGCGCTGCGGGCCGGGTTTCTGGAGTTCGAGGAAGCGGTTCGGGCGATGCAGGCGGGGCAGTCTTCCTCGTCGCTCACCATTGCCGCGCCGCGCGACATCACCGCGAAATGGCTGCAAAAGCGGCTGGCCGCTTATGCCGCGAGCCAGCCGGAACTGAAATTCGCTTTGGTGGCGGCCGACGAGGCATTGGATTTCACCGAGGCCAATCTGGACCTTGCCTTGCGGCTGACCGATGGGCCGGGCGAGCATGAAGGCATCAGTCTGGGCGAGGCGGCTTTCGTAACCGTGGAAGCGGCGGATGGCGGGCCGGATCACCGGATCGAATGGCCGGGCTGCCCACATGGCGACAAGCCCGCGTCGATCCGGGTGGCGGACGGAGGATTGGCTATCGAAGCGGCCGCCAACGGTTTCGGAAGGGCTTCCGTGCCTCTGTTGCTGGCGGAGGCCGATCTTGCGGCCGGGCGGGTCAGGCGGGTAGGCGAGGCGGATGCTTCGCCATTGTCCTACTGGCTGATCGCGCCTCTGCCCCAATGGCGGCAGAAGAAGGTCAAGGCGCTGATCGAGGCTTTGGCGGCATAAGATGACGGGGCCTGCGGACATTCCCGCGCGCTTTCAGGCGGCATGGAACGCGCATGACATGGAAGCCTTTGGCCTGCTGTTCCATCCCGACGCGACCTTCGTGAACAGGTTCGGCACTTATTGGCGCGGCGTGGATCAGATCGTCGCGGGCCATGAGCGGGTGCATGACAGCATCTATCGCGATTCGACGCTGCAAAATGACGTGCCCGATGTCGATCCGATTTCGGCCGATGCGGCCATTCTGCATTTCTGGTCCCGGCTGAGCGCAGGGCAGGCACACCCGGCGGGACCGCATCGCATCGATACCATGATCCTCGCCGTGGTGACGCGGCGGGGCGGCGAGTGGCGCATTCAGGCGCTGGAAAATGTGACTCTGGTCAATCCGATGACGGGCGAGACGGTTCTGCGCTCCTGAAGCATTTTCAAGTCAGGTGGAATCACCTGACGGCTCGGAAAATGCGAAAATCAAGGAAAAGACAGAGCATGATCCGCTTCAATCCAGTCGGAGCATGCTCTGGCGCGATGTTTCGGCCAGCAGATTGAGCGCGCGCGTCATCAGCGCGACGAAACGCGGTTCCTCCACACGGGCAGCGGGATTGTTCCACGATCCGGTGACGGCATACCATGTTCCGTCTTGTGCCTGAGCGAGAAAGTTCATCGCCATGACCCCCGGTTCCGAGCCGCCCTTGTAGCCGAGATAGCGCCATCGGGCGGCGTCGGCGGGGGCTATGCCGGGATTGACGGCCATGATGGGAAGGGCTTCCCCGCCATGACGGCGCAGCCAGTCGAGCAGCGCGACCTCGTCTTCCGGCGACGCGAACCATTCGGCGCTGTCGATGGAAGCGGGTGTTTCCGCGACGGAGCCTATATCCACGGCTTTGGCGTCAAGATGCCCGGCATTGTCGCGGAGGAGAGCGCGGCGCTGGCCGAGTGTGCCGCGCGCATAGCTTTGGCGCAGGTTGGCGTTGGCGGGCATCTTCAGCGCGAAGGCTTCGGCGGTGGTGAGGAGCGGAAGCGCATCGTCCGCTTTCGCATGGCCGGTGCGGGGAACGATGGCGTCCACTTTCTCCCGGCCCAGCGCGATCAGCAGCGTGTCGGCGGCGCTATTGTCGCTTTCGGCGATCATGGCCGTGGCGAGGCTATGGAGCGTCATCGGCGCATGGGCGGGATAAGCCGTGAGGCGGCCGGAAAAGCTCTTATGAGCAAGGGGAATGACGTCGCTCCAGCGGCGCTCCCCCGCTTCGACGGCGCGGGCGAGTTCGGCCAGCACATAGAGTTTGAAGGATGAGCCGGTCGCCATTTGCCGGCCGGGTTCGCGGGTGGCGATCCATTGCGGGCCGCTGCCGGTGAGGCGGGCGATGGCGAAGGCGGTGCGGCCGGGCAGGGCTTCGAAGTCGTCGATGACCTTGATGAGGCTGTCGTCCGCCTGCTTCGCGCCGACGATCTGGAGGCCGATGACGCGGCTCGGCGCTTCAGGCGCGATGACGAGGGTGAAGCCGACCGTGGCGCGCCGATAGCGGACTTCCACCTGACCGGCGGTGGGGCCGTTCTGGCGGACGGAGCCAATCGATTGCGGTTCGCCATATTGGCGGCGCAGATCGGCGGTGAGGGCCCGCCATTGGTTGACGGGAACCGCCGTGAGGAACAGGTCGGAGAAGAAGTCCTTTTCCCCGCCATCCTTCGCAAGCAAGGGCAGCAATTGCTCCGCGCGCGCCTGATAGGCCGGGGCGACCTGCGCGGGCGAGGGGAGGGGGAACAGCGCCAGCAGGAAGAGGGCCAGCGCTGCCAGCCTTCTCATGCGTCGATGGCCTCTTCATCGACCGCTGCCGCATTTTCCTGAATGAAGGCGAAGCGGTGCGCGGGGTTGTTGCCCATCAGACGGTCGACCAGATCGCGGACCTGCTGCCGGTCCTCATAATCGTCGGGCAGGGTGATGCGGATCAGGCTGCGGGTCTTCGGGTCCATCGTCGTTTCGCGGAGCTGGCCGGGGTTCATCTCACCCAGACCCTTGAAGCGGCTGACATCCACCTTCTTGCCCTTGAACTCGGTGCGGAGCAGTTCCTCGCGATGGGCGTCGTCCTTGGCGTAGAGGCTCTTGCCGCCCGCGACGAGGCGGTAGAGCGGCGGTTGCGCCAGATAGAGATGGCCGCGCCGCACCAGCTCCGGCATCTCCTGAAAGAAGAAGGTCATGAGCAGTGTGGCGATATGCGCGCCGTCCACGTCCGCGTCGGTCATGATGACGATCCGCTCGTAGCGGAGATTATCCGGGTTGCAGTCCTTGCGCGTGCCGCAGCCCAGCGCGAGGATCATGTCGGCTATTTCCTGATTGGCGAGGATCTTTGCCGTGTTGGCCGAGGCGACGTTCAGTATCTTGCCGCGCAGGGGAAGGATCGCCTGCGTCTTGCGATCGCGCGCCTGCTTGGCGGAGCCGCCCGCACTATCGCCCTCGACGAGGAAGATTTCCGTGCCTTCGGGATCGTCCGTGGAGCAGTCGGTGAGCTTGCCGGGAAGGCGGAGCTTGCGGGCGGAAGTGGCTGTCTTGCGCTTGACCTCCTTTTCCTGCTTGCGTTTCAGGCGCTCGTCCATGCGGTCGAGGACATAGCCGAGCAGCGCCTTGCCGCGCTCCATATTGTCGGTGAGGAAATGATCGAAATGGTCGCGCACGGCGTTCTCGACGAGGCGCGCGGCTTCGGGAGAGGTCAGGCGGTCCTTGGTCTGGCTCTGGAACTGCGGGTCGCGGATGAAGACGGACAGCATGATTTCCGATGACGTCATGATGTCGTCGGCGGTGATGTCCTTGCCCTTTTTCTGTCCGACCAGTTCGGCGAAGGCGCGGATGCCCTTCACCAGCGCGGCGCGCAGGCCCGCCTCATGGGTGCCGCCGTCGGGCGTCGGGATGGTGTTGCAATACCAGCTATAGCTGCCGTCCGACCAGAGCGGCCAGGCGACGGCCCATTCGACGCGGCCCGCCGTATCGGGAAAATCCTGATTGCCGGAGAAGAACTGGCTGGTGGCGCATTCGCGACCGCCGATCTGTTCCTTGAGGTGATCGGCAAGGCCGCCGGGGAACTGGAAGACGGCGTCGGCGGGCGTGTCGTCGGTGATGAGTTCCGGCGCGCATTTCCAACGGATTTCCACGCCTGCGAACAGATAGGCTTTCGATCGGGCAAGGCGGTAAAGGCGAGCGGGCTTGAACTTCTGTTCGCCGAAGATTTCGCTGTCGGGAATGAAGGTGACGGAGGTGCCGCGCCGGTTGGGAGCCGCGCCGACCTTTTCGAGGCCGCTGGTGGGGAGGCCCTGCGCGAAGCTCTGGCGGTAGAGTTCGCGGTTGAGCGCGACTTCGACCACGGTGACGATGGAGAGAGCGTTCACCACGCTGATGCCGACGCCGTGCAGGCCGCCGGAAGTGGCATAGGCCTTGTCGGTGAACTTGCCGCCCGAATGAAGGGTGGTGAGGATCACCTCCAGCGCGGACTTACCGGGGAATTTGGGATGCTCGTCGACCGGGATGCCGCGACCGTTGTCGGTGATGGTGAGGCGGTTGCCCGGCTCCAGCGTCACCTCGATCCGGGTGGCATGGCCCGCGACGGCTTCGTCCATGCTGTTGTCGAGCACTTCGGACGCAAGGTGGTGCAGGGCGCGCTCGTCCGTGCCGCCGATATACATGCCGGGGCGGCGGCGGACCGGCTCAAGCCCTTCGAGAACTTCGATGGCGGAGGCGTCGTAACCGGAAGAGGATGCGGACTGGTTCGCGAACAGATCGGACATGGGGGATTGCTATCGGGCGCAGGGACCGGGCGCAAGGGTTGTAGGAAGAATGAGCGTCTTCGGCCAGAAGGGGACACCAACCTTCGTCATCCCAGCGAAAGCTGGGATCTCTCTTGTGTATGATTGTGCCTCAAGAAGAGAGATCCCAGCTTTCGCTGGGATGACGAAGGTTGGTGTCCCCTTCTGGCCGAAGACGCTCA
>JASGDV010000139.1:0-18062 GCA_049841255.1 Sphingobium sp.
CTTCAACCGCCTCAAACACTTCCGTCGCTTCGCCACGCGTTACGAACGCCGCACAGTCCACTTCATCGGCTTCGTATGCCTCGCCGCCACCATGCTCTGGCTACGCTGAATGTCGATCCGTCCTAGCCTTCCAGCGCATCTCCGCTTGCAACCATGTACCAAGCCGTGATTGGCGCCCCGCCGCAGGGCTCATTCATCGGTGAGGCAACATCATCGCGTGAATTTGACGCCGATCCAGAGCGTGCGCGGCGTGCCGAGATCCATGGACCCCCCCGCATTGCGCGTCACGACTTCCTCATCGAACAGATTTTCGCCGCGCGCGACCAGCGTGACTCCATGGCCCAGCGGCAGGCTGGCGACGGCATCCACCGTCAGCGCATGGGGCAGCACGTCGCTCTGAAGGTCGTCCTCATATTGCTTCGACACATAGCGAAGCGTGGCCGAGAGCGACGGTCCCTGCTCCGGCTGCCATGCCAGCGTCGCACTGGCCGCGTGGCGCGGGCTTTGCGCGGGCGCCAGGCCGTTGAAATCCTTGCCGGGCGCTCGCACCTTGCTGTGGCTGTAGGCATAGGACGCCGACAGCAGGAAATCGCTGATCCGGCCCGAAGCGGTCAGTTCCACGCCCTTGGCAATCACCGCGTCGACATTCTGGCGCTGACGCAGGTTCAGCCCTGTGGTCACATTGGCGATGGCGTTGTCCAGCCGGTTATAGAAAGCGGTCGCCGCCAGCGTCAGGCCGGGCAGGGGGGTAAAGTCGACTCCGGCCTCCACGCCCTTCAGCTTTTCGGGCGCAAGGGCGGCATTGGCTTCGGTTCGGATCGGAAACACCGTATAGGGCCGGTAGAGTTCGTTGAGCGTCGGCAGGCGGAAGCCGGTATAGCCCGCTGCCCGCAGCGCCACGGCTTCGTTGATCCGGAACAGCGCGCCCGCCCGTCCGGAAAATTGCCAGTCGGACCGGTTAGCGAAATCGTTGTTCTTCGTGACGATGCTGTCGGCATTCACCTCCCGGAAGAAGCCGCCGCTGATCCGCCAATAGTCGGCCCGCACGCCACCGGTCAGGATCAGCTTCCCGATCGTCCAGTCGTCCTCCGCGAAGAAGCCGGTGGTGATCTGGTTGCCGCCCGCATGGCGGCGCGCGGTCACCGGATTGGTGGGAAGGCCTGCATTATAGGCGTCCTCAAACATGTCGCCGGTGGCGAAGCGGGTGTCCGTGCCGATGCGCAGCACATGATCCGGCCCCACCGGCGGCCGCAGCTCGATCTTGCCGCCGATGCCGGTGGAGGGCGTGTTCCGCTGATCGAGCGACTTGCGATAAGGCGCGTTGGACGAGATCACGATGTTGGAGAAATTGCGCGACTGGATATAGGCCAGCGCATCCACCTGCCACGCCCCGCGCGAAATATAGCGGATGGAAGCGTCCTGCCCCTCGCTCACGCTATCCGCGCCGCGGAAGCGCAAAGTGCGGTCATCATGGAAGACGGTGGCGCGGAATTGCAGTTCGGATGTAGCCGACAACGGGGCGACGGCCCGCAGATTGGCGGACCATCCGTCATAGGCGGCGGGCACGGTGGCCGCGACGCGCTGGTCGCGCGGCGTGGTCTGGAATCCGTCTCCCCTGTCCCAGCGCCCTGAAAGCGAAACATAGCCGCCGCCCAGATCGGGAGTGAGCGTGGCGGCGAGTTCCGTCGCGTCCTTGCTGCCGTAAAAGGCGCTGGCGGCGAAAGTGGGAAGCTGGTCGCGGGTCGCGCTGGCCAATTCTATGGTTCCTGCGACCGCTCCGGCTCCAAAGGCTCCTACGCCGCCGCCGCGCGTGACCCGCACCACCGAAAGCCGGTCGGGCACCAGCGCGCTGAAGGGGATATAGCCGAAAAAGGGATCCGCCATCGGCACGCCGTCCAGCAGCAGCAACGTGCGGCTGGACGCATTGCCGCCCAGCGCCCGCAATGTGGCGCCTTGCGCCGACGGGTTGGCCGATCGGCTGTCGGAACGGCGGAACTGCTGGAAACCCGCCACGTCGCCCAGCACATTTTCGATACGGCCGGATGCGCTGTTGGCCAGACGGTCATGGTCGATCACCACCGATCCATAGGCAGGGGTGCCGGGGGGCAGGGGCAGGCCCGCTCCCGTAACGACGATGTTCGCCTGAGGCTCCGCTTGAGGTTCGGGCTGCTGCGCCAGCGCCATGCCGGGCGCCGCAACCAGGGCGATCGAAAATGGCAGATATTTCATGGCATATGCCCCTTTTCCCACTCGACTGGCCTGAGCCGGAAAGGGCTCGATCCGTTCCAATTGTCATTTTGCGGGGGGACGTAAGGCGACGGGCAAATCCCTGTCAAGGCGCATAGGGCTTCCCGGCACGCCCCTTCGATAAAGTCGTTCGTGACAGCGGGCGGGAAAAATGGAAAAGGGAAAGACCACCTACCGGAGAGTCTTGAATCATGACTGTTGCGAAGATGCGGTGCCTTACGTCCTTCCTTCTTCTGCTGATCGCCGCCGCTTTCTCTCCCGCCATGGCTGGCGCTTCCGGTGCGTCGGATGTGGATGCGCGCGTCGCCAGGGCTCAGCCTTTCATGAGCCGCGAACTCAGCGCCAAGGTGCTGAATGCGGGCCTGACCTTCCACTGGATCGGCGAGGGAGACCGTTTCTGGTTCAGGAAGACGCTTGACGGGAAGAATGCCTTCATCGTCGTGGATGCCCGGACGGGCGAGCAGCAGCCGCTATTCGATCCGGTGCGCATGGCGGATGCTCTGGCAGCGGTGGGTGCGGGCAAGGCCCCCATCCGCGAAGCGTCCGTCTCCGCTGACGCCCGGACGATCACGGTCGGCCTGTCCAAGGTGGGCGCGACATGCCGCTGGCCGCAGCTTTACGACCAGTGCGACATGCCGGTCGACCGGTTCGAATGCGATCTGCCGGTGACGCGGTGCGAGGCGCTGTCCGCCGATCCGCTGGGCGACACGGTCGCTTCGCCGGACGGCAAATCCGTCGTGCGCGTGGTGGACAATAATCTTTGGCTGAAGGACAGCGTGAGCGGCGCGGAACGGCCATTGACCAGCGCGGGCGTCAAGGATTTCGCCTATGGCACCGTGCACAACCAGTTGGAGACTTTCGCCGCGTCGCGGCGCAGGCTGGGCCTGCCCGATCCGATAAGCGGCGTGCTCTGGTCGCCCGACAGCCGTTACATATTGGCGCTGCGCCATGACGTGCGCGCGGTCCGCGACCGGCTGGTGCTGACCGAATATCTGCCGCCCGAAGGCGGGCCGCCGGTCGTCCACACACAAAAGCTCGCGACCGCCGCCGATGCGGCCTATCCCCCCGCCTCGCTCGACATCATCTCCGTGGCGGACGGCAGCATCCGCCATGTGAATGTCGATCCGCATGATTTCGCCGACATGGCTGTGCTCTATTTCGTCTCGGGCGCGGTCTGGTGGGACATGCCGCATGAGGCGGTCTGGGTCGTCGGGGCCAGGCGCGGGGGCATGGAGCAGAGCCTGATCCGCATCGGCCTGCGCGACGGGTCCAACAGGACCGTCATCGCGGAAAAGGCGGACAAGCCGATCTCGCTCAACATGAACATGGCCTTCGGCGCGCCCAATGTGCGGCTATTGTCGGGCAAGCCGCAGGCGATCTGGTATTCGCAGCGGGACGGTTGGGGACATCTCTATCTCTACGATGCCAACAGCGGCCGCCCGATCCGGCAATTGACCAAGGGTCCGTGGGCGGTCGCGGATATCATCCATGTGGATGAAGCGAGCCGGACGCTCTATTTCACGGGCGTGGGGAACGGGAAGGGCGACGATCCCTATTACCGCCACCTCTACAGCGTCGGCCTGGACGGCGGGCAGCCCCGGTTGCTGACGCCGGAAAATGCCGATCATGTCTTTGCCGCCAGCTATGCAGCGAGCCTGATGCCTGGCGGGAGCATTTCGCCCAATGGCCGCTATATCATCGACGACTATTCCACCAATGCGCAGCCCGACCGCTATGTGCTGCGGCGGACGGACGGGACCATGGTCGCATCCATCGGCGAAGCGGATGTCTCCGCCCTGCTCCAGACCGGCTGGCGCGCGCCCGAACGGTTCAGCGTGAAGGCGGCGGACGGGGTCACCGACCTTTATGGCGTGCTCTACAAGCCACGCGATTTTTCGCCGGACCGGAAATATCCGGTGATCGAGATCACCTATCCCAGCACATCCTCGAAGTTCGCGCCCAGCAGCTTTTCGCAGAATTTCTACGGATCGGCGGTGATGAACGCCAATGCCTTCGCGGAACTGGGTGCGATCGTCGTGTCCATGGACGGGCGGGGCACGGCCTATCGCTCGGCGGCATTCCAGAATGCTTTTCTGGGGACGGACGATCCCACTGGTTCCGTCGACCATGTGGCGGCGATCCGCAATCTGGCGGCCTCGCGACCCTATATGGACATCAGCCGTGTGGGCGTCACCGGCCATTCGTCGGGCGGGGACGGCAGCCTGCGCGCGACGATGCTGCATCCTGACTTCTTCAAGGTCACGGTGTCCGGCGAAGCGCCGACCGACTATTTCGGATTGCCGATGGACATCGCCATTGAACGGGCCTTCGGCATGGTGCCCGACACGGCGGAAAAGAAAGCCTATTATGAACGGATCGCGCCCATCAACCTCGTGTCCCGCCTGAAAGCGGACAATAAGGTGCTGATGATCTATGCGGGCGCGGACGAGGAGGTCATGCTGCAACAGGCGTTCCAGATCTTCGACGCCTTCCAGAAGGCCAATTTCATCTATGACGAGCTGATCATCCCGGACGCCGGACATTGGGGCGGGCGGGGCGATTATGGCGTGATGCGGACTTTGCGCTATTTCGCCGAGCATCTGGGGCCGCCGCGCTGATGGGTTGGCCTTGTGGGGCTTCGCGATAAGCGGCATGGGACGATCGGTCATCGCAAGCCTGCCGGGCAGCCGGACCGGCGAATATTGGAGCAAGGAGCAAGAAGAGTGAGTGAATTCGATTCTATTCCGCAGTTGGGCCGGGGCGCCTATTGGCAGGAACTGGCGGTCGGGCAGAAGGGCAAGACCTGGCGCCGCACCGTGACCGAAGGCGATCTGGTGAACTTCATCAACGCCACCGGCATGCTGGAAATCCTGTTCACCGACGCGACCTATCAGGGTGCGGTGAAGGGGCGGCTGGTGCCCGCCGCGCTTACCTACAGCTTCATCGAGGGACTGATTTTCCAGTCGGCGATCCAGGGCGTGGGCCTTGCCCTGCTGGAAGTGAACATGAAGGCGGTCGCTCCGGTGCTGGTCAACGACACCGTCTGGGCGGTGCTGGACGTCGTCGACATCCGGCCGACCAGCAAGGGCAACCGGGCGATCGTCAAATGGGTGATCACAGTTTATAATCAGGATGAGAAGGTCGTCATGACCTATGACGTCACCCGCATGGTCGCGGGCGATCCCGCCAAGGCCTGACGCGGACCTGGATAACGGCGGCTGGCGCTCCGTTGGAGCGGGCGCCCGCTGCCGAAAAACTGACTACTCCCTAGTTTGAAGGCGCGTATTCCCCGGCTTCGGGCCGGCTCTCTCCGCAGAGGACGTTATTTTTCATCCTGTCCCCAACAGGGGGGGCAGAATGGCGAAAAATTACCCGCTAGTCCGGTGGCGCGAACCAATTAGCCACGGCTGGAGAGGATATATGATGGGATCGAAGATGAAATTATGGGGCGGGGCCTGCATGCTGGCCATGGCGGTCATGGCGGCACCGGCCGTCGCGGCCCCCGCGAAAGCTGCCCCGGCTGGCGCCGAAGCCGAACTGACCGGCCTCGACCGATTGCTGGCGATGGAAGAAATGAAGAATGTCCGCCTGACGTTTTGCCGGTCGCTCGACAGTCATGACTGGGCGGCGCTCCGCTCTACGATGACTGACGATTTCGAACTATATTTCGCTCATACCAAGGGTCCGGGCGGACCGGATGTGCGGCCGCCGGTCGAACTCAAGGGTGCGGACAAATTCGTCGCCTTCGCCCAATCCATTCTCAAGGGACAGTCCATCCACATCTGCACGATGCCGCAATTCCTGTCCGTCACGGCCAACAAGGCGAAGGCCCTGTGGTTCATCAACGGCTTTGGCAGCATCGGGGATCAGAGCGGCCTTGGCTTTGAACGGGTGGTCGAGGATTATGAGCGCGTGAACGGCAAGTGGCTGGCCAAGAAGGCCGACGCCCGTGTCGAGGCGCATGTGGATTTCCCCAAGCCCGCCCAATAACCGCTGGGCCAAGAAGTGCGAAACCGGCCTGCTTTTCGCAAGCGGCCGGTTTCTCATGGCTGACGATCAGGGGGTAAAATAGCGAGGCCCGGTCCTGCCTGAGCAGTCCGGGCCTCATTCCCTCTCCAAAGCGTAAAACGGGTCAGCCGTCGTAATCGCCGCCGATATTCTGGTTGCGCGGCGGAGCGGCGGCGGTCAGGCGCAGGGCCTCCGCCGACTGGGCAATGGAACCGATTTCGTCCGGCGTATCGTCGTCGTCGATCTGCACCTTTTGCAGGGAGCCGACGAGCGAATCCTGAAGATCCACGGGCAGGACGGTTTCCTCCGCGATCTCGCGCAGGGCGACGACCGGATTCTTGTCGCGGTCGCGATCAAGGGTCAGTTCCGCGCCGCCGGAAATCTCACGCGCGCGCTGCGCGGCGAGAAGGACGAGATCAAAACGGTTGGTAACCTTGTCGACGCAATCTTCGACGGTAACTCGGGCCAACAGGGCCTCCTTAACAAGGAATGAGAGTCGTGAAACGCGCGCCTAACAGTCTGTCGCGCCGGAGTCAATGAAAGCGTGGCGTCGCGGTGGAGAGCAAGGACCGCCCGATGCCTTTAGCGGTCATCCCCGGTCACTCCACCCTGCACGAACGGAGATGAGGAAAGCAGATGGGCCAAGCCGCACCATGCTCCTGCGAAGGCGGGAGCATGGCTACGCTAAAACGGACGGACTGCTTCACGCGATCAAGCATCGCCCAAGACCCTCCACTCCTATGGCCAAGCGCGGCAAATGGGGGCATGAACGGAGCATGGCAACCAATCAGCCTGCCTCACCCGCGCAAGAGATGGGCGGCATCCGCCTGACGCTGGAAGGCAATGAATTGCGCGTGATCGATCAGGGTCCGGCGCTGCGCGATGCGCTGATCGCGTTGATCGACGGCGCGCGCGCGAGCCTGAAACTCTATTATTATATCTTCGCGACGGACGGGAGCGGGCAGTTCGTGCTGGAGCGGCTGGTCGCGGCGCGGGCGCGGGGCGTGGCCGTGACGCTGATGATCGACGCCTTCGGATCGGGCGATACGCCGACGGCCTTTTTCGATCCGCTGGTCGAGGCGGGCGGGCATTTCGGATGGTTCGGGGCGCGGCGTTCCACCCGCTACCTGATCCGCAATCATCAGAAGATGGCGATTGCCGACGACCGGCGGCTGCTGATCGGCGGCTTCAATGTGGAGGATGGCTATTTCGGATTGCCGCAGGACGATTGCTGGCACGATCTGGGCCTGATGATCGAAGGGCCGCAGGCGGAGGCGATGGTGCTGTGGTATGGCCAGCTCTGGCGATGGGTGTCGACGCGCAAACAGAGCTTCCGCCTGTTGCGCGGACTGGTGCGCCATTGGGGCAAGCGGTCGCGGCGGCAGGAGGGATCGTCTTTCCGTTGGCTGATCGGCGGGCCGACGCGGCGGCTGAGCCCTTGGGCCATGGTGGTGAAGCACGATCTGGAGACGGCGCAGCGGGTGGACATGGTGGAAGCCTATTTCTCGCCGGGCCGGGGGATGTTGAAGCGGATCGCCAGAGCAGGGCAGCGCAAGGGTGCGCGGATCGTCCTGCCTGCCCGGTCGGACAATGGCGCGACCGTGGCGGCGGCGCGGCTGCTCTATGGACCATTGCTGCGGCGGGGCGTGGAGATTTTCGAATATCAGCCGTGCAAGCTGCACATGAAGCTGATCGTGATCGATGATGCGGTCTATATCGGATCGGCCAATTTCGACATGCGCAGCCTGTTCCTCAATCTGGAAGTCATGCTGAAGATCGAACATGCGCCCTTTGCCGAAGCGATGCGCGGCTTCATCGGGCGGCGGGCGGAGGAAAGCCGCCGCGTCACGCTGGAAAGCTACAAGGCGCAGCGTGGGCTGCTGACGCTGGCAAAGCAGTGGATCAGCTATCTGCTGGTGGGCGTGCTCGATTATACGGTGACGCGGCGGCTCAATTTTCGCGATCCGAACGCGGATTGACCGCCGTCAGTTCAGCGCATCGGTCGCAGGCGTATAGGGCAAATCCAGATCATCGGCCACGGCCCGATAAGTCACCTTGCCATCCCAGATATTAAGACCCGCAAGGAGGTGCGGGTCGCGGCGCATCGCTTCCTGCCAACCCAGGTCCGCGATCCGGAGGGCATGTGGCAGTGTCACATTGTTGAGCGCATAGGTGCTGGTGCGCGCCACCGCGCCCGGCATATTGGCGACGCAATAATGGACGATGCCATCCACCACATAGGTCGGTTCGGCATGGGTGGTCGGATGGCTGGTTTCGAAGCAGCCGCCCTGGTCGATCGCGACATCGACCAGCACCGCGCCCTTCTTCATGGTCTTGAGCATCTCCGCCGTCACCAGCTTGGGCGCGGCGGCGCCGGGAATCAGCACCGCGCCGATCACGAGGTCCGCGTCCGCGACGCATTCGGCGAGGTTGGCGCGGTTGGAGAAGCGCGTCTTGGCCCGCGCCTCGAAATACATGCCCAGCCGTTCGAGGACTTGCGGATCGCGGTCGAGCACGGTGACGTCCGCGCCGAGGCCCGCCGCCATCTGCGCCGCGTTGAAGCCGACCACGCCGCCGCCGATCACCGTGACCCTGGCCGGGAGCACGCCGGGCACGCCGCCCAGCAACACGCCCCGCCCGCCATGCGCCTTTTCCAGCGCGGTCGCGCCCGCCTGAATCGACATGCGCCCGGCGACCTGGCTCATCGGCTTGAGGAGGGGAAGGCCGCCGCTGCCGTCCGTCACCGTTTCATAGGCGACGCAGGTCGCGCCGGATGCCATGAGATCGCGGGTCAGGTAGAGGTCGGGCGCGAGGTGGAGATAGGTGTAGAGGATCTGGCCGGGGCGCAGCATGGCGCGCTCGTCCGGTTGCGGTTCCTTGACCTTCACGATCATCTCCGCCGTGGCGAAGATGGCGGCGGCGTCGGAGACGATGCGCCCGCCTGCCCGCTCATAGAGCGCATCATGCGCGCCGATCCCTTCGCCCGCGCCGCTTTCCACCAGCACGTCATGGCCGTGCGCGGTCAGTTCATGCACGCTCTCCGGCGTGAGGCCGACGCGATATTCGTGATTCTTGATTTCCCTGACGGTGCCGACGATCATGGCCTTGCTCTCCGATTTTCCGGCACATGGGGACTGCCGGACCTGCCCCGATAATATACGCGAAAATCGGAGGGTCGATCCCTGTGCGTGGCGGCAGCTAGGGACGCGCGCGGCTACCGATCCGATGCAGCGCCATTCCGGCCAGCATCGCCAGCAGGAAAGGCGCGACACGGATCGGGGCGAGCGTCAGGCTGGCGACCGCCGGTCCCGGACAAAGGCCGCCCAGTCCCCAGCCGACGCCGAACAATATCGCGCCCACGGCCAGCGGCGCGTCGATCCGCCGGGTTTCGAGCAGATGGAATGCCTCATCGGCGATGGGCCGTGCCATGCGAGTCCTTATCCTCCAGGCCACGGCCATGGGCAGCATCGCGCCGCCCATGACGAAGGCCAGCGTCGGGTCCCAATCCCCGAACAGGTCGAGGAAAGCCCGCACCCGATGCGGATCGGTCATGCCCGACAATGCGAGTCCTCCGCCGAACAGCATTCCGGCGAACAGGGCAACAATGGGACGGATCATAGCCACCCCCCGAAACGCAGCATGGCGACCGTCGCAAAGCCGCTTGCCATGAACAAGGCCGTCGCCAGCATCGACCGCAGCGACAGACGCGAAAGCCCGCATACGCCATGACCGCTGGTGCATCCCGACCCCAGCCGCGTGCCATAGCCGACAAGCAGCCCGGCTACGATCAGCAGAGCGGGAGATGCGGGATAGTCCGCTGCGATCCCGCCCAGCGCCACGCCGGTCAGCGCCGCGCCCAACGGCAGTCCGATGATGAAGGCGGCCGCGACGGCCACAGGCGCTCCGGCTTTGGCAAGGCCCAGAGCGCGCGCCGCCAGACCGCTGACGCCCGCGATGCGGCCCAGACCGATCAGCATGATCGCGGCGGCGCAACCGATCATCAGGCCGCCGATGAAGCCCGCGACCGGTTGTGCCTGGGGGAAAGCGGCGATCATGACAGGGCCGCTCGAATGGCGAGGCAGGCGGGATCGCGGGCATGACGCGGATCGGCCATCGATAGTCGCTCCTTGATCTGTTCGGCTGCCGATGAAACCCGCGTGGAAGGGAATTCCATTCGCAGCCGAAACGACTTTATCCGAACAGCGGCAAAGGGCCAAGGGATCAGGCGCGGATCGGCCGATTCAATATCGGCTGATGGCGAAGTCGCTCGTTTCGATGGCGGGCGGGCGGCCGCCGATGAGGTCGGCGATCACATGGCCGGACCCGCAGGCCATCGTCCAGCCCAGCGTCCCGTGGCCGGTGTTGAGGAACAGATCGGGATAGGCGGTGGCGCCCACTATGGGTGTGCTGTCGGGCGTCATGGGCCGCAGGCCGCACCAAAGATTGGACTGTTCATAGGTCGCGGCGCCGGGAAAGAGCGAGCGCACCGAATGTTCGAGCGTCGCCTGCCGGGCGGGCCAAAGCCTTTGGTCGTAACCGGCCAGTTCCGCCATGCCGCCGACGCGGATACGGTCGCCCAGCCGCGTGATCGCGATCTTGTAGCTTTCGTCGAGAAGGGTGGAGACCGGCGCGCGGCTTTCGTCCGTGATGGGAACGGTGATCGAATATCCCTTCACCGGATAGACCGGCAGCCTGATCCCCAGCGGCGCGAGCAGGCGCGGGGAATAGCTGCCCATGGCGACGAGATAGGCGTCGCCCTTGACCGGCCCGGCATCGGTTTCGACATGGCCGATCCGGCCGCCATCGGGCACGAGGGCGCGGATGGTCCGGCCATAGAGGAAGGTCACGCCCTTTTCCTTCGCCAGCTTTTCAAGGGCGTTGGTGAATTTGAAGCAGTCGCCTGTCTCGTCATAGGGCAGGCGCAGGCCGCCGACGAAGGACGCTCCGCTATGGGTCAGCCCCGGCTCGGCGGCGATGCAGCCCGCGCGGTCGAGCAGTTCGAACGCCACGCCATCGGCCTGCAATACGGCGATGTCGGCGGCGCTGGCGTCCAGTTGCTTCTGTTCGCGGAAAAGCTGGAGCGTGCCCCGGCTGCGCTCGTCATAGGAAAGGCCTGTTTCGGTCCGCAATTCGATCAACCGGTCGCGGCTGAATTCGGCGAGGCGGACCATGCGTTCCTTGTTGATGCGATAGGCGCCCGCCGTGCAATTGCCCAGCATCGAAAGCACCCAGCGTATCATGGCGGGATCGAAGCGCGGGCGGACGATCAGCGGCGCATGCTGCATGAACAGCCAGCGCAGCGCCTTCATCGGGATGCCCGGCGCGGCCCAGGGAGAAGCATAGCCGGGCGAAATCTCGCCTGCATTGGCGAAGCTGGTTTCCAGCGCGGGGCCTTGCTGCCGGTCGATCACCACCACTTCATGTCCGGCCTGCGCGAGATACCAGGCGGACGCGACGCCGATGACGCCGCTTCCCAGAATGACGACCTTCATGCCGATAGCCTCCGTTCCTGCCCGGCCATGTGGTAGTGGCGCGCATAGCGATGGCCGAGGCGCGTCAAGATTTCGTAGGAAATGGTTCCGGCGTCCCGCGCCACATCCTCGATCCCCTGATGCGGGCCGAGCAGTTCGACGGGCGCGCCGGGATAGAGATGTTCTTCGGGCACGTCGGTCACGTCCAGCGTGATGCTGTCCATGGAGACGCGCCCGGCGATCGGCGCGCGATGCCCGGCGATGAAGGCGCAACCCTTGCCGGAAAGATGACGGGGCCAGCCATCGGCATAGCCGACCGGAATGGTCGCGATGCGGGCCGGACGCTCCGCGACGTAGCGCAGGCCATAGCCGACGCCCGCGCCGGGCCGGATGGTCCGCGACTGGAGGATGCGGGTTTCCAGCGTCACGACCGGGCGCATCGGATTGGCGGCGTCCCCGTGCGGCGCGCCGCCATAGAGCGCGATCCCCGGACGGACGATGTCGAAATGGGTGGGACGACGCAGCATCGCGCCGCCCGAATTGTCGAGCGAGCGGGGCAGGCCGGGGAAGAGCGCGCTCATCCGCTCGAACGTCGCGAGTTGCCCGTCATTGGCGGGAGCGGCCGGATCGTCGGCGCAGGCCAGATGGCTCATGAACAGGATGGTTTCGACGCCCTCCAGCAAGTGCGGCCGGGCGATCAATGTCTGGACCTCATCGGGGGAGAGGCCGAGACGGGACATGCCGGTGTCGACCTGAAGGACGGCGCGCAGTTTCCGGCCCATGGCCTTGGCGAGCGCGGCCCAGCCTTCGATCTGCTCAAGACAATTGAGGACCGGCACGGCGTCCATGGCGGCGCAGGCCCGCTCCGCGCCCGGCATGAGCCCGTTGAGAATGTAGAGGGCCGCGCCGGGCGGCAGGATGCCCGCTTCGCGGATCGCCTGCGCCTCGCCCAGATGCGCCACGAAGAAGTGGCGGCATCCCGCTTCCGCCAGTGCCTGCGTCACCGGGACCGCGCCAAGGCCATAGGCGTCCGCCTTCACTACCGCTCCGGCCGTGGCGGGCGATACCGCATCGCCGACCGTCCTCCAGTTCGCGATCAGGGCGTCGAGGTCGATGCGCAGCGTCGCATAGGCATGATCCGGGGCATGATCCGACGCCATTCCGATTCCTTCCTTGCGGATCAGGATAAGTGAAATATTATCGAATGAATGCGCGAACTGATGGACGTTATCGCGCTTATCCCTGTAGGATCGATTATTATCCTATTTCGTTGGAGGATTTCCATGGAGCTTGACGGGAAGGACCGCGCCATCCTGCGCCTGCTGCAGCTCAATGCGCGGCTGACCCATGCGGAGATCGGGGAAAAGATCGGCCTGTCCCCTTCCGCCTGTCACCGGCGCGTCAAGCTGATGGAGGCGGGCGGGGTGATCCGCGGCTATACCATCGTGACGGGCGGGACGGGCGACAGCGACGGCAAGGTCAATGTGCTGGTGCAGGTGACGCTGGATCGGCAGACGGAGGATTATCTGTCCCGCTTCGAACGGGCGGTGCGGGAATGTCCGGAAATCCGCGAATGTTTCCTGATGGCGGGTTCGGTCGATTATTGGCTGCGGGTCGAGGCCGTCAACGCCGCCGCCTATGAGCGCATCCATGGCGAGATATTGTCGCGCCTGCCCGGCGTGACGCGGATCAATTCCAGCTTCGCGATGCGCGACGCGCTCGGCCATCGGCGGGACGGCGGTTGATCCAGATCAGCATGATTCCTGCGGAACGTCTGCGCCGCCGCGTCGTTCTAACCATGCTCACCCGGCACCGAGAAACGACAGACAGGGCCATGCGTCCCGGTCGCGCTTTCCGGCGCGCGGCGGGCATGTGAACGGTTTCCCAAGAAACTGGCCGGAGTCGGATATCGGATATAGCATCAGCCAGCGATCATATGTCTCGGCTTTCCCCGCATTCCCGGAGGAAGGCCGCTGCGGATGACGCCGGACAGGGGACCGCTATCGACGGCAGGCCAGGAATGTCCATATGAGGATTTCTGGATGAAGATCGCGCAAATCGCTCCGTTGGCTGAAAGCGTCCCTCCGAAACTTTATGGGGGAACGGAACGGATCGTATCCTATCTGACCGAAGAACTGGTCCGGCAGGGCCATGACGTCACCCTGTTCGCCAGCGGGGATTCGCGGACGGACGCGGAGCTTGTTCCCGTCACGCCCATGGCCCTGCGGCTGAACGGCAAGGTCGTCGATCCCATTCCCTATCATATGATGCTGCTGGAAGCGGTGATGCGCCGCGCCGACGAATTCGACGCGCTGCATTTCCATATCGACATCCTGCATATGCCGATGGTGCGGGATTGTCTGGAGCGGACCGTGACGACGCTGCACGGGCGGCTGGACCTGCCGGACTTGCCCGCTTTCTACCGGACGTTCCCGCATCATCCGCTGGTCTCGATTTCCGACCATCAGCGGTTGCCGATGCCGCCCGTCAACTGGGCGCGGACCATTCACCATGGCCTGCCCGCGGACCTGCTGCCGCCGTCATGGGGACCGGGCGAAGGCTATCTGGCGTTTCTGGGTCGCATTTCCCCTGAAAAGCGCCCGGACCGGGCCATCCGCATCGCCGCCCGATCCGGCCTGCCGCTGCGCATCGCGGCGAAGATCGACAATGTGGACCGGGCCTATTGGGAAAAGGAGATCGCGCCCCTTGTCGACCGCTATCCCAATATCAGCTTCATCGGCGAGATCAACGAACGGCAGAAGGCGGAATTTCTGGGGCAGGCGCGCGCGCTCGTCTTTCCGATCGACTGGCCCGAACCCTTCGGCCTCGTGATGATCGAGGCCATGGCCTGCGCCACGCCGGTCATCGCCTTCCGCTGCGGATCGGTGCCCGAGATCATCGAGGACGGCGTATCGGGCTTCATCGTCGAGAGCGAGGACGAAGCGGTCGCGGCGGTGGCGCGGCTGGACGATCTGGACCGCAAACGGGTCCGCGCCGCATTTGATGCACGTTTCACTGCGCGACGCATGGCGAGCGACTATATATCGCTCTATCGTGACCTGCCCGGCGCCAGGATGGAAGCAGCCCGCCTGCGGCGGCAGCGGGGGGAGGAAGCCGGTCTGCAAATAGTCGCGTGAGGGAAAGCCATGGCATCATCCGCCCCGTCGCAAACCGATGACATGATGAACGCGAGGCTGGAGCAAAGCCTCTCACAGATGAACACCCAGTTCTTCATCCCCGCCACCGCTTCGCTGCACGAACGGCGTCCGCGCACGCTGAAGCATGGCGACAGTTTCGCCGTGTTCGACCATAGCGGGGACGCGATTTCCGGGCCGGGCAGCCCGGAGGGCCTCTATCATCGCGACACGCGGCACCTGTCCCACCTGTTCCTGACGGTGAATGGGCAGCGTCCCATCCTGCTGAGTTCGGGCTTGCGGGACGACAATACGATGCTGACCTGCGACCTGGCTAATCCCGACTTCATCGGGGCGGACGGCGCGGTGGAGGTCGAGCATGACCTCATCCACCTGCGCCGCAGCCGCTTCCTGTGGAAGAGCGCGGTCTATGAGCGCATCACCATCCGCAATTTCGACAAGCAGGCCCGCAGCATGACCGTGGGGATCGGATTCGACGCCGATTTCCGCGACCTGTTCGAAATCCGCGGGACCGTCCGCCTGCGGCGCGGGACGATGCTGGAGCCGGAGATACAGGCCGATACCGTGTGCCTGCGCTATCGCGGGCGGGACGAGCGGGACCGGGTGACGCAGATCGAGTTCGATCCCGTGCCCCAATCGCTGACGGCCAACGAAGCCCTGTTCGACATCGCCCTGTCGCCGGAAGAACGCTGCACCATCTTCATGCGGATCGGCTGCATCGCCGAACAGGCGGACGAGGAACTTCCCAAGCGATTCCTCAAATCCCTGCGCGAAGCGATGCAGGGATCGCGGCAGGCCCTGACGCGCGGAGCCTCCATCCGCTCATCCAACCAGTTGTTCAACGAAGTGACGCGCCGGGCGGTCGCGGACATCGCCATGCTGTCGACCGAGACGGAGTATGGCCCCTATCCCTATGCCGGGATTCCGTGGTTCAGCACGATCTTCGGCCGGGACGCGATCATCACCGCGATGCAGACGCTCTGGCTCGATCCGGCGATCAGCCGGGGCGTGCTTGGCTATCTGGCGGCGCATCAGGCGACGGGCTTCGATCCGGCGGCCGATGCCGAGCCGGGCAAGATCCTGCATGAAGTGCGTCATGGCGAGATGGCGGAACTGGGTGAAGTGCCCTTCCGCCATTATTATGGGAGCATCGATTCGACGCCGCTCTTCGTCATGCTGGCGGGCGCCTATCTGGAGCGGACCGACGACCTGCCTTTCATCCGGACGATCCGGAGCCATATCGACGCGGCGCTCGGCTGGATCGACGATCATGGCGACCGGGACGGAGACGGCTTCGTCGAATATGGCCGCCTGACCGACGAAGGGCTGGTCAATCAGGGCTGGAAGGACAGCCATGATTCCATCTTCCACGCCGATGGAACCATCGCGCAGGGGCCGATCGCGCTGGCGGAGGTGCAGGCCTATGTCTTCGGCGCATGGAACGCCGCCGCCCTGATCTTCGGCCGGTTGGGGGATGCGGAGCGGGCGGAGCATTACAGGGAACGCGCTCAATGGATGCGCGAGGCGTTCGACACGGCCTTTTTCGACGAGGCGCTGGGCACCTATGTGCTGGCGCTCGACGGGCAGAAGCGGCCCTGCCGGGTCCGCTCGTCCAATGCCGGGCATGTCCTCTTCGCCGGGCTGGCGCGGAAGGATCGCGCGGCGGCCGTGGTGCGCTCGCTCATGGCGCCTGCCTCCTTTTCCGGTTGGGGCATCCGCACCGTCGCCTCGACCGAAGCCCGCTATAATCCGATGAGCTATCATAACGGATCGATCTGGCCGCATGACAATGCGCTGATCGCGGCGGGTTTCTCCCGTTATGGCTACCGGCAGGAGGCCGCGCGGATTTTCGAGGGGCTGTTCGCCGCCGCCACCTATGTCGACCAGATGCGGTTGCCGGAACTCTTCTGCGGCTTTCCCCGCAGACGGTCGCAGGGGCCGACCTTTTATCCCGTCGCATGCAGTCCGCAGGCCTGGTCGGCGGCGGCCCCGCTGTTCCTCATCCAGGCGAGCCTGGGGCTGAAATTCGATACCGACGCGCATCAGGTGCGGCTGATCGAACCGACGCTGCCCGCTTTCCTCGATACGCTGACGCTGCGCGGGCTTCCGGTGGGCGAGGCGAAGATCGACATCGAATGCGTGAACATGGCGGGCAATGTCGTCGTCAAATCCTCCCATGGCGCGGACGCGCGGGTGCTTGTCCTGACCTGAGCGGTATTCGGCGGCGCGTCATCCTCTTCCGCTCGCCTTCTGCGAATGGCTGGCGATGCGGCGGCCATCGGCCCCGCAATGTCTGAGGAGGCTGGCCTGCCCATGCCGCTTTTGGACGATAGCCACCTGACGAACTTCGTTTCCTGTCCTATAGCCTGCGCCTGCTCATGCCCCACGGACGGGAAGGATCGAAGATGGAATATGGAAAGCTGGGCTCGACGGGGCTGGATATCTCCCGGCTATGCCTGGGATGCATGACCTTCGGCCAGCCGGACGCCGGCACGCATCCGTGGAGTCTGGTGGAAGAGGATAGCAGGCCCATCATCCGGCGCGCGGTCGAACTCGGCATCAACTTCTTCGACACGGCGAACAGCTATTCCGCCGGGACGTCGGAAGAGATTGTCGGCAAGCTGCTCAAGGAATGCACGCGCCGCGAAGAGATAGCGATCGCGACGAAGGTCTATTTCCCTCAATCCATGTCTGAGACGGGCCCAGGTCTCAACCGCAGGGGCCTGTCGCGGAAAGCGATCATGACCGAGATCGACGCCAGCCTGAAGCGGCTCGATACCGATTATGTGGACCTCTACCAGATCCATCGATGGGACTATGGCACCCCGATCGAAGAGACGATGGAGGCCCTGCATGACGTGGTGAAAGCGGGCAAGGCCCGCTATATCGGCGCATCCTCCATGTTCGCCTGGCAATTCGCCAAGGCGCAGGAGATCGCCCGTTCCCGCGGATGGACGCCGTTCGTGACGATGCAGAATTATGTCAACCTGCTATATCGCGAGGAGGAGCGCGAGATGATCCCGCTCTGCGCGGATCAGGGCGTGGGGCTTTTGCCGTGGAGTCCGATGGCGCGGGGCCGCCTGACCCGGCCCGCCGGTGAGCAGACGGCCCGGAGCAAGACGGACGCGTTCGGCAAGATCCTTCAGGCGGGGGTGGAAGAGGCCGATAATGCGGTGATCGC
>JASGDV010000140.1:0-2663 GCA_049841255.1 Sphingobium sp.
CTTTCCGCGCTTCCGGTGCTCACGTGCTTTATGCACGCTGCGCTCCGGGTCACGGAAAACCACCATTTTAGCTGGCGCTGGCCCTTGGCTCGCCACGCCATCTCCTGAATGTCGATTGGTCCTAAGGGTCATACAAGGCGGTAAGATAGACCCTCAATCCGTAATCGAGGCCGGGGAAGAGCCGCCATCCCTGCCGGACGGCAAGCAGCCCTATGAGCTGATGTATCCGGTCGAGGAATGGTCGTGACCGGCCCTTATCGGCATCTGCGGCCTGACGTGCGGGAGATCGCTGACGCCGATGCCGCGTTCCGTATCCGCCGCATCCGCACAGATCGCTGGATCGCCTACGCCCGCGCCGAAACGATCCTCGCGGAGTTGGAGGACCTGCTGACGGTCCCCAAGCGGATGCGGATGCCGAACCTGCTGCTGGTCGGGCCGACGAACAACGGCAAGACGATGATCGTCGAGAAGTTCCGGCGCGGCCATCCCGCCATCGACCCGATCGACGCTGACGACGGCGTAGCGCGGGTGCCGGTGCTCAGGATACAGATGCCGCCCGGCCCGGACGAGGGCCGGTTCTTCCGCGCCATCCTGAAGGCGCTGGGGATGCCGGGCCGGGTCAACGAGCGTCCCGCCATTGCGCAGGAATCCGCGATGGCGCTTATGGAAATGACTGGCGTGCAGCTTCTCGTGATCGACGAGTTGCACAACCTCATATCGGGGTCGCGCCTCCAGCAGCGCAGGCTGCTCAATCTGTTGCGCTGGCTTGGCAACGAACTTCAGATCCCGCTGGTCGGCGTCGGAACGGCGGAGGCGCTGCGCGCGGTGCGCAGCGATGACCAGTTGAGCAATCGGTTCGAGCCGTTCGTCCTGCCGCCGTGGGTCCAGGGCGAGCACTGCTCGCGCTTGCTGAGCACGCTGGAAGCGGTGTTGCCGCTGCGCAAGCCATCGGGGCTGGCCGAGCCGGTTCTGTCCGCCAAGATATTGGCGGCGGCGGAGGGCGTGTTGGGCGAGATCATGGCGATCGTCACGCGCGCCGCGGTGCAGGCGGTTGCTTCCGGCACGGAGCGCATCACGGCAGGGATGATTGACAAGACGAGCTTCCGCCCGCCATCGGAACGTCGCAGTGTTACGGCGTGACCTCTATGATGCGATGCCGTTCGAGGCGCTTCCGGCGGTCGTCCGCCAGCTTCCCGTGCGGTTGCAGCCCCATGACGGCGAGGCGCTGGTATCGTGGCTCCATCGCCTGGCGGCGCGGCTTCGGTTGCCGCCGCGCACCTTGCTTCGGGATGTAGCGGGCCTTCCTGCGGAAGATGATCGCAAGTGGTGGCGGCGACCGGACAGGCAGCGCCTGAGCGCATTGCGCTTTGCGGCGCGGTTGAGCGTCAGCGTCGCGATGCCGTCCCTGTCCTCGCGCAATACCAGTTCGCTCATGCCTTCACCTCCGCTGCCATGATGGTTCGTCCGTCCGGGCCGATCGCCGCCATGTCCCAGCCGCCTTCCTTTTCGCGTCCGACAAGATGCAGCATTTCGCCGACGAACGCCGGCGCCTGCGCGCGCATCGTGAAGGCGGTGAGCGCATTGGCGCCCAGTTCGCGCTGCGCAAGGGCGAGCAGCAGGGTTGCGGTCAGCGGGCCGTGGACGACCAGCCCGCGATAGCCCTCTTCATCGCGGGCATAGGGCAGGTCGTAATGGATGCGGTGGCTGTTGAAGGTCAGCGCCGAATAGCGGAACAGCATCGCCTCGGTCGGCAGCACGTCGCGCCGCCACGTCCATGACGACAGGTCGGGGGGGGGGGGGCGCTCGCACGGCTCCGCCCGATGGTGATGACCGCGCTGGTCGCGTCGCTCGGATTCGTACCGATGGCGCTGGCGACGGGCGTGGGTGCCGAAGGGCAAAAGCCGCTGGCGACGGTGGTGATCGGCGGGCTGATCTCGGCGACTTTGCTTACCCTGTTCCTGCTGCCGACACTCTATGCCCGCTACGGGCGCCCGCGCGAGCCTGTCCGTCCCTCCGGCCCGGCGATGGGAAATGTGGCTCGGTCACAGGCCCACAGATAAGCACTGTAACGGTCGAGACTGCGTCGCTGCGGGCGAAAATCGTCCGGCGCGGCCTTCGCTGCGGCCGTGAATGCCGCGACCATGGCGCGAATCCTCAAGTTTCTGGGCCTGTCGAATCCGGAAGAACCGGAAGGATAGCCCGAAAAATCTGGGCGATATGTCGGTCAATCGGAAGAAATAATCGAAGATTATGGTGGAAAGGGGGAATTTCCCGGACAAAAATCGAATTTTTGGCGAAAAAACCGCACACCTTCGGTCAGGGTGATGATAGCATGTGAAAGTTCCAAAATCAGAGCCAAAAGCGAAAAAAGGGGGTTGTACAATGGCCAATCGTGGAATTTATGTGCGTGGATTTTCCAACTTCGCCCGGGGCGCATTGTTGGCATCGGGTGCCTGTTTTGCCGGAATCGTTCCGGCGATGGCGCAGGACGAAACCGAGGAAAGTCGCGAAAGCGGAGAAAGCAGTGCGCAGGGCGGCGGCGAGATCGTCGTCACGGCCCTGAAACGCGGAACCCGGCTTCAGGATACGCCGCTTGCCATCTCGGCAGTGACCGGCGACACGCTGGCCCGCGCGGGCAAGACAAGTTTTACCGAACTGACGAC
>JASGDV010000141.1:0-19977 GCA_049841255.1 Sphingobium sp.
CGGGCGAGCCGGTCCTGGCGCGCGGTGTCGATGGTCGCCGAAAAAGGTTCGGGGAACTCGGCCGGCAGCCGAACCGCGACACGCCGCCGCACAACATGATGGTAGAGGATGAAGCGGGCGTCGAGAACGCTGCGCAGCATGGTGTCGCGCACGGCGAGCATATGGTCGAGCTGGCCCGCATCCTCGGTTTCGAAGGGAAGCCCGGCGATCCGCAGCGTGGCGAGCACGGCGCCGTCGCGCAGCGCCACCAGGGAATTGCTGACGTGGGCGGCATAAGGCAGCCGGTCGCCCGCGCGCGCCTCGCGTGCTCCCCAGGCGGCGGGGCCTTTCCAGCGCGGTGTCTTGATGCGGGCCATGAACGGCACTCCTTTAGGGCGCGTAGCTGTTGCAGCCCCAGCGCTTCCAGTTGCGGACACGCGGGCAGCGGCTGACGCGGGTCAGCCAGAGATCGAAGATGCGCGGCTCGCGCAGACAGGCGAGATAGCCCGCGGCATGGACGAGCAGCGCGACGGGCAGGGCGAGGAAGCTCTTCGTGATGAGGAAGGCCTCGGTCGTGACGCCCATGTTGATGATGAAGAAGCTGAAGGTGACGCCCGCGAACATCTGCGGCCGGGTGAGGGCGCGGAAGACGGGGGTTTGTCCGAGGCTGTTCATCGCTCTGGCTCCCGGTCTTCAGCCCGCCACGCCGGCGGTGGCCTGGATGCCGCCGACGATCGCGCCGGCGCCGAACAGAATGAAGCAGCCGATGATGACGGTGGCGCCGAACCGCCAGTTCATCCGGCCGGTCAGCATCATGAAGCCGACCATGGCGACGGCGATCACGGCCACCGCGGTCGCGACCTGGCCGAGCAGCGTCGCCTGCAGCCAGGACAGCGCCGAGACGATCGGCCCGGAACCGGCGGGGCCGCCCGCGCTCTGGGCATGGGCGGCCGGCGCGAAGAACAGCATCGGCAGAAGGGGCAAGGTTCGGAAGGATCGCATCTCAGTATCTCCTTGGGTCAGGGGAGCCGGGTGGACTGCGCCAGGCGCGCTGTGATCTCCGTCACATAGGCGCGGGTTTCGGCGATGTTGGGGATGGCCCGAGCGCGCGCGACACGGCCGGGACCGGCATTGTAAGCGGCGAGCGCGAGCTCGACATTGTTGTCGAAGGTATCGAGCTGGGCGCGCAGATAGCGGGCCGCGCCGAGAAGATTGGCATGGGGGTCGCGCGGATCGACGCCCAGTTGTCTTGCTGTGCCGGGCATCAGCTGGCCGAGGCCGAGCGCGCCCTTGGGCGAGATGGCGCCGGGCCGCCAGCGGCTTTCCTGCCAGATGACAGCCTCGAGCAATGCTGGGCTGATGCCTGCCAAATCCGCCGCCCTGACCAACGACTCGGCGAAGGCAGGGGGGGGCGGTGTGCCTTCGAGCGTAGTCAGGGCAGCGGACGGAAGAGCGATGCTGTCGGATTGAGGATCGTGAGGGGCTGATTCGATCCATTCGACGGCGCCACTCGCCGTGCGGTAGTGGGCAGTGCCTTGCGCATCGATCTCGATCACTTGCGCGGCGGCGCCATCTGCGCCGAGCGAAACGCTGGCAAGAACGGCGAAGCCGGTAAGGGCGTGGCGCAGGAAAGGCGATGCGTTTGGCATGACGGCGGTTTTCGATCTCCGTTTTTGCCTGGTGATTTCACGCAGATTTCATCGCGGTGGAGTGCTGTGTGCGCCCGGCTAAAATATTTATGAAATCCGGGAGGCAAGCGGAGATGGCAGTGCAAGTCCCCATACACTGCCCGTTTGGGGCGTCAGGAGTTTGCAAAATGGGTGGTTTCAGTCTCGTGCATTGGGCGGTCATGGTCATCGCTGCGATGCTGCTGTTTGGAAGTGGGCGTATCGCCCGGACGATGGGCGCCTGCGCGCCTTCCGCAAGGGTCTGTCCGAGGACGAAGCGGCGAATAGTCTTCCCGCTCCCCAAAAGACCGAGAATTGATGCCGCCGGCGTCATTGAAATGTTGATGAAATCTCACCGGCAGAAAAGGGTGGCATTGCCGTCTCATACACGCCAATCTCATCCCGATGGATATGAACACCAAGATACTTATCGTCGATGACGACAAGGGCATCCGCTCTGTCATATCCAATTTCCTGAAGAAGCACGGCTACCAGACTTCGACCGCCGCCAACCCGATCGAGATGCGAAAGCGGATGGAGGGCGAGCGCTTCGACCTCATCGTGCTTGATGTCATGATGCCCAAGGAAGACGGGCTGACTGCCTTGCGGAGCATGGGTGATGGCGCGCCGCCGGTCATCATGCTGAGCGCGGTCGGCGCCGACATCGACCGGGTCGTCGGGCTGGAAATGGGCGCCGATGATTATCTGGCGAAGCCCTGCAATCCGCGCGAGCTGCTCGCGCGCATTCGCACCGTCCTGCGCCGCAAGGCCGCCGCGCAAGCCATCGTCGACCAGGCGCTGGCCGATCGGGCTGTTACGCCGCAGCGGCCAGTGGAGCCTGTCGTGACCGCCGGAAAGGCGATCGCCGAAGCGCCGGTCTCATCGAACTGTCTCTCGTTCGAGGGGTGGCGCATGGATCTCGATATGCGCCTGCTGTTCGATCCGGCAAACCGCGTCCTCACCCTGACCGATGGCGAGTTTCGCCTGCTCCTGGCCTTTGCCGAGCATCCGCGCCGCGTGCTCACGCGCGATCAGTTGCTCGAATGGTCGCGCGGCGAAGACGTCGACCATTTCGACCGGGCAATCGACGTCCAGCTTTCGCGGCTTCGCCGCAAGCTCGCCGATGCGGGCACCGACAGCGCGGCAGAGCTTATCCGCACGGTGCGCAACGAGGGCTATATCTTCGTGCCGCCCGTCACGCGAAGAGGACAGCTTCCCTGAAATCTTCCTGAAATCCGCAAGCAAAGCGGTGATTTCACTTCTGACGGACAGCGACATGCGGCGGGTAGGCCGCATGTCCTGCCAGCAGGAGTATTCCCATGTCCCAACACGACGAAGATCATGATCGCGGGCTTGCCCACGATCTCCAGACCATCAGCCAGCGCATGCTGGAACGCCGGCGTGCGCTGGCCTTTCTCGGAAGCGTCGGCACCGCTGCGCTGGTGACCGCCTGCGGCGGTGGTGGATCGAGCGGCAGTTCGGATAGCGGCGGAAGCTCCTCATCCTCGTCATCCTCTTCGAATTCGTCCTCCTCGAGCAATTCGAGTTCATCCTCTTCCTCCTCGTCGAGCAGCAGTTCTTCATCGGGCACCTGCATCGCTGACCCGACCGAGACCAATGGTCCCTATCCCGCCGACGGCACCAACAGCTCGAGCGGCTCAACCTCGAATGTCCTGACCGTTAGCGGCATTGTGCGCAGCGACATCCGTCCAAGCTTCATTTCCTCAACTACGGTTGCCGTAGGCGTTCCACTGACACTGACCCTCAAACTGGTCGATGTGAACAACAGCTGTAACCCGATCGTCGGCGCGGCCATCTATGTTTGGCACTGCGACTGCCAGGGCCGCTATTCGCTCTACTCGAGCGGCGTCACCACCGAGAGCTATCTGCGCGGCGTTCAAGTCACCGACGCCAATGGCGAGGTCACCTTCACAACGATCTATCCCGCCTGCTATTCGGGGCGCTGGCCGCACATCCACTTCGAGGTCTTCGAGGATGGCCTCACCTCCGCGAGTACCGGACGGACCGCCAGCCTGATCTCCCAGCTCGCCATGCCGGCTGCCATCAATACGGCCGTGTTCAACGGCGACTCCCGCTACAGCGCGAGCATTTCCAACTATTCCCAGATCTCACTCTCGTCGGACAATGTCTTCGGCGACAATACGTCGGCACAGATCGCCCAGATGACGCCGACGCTGAGCGGCAGCGTTTCCGCCGGATATACCGGCACCGCCACCATCGGGATTGCGGCGTGACCAGAACCGGGACGGCGGCGGGCGACGCAGCCGCGCACCGTCTCGCGCTCCTCGGCTCCATACTGGTACGGCAGGCGACCGCCTGCCTGCTCGTCATGGCGGCTGCAAGCTTCCTGCTGTTAAACCGACTCGGTGACGTGCGCGCGCCCATCTGGGATGAGGCTTATTATCTGCCGAGTACCGCGCGCTATCATGAAGGGCAGGTACAGTTTGCTTCGCATCCGCCGCTTGGCCTCATGCTGATCGCGGCGGGTGACGGGCTTTACGGCGGCAATGCCGGGATCGACCAGCGCGCCATAGCTGCCGTTAAATCGATTCCCGCTGAGGCAATGCCCGCGGATTACGACTATCTCGGCCCGCGCCTTGCTCCTGCGCTGTTTGGGGTAATTGGCGCGGGCTTGTTTTTCCTGCTGATGCTGCAACTGACCGGCAGCACTGGCGCGGCGCTCATGCTGAGCACGCTCTACCTGTGCGATACCGCGCTGCTCGGACAGTTTCGCGCCGCACATATTGATCCGTTTCAGACGAGTTTCGCCCTTGCGGCGCTGCTTTGCGCCATCCGCGGGCTCAAATGCCCGGCGGCGGCCAACGCGGCGGGTTTCGGCTTTCTCGTGGCCTGCACCGCGCTGGTACGCGCCACCGGGATCATGCTGGCGCCGATGGGGTTGTTTCTCCTGTGGCCGCTGTTGCGGAAACGCCGCTGGACGGTGGCTATTCGTTCGACGCTGGCTGGCGGCGGCGGGGCGGTCATGGCGTTCGTCCTCGTCGCTGTCGCCCATGCCTGGGCGTCGCCACGGCTGCCCGATCCCGCGACCGAAGCAGGGCGGGGGGATATGGCCTATTTGTCGCCCCAGATCCGGGCGGCCGGATCGATCGATCCGTTGGACCCGATGGCCGTCGCGAGGATGACAGCCGACTATGCGCGCTTCATCGCCTCCGATCACAGCGCCATGGCGCGCGCCGACGCCAATGGATCGCATCCCTGGCAGTGGCTGATCGGTTCGGGCGCGATCACCTATCGCTGGGACGCCGGCGACACGCATGTCGCGACCGTGGCGTTCCTTCCCAACCGCGCGGCATGGCTGCTGTCCTGCGCTGGCGTGCTGCTTGGTCTCGTAGCGCTCCGTCGGCGTCCGAGTGCCGAAGGCGCGATGCTGCTGACCGGCTGGATTGCATCGATGGCGGCGCTGATTATTCTCGATCGCGAGCGCGTGCTATACCCTTATGCCTATCTGCCTTCGCTCATGATCGGCTATGCCTTGCTCGCTCGGGCGTGGCGCGCGTCGGAGCCTGCCGAGAGTATCGCGCGCGTCGGCGTCGCTGCCGTGACGCTGGCCTTCCTGGTCACCGCACCGCTCGTCTATCACTGGGACGTTCCCAGGGGGTACTGCCAGATTCTCCTGCGCGAATGTGGGAAGTGATTGCGCGGGTCGCATGCTCCTCCGATTGAAAAATTCGTGAAATCAGCCCGCGAAACGAGCCCGGTAGACCGTTATGGCCGTCGCATCGCATGGCGCTGCGGCGGCTCGACCATCCACATCCAGGATGCAAGCCAATGACCGCGCTCACGCAAATTGCGGACTCTCCGATACTCGGGCAAGCAGTCTTCCGGGTTCGTCCATCGCCGCCGCCCGCCGCCTGGCCAACGCTGCAAAGTCCAGCACCGCAGCCACTTCAGCTTGCGGTCGTTATCCCCGTGATCAACGAAGCGGGAAATATAGGTCTCTTGATCGACGCCCTTTCGGCGGCTCTCGATGGGCTCTGCTGGGAAGTCATCTTTGTCGACGATGGGTCGATCGACGGGACCATCGCACTGATCGACGGCCTGGCGCTGCGCCATCGGCACATCAGGGCGCTCAAGCGGATCGGCCGCACAGGGCTTGCCTCCGCTGTCCTCGAGGGCGCGATGAGCACTTCTGCGCCGGTCGTCGCCGTGATGGACGGCGACATGCAGCATGACGAGACCCAACTTCCTTCCATGTATCGGCGTATCGCTGGCGGCGATGCCGACCTGGTAGTCGCGAGCCGCTATGCCCACGGGGGATCGACGGACGGGTTCGATGCGCGGCGGCTTCAGGGGAGTCTGCTGGTCACGCGGTTGTCGAACCGTTTGCTCAGGACGCATTGCTCCGATCCCATGAGCGGGTTCTTCGTCGTGCGCCGTGAGGTGCTCGCCGAACTGTGCCCGCGCCTGTCGGCGATCGGCTTCAAGATCCTGCTCGATATTCTCGTGACCGGGCGCCACCGCCTCCGCGTGGTCGAGCAGCCGTTCCGGTTCCGCACCCGCCTGAGCGGCGAAAGCAAGATGAGCCTCAAGATACTCGCCGACCTGATGACGCTTTGCGTGGACAAGACCGTCGGACGGATGCTGCCCACGCGGCTCGTGCTCTTTCTGGCGGTGGGGTCGCTGGGATTGGTGGTCCACCTCCTGGTTCTGCGTGGTCTGTTGGGATGGACGGGGGATTTTCGCCTGGCGCAGACCGCTGCGGTGCTCACTGCGATCGCGTTCAATTTTACGCTCAACAACATCGTGACCTATGCCAGCCAGCGCCTGCGCGGATGGCGGATCGTCAAGGGTCTGCTGTCCTTTTATCTGGTTTGCGGCACAGGCGCGCTCGCCAATATCGGTATCGCGACGCTGATGTTCGGCGGACATCGCAGCTGGTGGGTCGCGGGCATCGCGGGCGCGGTGACGGGGGCGGTGTGGAACTATGCGGCGTCCTCGCTGCTGACCTGGAAAACGAGGTGAAGGATCGTGGCATGAACAGCCGGGCAGGTGCGCCGCGCCAGCGCGGCACGGGGCTTCGCGCTAAAACCTTGATCGGTGTGTCGCCGGCATGATCGTGCGGCAGACTTCGGGCCCGATGCCGGCGTCCGACGTCGGTGAAGCCGACGACGGCGCGACGATTCTGATCGTCGACGATGATCCCGGCATATGCGATGTCGTCGCGCACACCTTGTCCGCCTACGGTTACCGGACGCTCATTGCCGCGAACGCTGGCGCCATGGATGCGGTCCTTGCCGAACATCCGGTTGATCTCATCATTCTCGATGTCATGATGCCGGGGGAGGATGGGCTGGCGGCATGCCGCCGCCTCAACCGGGCGGGTTGTCCTCCAATCATCATCCTGAGTGCCTTGGGGGACGAGGCCGACAGGGTGGTGGGCCTTGAGATCGGCGCCGATATGTATCTTGGCAAGCCGTGTAGTCCGCGCGTGCTGCTTGCCCATGTCAGGGCCATCCTGAGACGGGCGGAAGCGCCGCAGCCTGCTCAACCCGTTCAAACGGGCAGGATCGTGACATTTCTTGGTTGGCGCATGGATTTCGGTTGCCATGAGTTGCTGGACCCTGACGGCGTGCTCGTCCACCTTTCGGATGGGGAGTTCGCTATCCTGAGAGCGTTTGTCGAACTGCCGCGCGGCGTGCTGAGCCGCGAGGAGCTGCGCGCCGCGGCACGGGGCCCTGAGTCCGACGTGCTCGACCGCGCGATCGACGTGCAGGTCAGCAGACTGCGCCGAAAGCTGAGAGCTGGACCCAACGACCTTATTCGAACCATTCGCAACGAGGGCTATATGTTCATGCCGCAGATCGCGGTGGTTTAGTCGTGCAGAGACAAGACAAGCGTCCGCCGCTCTTCGTACAGGTCTTTGCCATGATGCTGGCAGCCGTTCTGGCGGCCCAGCTGGTTAACTTCGTGGTGGTGCTCGCCGTGCGCCCGCCCACGCCAGAAATCTACTCGCTTTCCGCCATTGCCGAGATGCTTCGAACCGGAAATGTCGATAAACGTCGATTCAGCCTGACGTCGGAACCGGTTTTTCCTGGCGCTATGGGTGATGACGAGGGCGCGGCGCTGAGCAGGGCGGTGCTTGCCCGCGCCTTGGGAACCTCTCCCGACCGCTTGGTCTTCGCCCCTGCGCGGCCTCAGTCGCGGCCTTTTGTCTTCGGTCTCCCTCCGCCCCCTCGTGAGCCGCCGTATCTGCGGCCGGGATCGGCGGACAGCGATCCGGATATGATCGTCGGTCCATTTTCCGCCTCCTGGCGTCTTCCCGACGGCAGCTGGAGGTCGTTGCGTCCGATAAGGGGCGTGCTCGATCCCTGGCAATGGCAGGCGCTTCTTGCGTTGACGGGGGCACTGGTGGCGACCGCGCCCTTTGCCTGGTTCTTCGCGCGGCGCCTTGCGCGTCCAATCCGCCAGTTCGCCGCTGCGGCCGAGCGTCTGGGACGCGATCCGCAGGCACCGCAACTCGCCTTGGACGGCCCTCGTGAGATCGCCGGTGCGGCGGCGACGTTCAATGCGATGCAGACCCGGCTCCAGCGTTACGTCGAAGGCCGGATCACGATGGTTGCCGCCATCGCCCACGATATGCGAACGCCGCTGATGCGTCTTGCATTTCATGTCGAGGCGGTACCCGAAGGCTTGAGGATGCGCCTGCAGGCCGAAATCGACGAGATGAATGCCATGATCGGCAATGCGCTCGCTTTCGTCAGGGATATGAGGCAGCAGAGCGTCCGCCGACGGTTCGCGCTACGCGCCCTTATCGAGAGCGTGTGCGAAGCTTATGCTGATCTTGGCCGCGATGTGACACTCGCGCCCGGCGACGAGATGGTCATCGAGGCTGACATCCAGGGCATCAAGACAATGCTGGAAAATCTGATCGGCAATGCGCTCGCTTATGGCGGACACGCCTCGGTCACGCTGCGCGCGCGGGATCGGCAGGCATTCATCGAAATCGAGGATGGCGGGCCAGGGATTCCTGAGGCTGAGATGGAGCGCGTGTTCGAGCCCTTCCATCGGCTGGAGCCTTCGCGGAGTCGGGAAACCGGAGGCGTGGGGCTGGGCCTTGCCAGCGCACGCGCCGTTGTGACCGCGCACGGGGGTGGTATCACGCTGATCAATCTTCATCCCGGCTTGCGCGCCTGTGTCGTTCTTCCGCTCTAGCAATCCGCGTGCGTGCGGCGGTGCTGCCCGTTGCCGCGGCATGAAAAAGGGGCCGGGTGGAACCCGGCCCCTCGTGTCCCACCAGAGGCAGTTCAGAAGCGAATGCCGATACCTGTCAGGACATCGTTGCGAACGAAGCCGTCCTGATAATTGGTGTAGCGGTATTCGCTCTTGAGATAGGTTGTCGGGGAGATCGCGACTTCCGCGCCGACGCCGAGCAGCACGCCATCGAGATTCTTGAGATTGCTCGTGGTCACGCCCTCGGCGATATCCTCGGAGCGCACGCGGAAGTTGGAATAGCCCACCTTGCCGTAGAGCAGGGTGTTGTTGCTGACTTTCGTGCCGAGCCGGCCGGCGAGCGTCAGGTCTCGGCGTGCATGGAGACTTCCGCCCGTGGTTGCGTCGCCGAAGCTGTAATCGGCGCCCGAGAAGTTCGCGCCGACCTCGACGCCGCCGATCAGCCCAGGCGACAGTTCGGCGTCATACCCGGCAGCAATGCCGACGGCGAGGTCTGCCCTTTTTGTGCGGCCCGTCTCGCCATAATCCTCGAGGTTGAAGCGCAGCTCGTCGAAGCCGACGGTGACTTCCGCGCGCGGTCCGGTGAAGTCCTGGGCCGAGGCGGGGACCGCAATCGCGGCAGCCACGGCGGCGAAGAGGGAGCGGGTGTAGTTCATGATCAATGATCCTTTCCGTTTCCAGCGGCGGAGGGGGCAATGACCGCTGGATGGGGAAGGAATGGCAGACAAGATGCGCGCCGAAATTTCGGCAAGTTTCCCCGATGCGTCTGTCTACGGATATTTCAGTTCAAAAATCTGAAAATCACGTCCGCGGAAATCCGGGAGAAACATTCTGAAATCGTGACGAATCCAGATTGTCGTATTGCAAGGTGAACGGATGATCAGGATAGGAAGGATGAAACCATGCGCCCTATGGCATTGGGATTGATGCTCGCGACCGGGCTGGCTGGTGTTGCTTTGGCCCAACCTGCGGCAGAGCCAGGTTCGCAGGTAGCTGCGCGATATCAGGAGCGGCTCGCGCAGGATCTCTTCGACATTGGCCTT
Source organism: Sphingobium sp. (assembly GCA_049841255.1). GTDB lineage: Bacteria > Pseudomonadota > Alphaproteobacteria > Sphingomonadales > Sphingomonadaceae > Sphingobium. Next base: position 9,902 of record JASGDV010000141.1, read on the forward strand.
CTGTTGGGTCTGCGCCAGGAGCAGCGGAACTTTCTGGAAGCTTTTCTCGCGACGAATGGGTCTCCGCCGCGGCCGCGGGAACAAGGCACTCGACAGGAAGGCGGTGCTCCCCCGGAGCGTCCGGGGAGTTTCGTGGAGGAGCTGGCACGTCTCGAGCGGGCGGGCGGCCAGCATGAGCAGACCGCGCAGAAACGGATAGCAGCGGCGCGCAGCTTCTACGACAGCCTCGACAGTCAGCAGCGCCTCCGTTTCGACGCGCTGCATCGCTTGCGCCCATTCCTGGGCGCGCGTCCGGCATGGCCGGGACCGGGCCCGACGAAGCCGCACGGTCCGCCGCCCCCGCCGCAGAACTGATCGTCCCCTTGCCTGATACCTTCAGCAGGGCATCGAGCCTGATCTGGTTCGCAACCGCGACGGACATTGGATTGTCTTATTGCGATCAATTCGCGAATTGGGCAAATGGGCGGACAAGGCATGGGGAGATCGAAGCAGAACGATGTCATGAGTGCCCAATGCGACCGCTTGGCAGGCACCCTGTTGTATACCGATCTGCCCACTTTCACAGATGGGCATGGGATGATGCAGCCGACACTCCTCCGCTCCGATCCGCTTCGGGGTTTTACCGATGTGATCATGGCTGCGGCGCGCTGCGCGCGATTGCGGAGCCCCCTTGCAGCAACGCCTCTATACTTTGCTGTCTGGTCGCGGCTTCGATATGTTCGCCCCGGTGTTTGACAGCCTGATGACGCTCTATGAAGCGACGCTTGGCCGGAGGATTTCGACGGGGCGGACGGAGCCATCCCGTGACGAGTGTTGGTTGCTTGTGCTTCTGGGCAATAGTCGATCTCGACGCCTTGCCGATCGCTCATCATGAGCGGAACCGAACAAATGGGCAAGGCATGCCGACACCGGGATTGGTCATATTCATATCTCCAATGTTTATGACTCGATCCGGCTTCAACAATCCGACCGGCATCGAGTCTGAACTCGATGCGGTCCGACATCGCGATCATTTGAACGATCGCCAGAGGGGCCCGGCCCGCTTCGAGAAGGATAGGATCTGTCGCGGCGTGTTTCAATATTCGGGAACAGGCTGATTGATCCGGTTGTGGATGCAGCAGGAGGCTTCATCCGTTTCTGGCTGTTGCGCAAATAGTCGACTTTTCCGGAATTCTTCACTCCAGGCAGATGGAAGAGGTGGGCGAGACGTCAAGAAACTGTTAACGCCCCCAATCTAGATTGGGGGCATGTCGGCCCGCATGAGGCACATCACCATCAAAGCTTCGAACGCCGCGCTTCTGTCACTCGCGGCGACGCTTTCGGCGGCCCGGGTTGCAACCCACTTTCTTGGCGGGTCTCTCGAAGGAACAGGTCTTCTTCTGTCGATCCTGGGTCCGCTGGTCATCGCGGGACCCGCCAGCGCATGGCAGTGCTATCAGCACTCCCGGCTGGAGGCAGCGCATGCCGAACTCGAGGCCGCGAAAGCCAGTCTCGAGAAAGCTCATGCGGAGCTACAGCGGACCTATAGCCAGCTAGAAGAACATGCGCGTCACGATGGACTCACCGGCATCCTCAATCGCGAGGGCTTCACGAGCGCGTTGGGACAAGCGCTTGCGGGACAGCATGGCACTCTGTTCATCTGCGATGCCGACGAGTTCAAGCGGATCAACGATCGGTATGGCCACCCCGTTGGCGATGAAGCGCTGCGATCGCTGGCGCAGGCCATCAGCACATGCCTTGAGGGCGGGGATCTTTTTGGGCGCATCGGGGGCGAGGAGTTTGCGATCTTCATGCCTGGCGTCCATGGGCGGCAGCGGTTGAGGCGGCCGAACGAATGCGGCGTGCTGTCGCAGGACGCCGGTTACCGCACCCTCGGGAATGTCGATTCATCTCACTATCAGCATCGGGGGAGCCGACAGTCGGCATTTCGACGATCTCGATGCCGTCTGGCGCGTGGCTGATGCCCATCTCTATGCGGCCAAGGCCGACGGCCGCTACCGGTGGGTGTTGGAAGGCACCAGCGCGTCGCACCAGCTGCATCTTTTCGCGACAGGTTTGACGAATGTTGCTGCCGCGCGTGGCGAATGCAGGCTGGCGACTGCCGATATGTGATCCCAATATGTGCCCCAAAATGTGACCGGGGCCGTCCGGCGCTAAACCGGTTCCTGGTTGCGGCGACCTGAATCGACTTCGATACTTGACGTTGCAATATGCTGCTCCGCGCATAGTCGGTTAGCAGGCGCTCGATCGATGCGTGGGGGACGGTCGCATAATTGTCGGTGAAGATCGGTTGGAGATGGCCCGAGAAGCGGCGATGATCCTCTTCAGCGAGATGCGGCACGACCCGCGCGAACACCTCATGCGCGCGCAGGATGGTATAGCGCCACTGAACGATGGTCCCGGTCTCGAAATTGCGTCGCGCCTCACCGCCTTGCCCTTGGCCTTCTTCACGGCTAGGATACCGACCGCGCGGCCTTCCAGAGCGGCCTTCATATTCTTGTGGATCGAAAGCGCGTCCGAGGGTGGCATGTCGACCGGCTCCTTTGCCGCTGGCGCCTTGTCGGGCAGCGGGATGCCGAGCCCATCGGCGACGCGCTGCGCGAGGTCCTCGTCGACATTGCGCAAATTCGTCACCATGCGCGGCGGCACCTGATCGAGCAGGCCGACCTTCGACAGCTCGAACACGAACGACGAAGCGATATGGGCCTGCTCGCTCTCGATCTGCGAGCGGTAGAACAGCCGCGCATGGCTGTAATGATCGGCGAAGGTCTCCGAGCGCACGCGCAGCTTCTCGCCGCTCTCGTCAGGACCCGGCGCCGCATCGACCGTGGCGAAGCCGCTCGCGGGACTCGCACGCGGTCCGCCTTCCTCGCCATGCGCGGCAAGGCTGTTGGGCTCATAGTTTCCGCGGCCTTTGGGCACCATCGTCTGCATCTTGCCGTCGCGCTGGAAGTTGCCGAACGGGCAGCGCGGCGCATTGACCGGGATCTGGTGAAAGTTGGTCGTTCCGAGCCGCGAGTTCTGCGTGTCGAGATAGGAGAAGAGCCGTCCCTGCAACAGCGGATCATTCGAGAAATCGATGCCGGGCGGGATGTTCGAGGGCAGAAACGCGACCTGCTCGGTCTCCGCGAAGAAATTGTCGACGTTGCGGTTGAGCGTCAGCGTGCCGATCAAGCGGACCGGGACATCCTCCTCGGGGATGAGCTTGGTCGCATCGAGCACATCATAGGGCTGCGCCTCGGCAAAGGCCTGATCGAAGACCTGGATGCCTAAATCCCACTGCGGGAAATTACCGGTGTCGATCGCCTCGAACAGATCGCGGCGCTGATAATCATTGTCGGCGGCCTGAAGCTTGAGCGCCTCGTCCCAGATGGTGGACTGCGCCTATCATTTGCCGGGCGCCATCGTCTTGTCGATAGCGTCAGTCGCAGACTTGCCCTTTCTGGCGATCATCGCTTCCCCAACCGGAGCTTGGCCGGATTGCCCCGACCGGTCACAAGCCCGAGATCCTCGAGGCGGGCGACCTGACGGCTGGCGATTTCGACAAATCGCAACAATTTTCCTGCCCGGTGCGCAAACTTGGACGACAAACCGGGCGCACTTTGTCCTCAACGCCAACGAGGCGCTCACCGAATTGAGGAGAAAGTCCATGAAGAAGTTCATTCTCGCCGCCGTCGCCGCTTCGCTGATCAGCACGCCTGTCCTCGCCGCCCCGATGCATCAGCCGGGACCGCAGGATCGGGGCCGGATCGAGCAGAACGACCGCCATCCCCAGGCGCAGAACTGGAAGAAGGGCGACCGCTTCGACACGCGCAAGGCGCCGAACTACCGGGTGATCGACAATCCCCGTGCGCATCACCTCAATGACGCGCCCCGCGGCTATCGCTGGGTCCAGTCGGGCAACGATGCGGTGCTGGTCGGTATCGCCAGCGGATTGATCGCCGCGGTGCTCGCCAACAGCGTCCACTACTAAGGCCCAATATGTCGTGGCCCCGGAGTATCTGCTCCGGGGCCTTTTCCTCTTGCTTCAGCGGACGTATCGAACAGATATGAAACGCGAACCGCATATTCTTCTCGTCGACGATGAACGCGACATCCGCGATCCGCTTGCGCAATATCTGGGCAAGAACGAGCTGCGCGTGTCGAAGGCGGAGGATGCCGCCGCCGCCCGGGCGATCCTCGCCGTCCACGCGATCGATCTCGTCCTGCTCGACATCATGATGCCGGGGGAGGACGGCCTGGCGCTGGCCGGGTTCATCCGCGCCACGACGAAGATCCCGATCATCCTGCTGACCGCCAAGGCGGAGGAAATGGACCGGATCGTCGGGCTGGAGATCGGCGCCGACGACTATGTCACCAAGCCCTTCAGCCCGCGCGAGCTGCTGGCGCGGATCAAGGCGGTGTTGCGGCGATCCTCCTCGATCGATGCGGTCCACGCGCCGGATTCGCAAGGCTATGCCTTCGGTCCCTGGGTTCTGCGCACGCGCGACCGGGAGCTGGTGGATGCCGACGGGGTCAGCGTGCCGCTCTCGACCGGCGAATACAACCTCCTGCTCGCCTTCGCGACTCATCCCCACAAAGTGCTGACCCGCGACCAGCTTCTCGATCTCAGCCAGGGCCGCGAGCAGGCGGCGTTCGATCGCAGCATCGACAATCATGTCAGCCGGCTGCGCCGCAAGATCGAGGCCGATGCTTCCGATCCCAAATATATCAAGACGGTCTGGGGCGGCGGCTATGTGTTCGCCTCGGATGTGCGCAGGATATGAGGTGTTTCCTGCCCCGCAGCCTCGCCGCGCAGATGCTCGTCGTGCTCGGTCTTGCGCTGCTGGTGGCGCAGATCGTCAATTTCGCGCTGATCCTGAATGAGCGGCAGAAGCTCAGCCTGGCTCAGAACGAAGGCCCGGCGATCACGCGCTTCGTCCAGATCGCCGCCGATCTGCAAACCGCCGTGCCCGACTTGCGCGAAGCCTATCTCTCCGATGCCTCGCAGCGCGGCGCACGGTTCGACCTGCGGCAGGACAGCGGCGTTGCCGATGGCTCGCGCGAAAGCGCCATCGAGCAGCGCCTTGCGGCGGCGCTGACGGCGCAGAACCTGAAATCCACGGGCGTCAGGGCGGGGTTTGCGCAGGACGCCGGGTTTGCCCCCGACGACCGCTTCCGGCCTCCCGGCCCACCGCCGCGCCGGCTGGTGCTTTCCGTGCGGCAGGCGGACGGAGCATGGCTGGTCGGCCAGATGCCGGTGCCTCCGCGCGATGAATGGCTGGCCCTGCGCCTCGCGGCCGCCACCGTGCTGCTCTATGCGATCGTGCTGGGAGTGAGCGCCTGGGCGGCATTGCGGCTTGCCCGGCCCCTGCGCGACCTGACCCGCGCCGCCAATCTGTTCCGGGGGCGGGATACGCCCGCCACGGTAACGCCGTCCGGGCCGGAAGATCTGCGCCATGCGATCGAGGCCTTCAACGCGATGAACCATCGGGTGGTCGCCTTGCTCGATGAAAAGGACCGGATGCTGGGCGCATTGGGGCATGATCTGCGCACCCCGCTCGCATCCCTGCGTATCCGCGTCGAGGGGATGGAACCCGCCGAGGACCGGGAAGCCGCGATTGCCAAGATCGGCGAGATGTCCGGCATGGTCGAGGAGATCCTCGTCCTTGCGCGCTCCGGCCGCGCAAGGGAGCCGATGAAGCGGATGGATGTGGCGGCGCTGGTCGACGACCAGCAGGAACTGGGCCGCGCCGTCACCATGGCGACGCAGAGCCGCGTGGTCGCCGACGTGCAGCCGGACTTGCTCAGGCGCGCGGTGACCAACCTGCTCGACAATGCCGTCAAATATGGCGGCGGCGCCACTGCAAGCGTTACGGTCAGCGCCGATGGCGTCGAAATCCGCATCGCCGACGAAGGGCCGGGCATCCCGGCCGACCAGATCGAAAGCGTGCTCGAACCCTTCTACCGGGTCGAGACGTCGCGCAATCGCGGCACCGGCGGCGTCGGCCTGGGGCTTGCCATCGCGCGGAGCGTCGCCGAGAGCCACGGCGGCGCGTTGCTGCTCGAGCCCGCGGACCCGGCAAAGGGCGGTCTGGCCGCGATCATCCGGCTCCCCGCCTGAAAAATCCGCTTCACGACAAATCGCGACAACTTTACCGCTTTCCGGGGAAAATCTGGCGACAGGCACGATGCACTTTCTCCTCAACGCCAAAACGGCGTTACGGATTTTCCAAGGAGAAACATCATGAAAAAGTTCATTTTCGCCATAGCCGCCGCCACGCTGACCGCCACACCGGTTCTCGCCGCGCCGGTTCTCGCCGAGCATGGCCAGCCGCACAACCATCAGGCCCAGCCTGCAAAGGCCAAAGCACCGGCCAAGGCGCACCAGTGGCGGCGGGGCGAGCGTTTCGACCGGGCCAGGGCGACCCATTACCGGGTCATCAGCAATCCCCGCGCTTACCGGCTCCAGAATGCGCCGAAGGGTTATCGCTGGGTCCAGTCGGGCCGGGACGCCCTGCTGGTCCGCCTTAGCAACAACATCATCTCTGCCGTCGTGTCGGGCGCGTTCCGCTGAGACGAACGGTCGCCGGCCGGAATGCGGCCGGCGACACGCATGATCATCAAGCTTTCAGACACAAGCCTTCAGACACAAGCCTTCAGACAAGGGACAAGACGATGGAAGCCCCCATACCGGCTGAAACCACCGGCGAGAGCCGCCGCACTCTCCTCAAGGCCCTGATCGCGGCCCCTGTCGCGATGCCGGTCCTCGCCGGCAGCGCCCGCGCGGCCGAACCGGCCCTCAAAGACGCGGGCGCATCGCCGCTCGCGTTTGCCGCGGCGACCATGGGGCTTATTTCGAGCAATGTCTGCGCGGTGACGCCCGCGACGACCGAGGGCCCCTATTACACCGACCCGAAGCTCGTCCGGCGGGATATCACCGAAGGCAGGCCGGGCATTGCGCTGCGGATGCAGCTCCAGGTCGTGACCGCCGATTGCCGTCCTCTGGCGGGCGCGCGCGTCGATATCTGGCAGTGCGACGCCCAGGGCGATTATTCCGGCTATGCCAATATGGGTTCCAATCGAGCCGGAGACACGAGCGGCCAGACCTTCCTGCGCGGGACGCAGATGACGGACGGGAACGGGATCGTGACATTCGACACGGTCTATCCGGGCTGGTATCGCGGACGCACCACGCACATCCATTACAAGGTCTTTCTCGATGAGAAGACCGTGCTGACCAGCCAGATTTTCTTCCCCGATGCGCTGAGCGAATATATCTATCTCAAGAACGCCGCCTATGCGCGCGGCGAGACGCGCGACACGGTGAACGCCCTGGACGGCATCGCCGAACAGGCCGGCCAGGGCGCCTGTTGCACGATCCGCGAGCAGAAGGACCGCTACGTCGCGGCGCTGGTTGTCAGTGTCGATCCGAGTGCCGAATGGCGCGAGAGCGGACCGGGCATGGGCGGCTTTCCGCCTCCCGGCGCTCCGCCTCCTCGTGGCCTGCCTCCGGACAACAGGCCGAGCGCCGGGCCAGATCGGGGACCGGGAGCCGAAGGAGGCCGTCCTCCGGGGCCGCCTCCAGGTGGCAGTGGCGGCCCTATAGGGCAGCGTGGCGAGACAACGCCGCTGTTTCCCGGCACCACAGGCTGAGGGGATTCGCTGGTGCACGCACATTGAGGTGTCGCCACGGAAACAAGCGTGAAATTGTCAGGAGATACCCGGCGCGTATGGCCGACACGGAGTTGGTCTGCGGTCTATCGAGGTGTCTGGGTCCGCGACTATGCGAACCCAGGCGTGAGTAAGAGTGTCATTCTCCTCTTTATGCCGCGATCGGCTCCTCTGCTAGCGCGGGGACTTCGAGTTTGTCGGCTATTGCGGTCGGGCGCGTCCACGATGCCAGCGCCGCGTCGAAGCGAAATCCGACGCTCAACGACGCCGCAGCCCTCATCGCAACTCAGGATTTCGCGGACAAGATCACTACCGGCCTGCTCAAGCGGTTCGACAGCGCCACGGCGGGCTTGAACCGCGTCATCGATGGGCTGGAACACGACCTGTCCCAGCCCATCGAAGGGCGCGGGGTCGGTGCGATGTCGGGCGAGATCAGGGCGCATGTGAAGGCACTGGACGAGGGTGCGCGCATGGGGTTCATCCAGAAAGCGATTGAAGCAGGCGACGAGCGAACGGTCGGAGCGGTCCTTGGTGGCGTTCCCTACCTCTCCGGCATCACGCCGCAGATGCAGGAAATCTTGCTCCGTCTGTATCACGAAAAGTCCAACCCCCGCGCGGCCAAGCAACTGCGGGCGGCGAAGGCGGCGGCTGAAAAGTCCTTCGTCGTCTGATCCCCTGTTCTAAACAGTCTGAGACATCCAATGACTGACACGATTGCACCGCCTTGGGGAACGGACTGGAAGCCCACGCCCCCGCCGCTGCCGATAGAAGCGACCGGCGGGAACCCCGGGCAATGGAAGCCGGGGGAGAGCGGCAACCCGAAAGGCCGTCCGCCCGGTCGTCCTGACAAGCGGCTGCTCGCTACAGAGCAGATACTTCAGGAAATGAGGGCGATTGTGAGCGTCCTTGTCGGTCGCGCCCTTGAGGGAGACACGAACGCGGCGAGCATCGTGCTGTCCAAGGTGCTGCCCTCCGTGAAGGCTCAGGCCGAGAAGGTGAATTTCGAGTTCGATGCGACCGCCCCGATCAGCGAACAGGTCGCCCAGGTGCTTGACGCCGTTGCCGCTGGCGCGGTTGCTCCAGATGTCGGGCGGCTCATCATCGACAGCATAGCGCGCCTTTCTGATGTTCGGATGCAAGAGACACTCGAAGCCCGGATCGAAGCGTTGGAGGCGGCGAGCAATGCCTGAGCGTAAAATGGAATTATTTGCACATTTTATTTTTCGGAGCCGGATTGGACCGGCTTCCGTCCAGATTGACGCATGGGGGCACCGGCTATGAGGATTCAGACGAACCGCAATGTGGTCATCACAGAGCAGCCCGAACCGGATGACGTATTCGTCCGCGTATCTCTGCTTGGACCGGGTGACGAACCCGGCACGACGCGCCCGCACTGCCTGCGCTATGAGCCAGTCAGCGAGTATCAGGCGGCGGTGGATTGGGCGGTCGGGATGGCGGACCAGTTCGCCAAGCCCATCTATGTCGTGCCGCTCAGCCATAACGACATTTTCCGCACCGGGCGATGGACCCCGTTCGCGCAATTTATCACTGGCATGAACGATCAGGAGCGCGGGGAGCTGCGCCGCATGATTGTGACCACAGCAGCAGAGGTCATGGGCGACTGTGACGACCCGGACATTCGGGCGGAGATGTTCGACGTGCTGCGTAAGCTGAAGGTGACATATCGCTGGCGGAGCGCCGCCGCCTTGAGCGCGAGCAGTGGGCGGAGATACGCGCTGCCCTTGTTCGCCGCCACTTTGAGACGGTGCAAGATCAGATGGCGATTGATGCGGCGCTGTTCCAGTTGGAGCTTGAACAGTTCCAGCGGGCCGCGCCGGTCATCAACGCCATGCTGGCGCGCTTGCGCCCTGCCGCTGCGCCCATGCCCGCACCCGTGGTCACTCCCGAACCTGAGCCAGTCGCGCCCGCTGTTCCGGTGCCTCTTGCGATGCGTCCCGGTGCGCCAGACATGCCCTTTGACCTGCGCCAGCGTCTCGGACTGCGATAACCACAATGGCGGGCATCCGGGCCTTGCAGAAGCGCATGGCGAAGCTGGAGGATGCCGAAAAGCCGCGACCGTCCCCGTTCACGGTCATGTTCGGGTCGTTTGACGCATGGGTTGAACGCGAGGCGCTGCCCGGTATCGAAAGCGGGGCGCTGGACCATCGGGATATGGTTGCCGTTGTCGCTGCCCTGCGTCGCTGGGAGCAGGACGGGACATGGGGGCAGGCATATGCAGGCTGACGGTGCGCCCGCATGGCTGGTAGCATGGCACGAGCGGGACCGTCAGCCGCAACCGCCGCCAGCCTCGGCTCCTTCAAACGCTCCGTGGCTGCGTTCACCTATCGCACCGCCCCCAGCGTGAGGTGGTGCCGGATTTCTGGACAGGATGCTAAGCTGGTTCTGACCTGATGGATTGGTAC
>JASGDV010000142.1:0-6336 GCA_049841255.1 Sphingobium sp.
CTTTCCGCGCTTCCGGTGCTCACGTGCTTTATGCACGCTGCGCTCCGGGTCACGGAAAACCACCATTTTAGCTGGCGCTGGCCCTTGGCTCGCCACGCCATCTCCTGAATGTCGATTGGTCCTAAGGCCGGTCGAGCAGGCAGCCCCAGCCGGGGCGGTAGCGGGCGGTGCGGGAGGCGATAAGGGGGACGCTGGCGCTGACGGCGCGCGCTTCGGGATGGTCGGCGAGCGACACGATCCCCATGCCCGGTTCCTTGTCGGCCCGGCAGGCCTGCAGGGCGCGGCCTTCCACATAGCGGCAGGAGCAGGCGATCCGCGCGCCATAAGCCGCGCCGAGCGCCGCGCGGGCGTGGAGCGAGCGCCAGTTCCACGCCAGCAGGGCGAGCAGCAGCACCAGCAGCGCGGTCAGCCCGTAAAACCATTTGCGGCGCGTGGACATGCTCCCCTTTCCCGACAGCCGATGCCAGGCATTTTCGAGCCGCCCTTTATGGGCGGCGGCCCGGAAAATGCGGCAACAAAAATCAGAGCGTTTTCACCGGAGGGGAAAACGCTCTATGCGCGGCTTATGAAGCTCCGTGGGATCAGCGTAAAGCGCCTTGGCGCAGGGGTGGCCTTTTTGTCCGTGCTGGGCGCGGCGGGGGCGTGGGCCGTGCGCGCGCAGAATGCGGCGGCGCCGGTCTATAGCGTCGCGGGCGACGGCGATGTGAGCGAAAGCGCGATCCGCGCCGCCGTCGATCCGCTGTTCGAGGATGCGGCGATGGGCGAGACGCGGGCGCTGGTGGTGATGCACCGGGGTCAGATCGTCGCGGAACGCTATGCGCCGGGGTTCGGGCCGGAGACGAAGCTGCTGAGCTGGTCCATCGCCAAGAGCGTGACGGCGGTGCTGATCGGCCTCATGGTGTCGGACGGGAGGCTGGGGCTCGATTCGCCGGTGCCGGTCGATGCGTGGAGCCAGCCGGGCGACCCGCGCGGGCGGATCACGCTGCGGCAATTGCTGACCATGACGTCGGGCCTCGACCATGTGGAGGAAACCAAGCCGGTCGAGCGCGGCGACACGGCGCGGATGCTGTTCACCGACGGGGCGCAGGACATGGCGGCCTTTGCCGAGGCGAAGCCGCTCGCCCATGCGCCGGGTTCGGTTTTCTCCTACAGCACGGGCGGCACGACGATCCTGTCGGAGCTGATGGCGCGGCAATTGACCAACAGCCACGATCCCGAGGCGCGGCGGCGGGCGATGCAGATGTTCATCGACGGACGGCTGAAAGCGCCCGCGCGGCTCGACAGCCTGACGGTCGAATATGATGCGGCGGGGACGATGGCGGGGGGCAGCTTCCTGCACATGACGGCGCGGGATTATGCGCGCTTCGGGGAATTGCTGCGCCAGCGGGGGCGCTCGCCCAACGGGCACCAGATCGTGCCGGAGAAGTGGATCGACTTCATGCGGACGCCTTCGCCGCGCAACCCGGCCTATGGCGCGCATCTCTGGCTCAACCGGGCAAGCGAGGAAAGCGCCCTGATGCCGGGGATGGCGCCGCAGAGCCTGTTCGGCTGCGTCGGGCATAACGGGCAATATGTGCTCGTGTCGCCGGGGCAGAAGCTGACGGTGGTGCGGATCGGCATGTCCCCGCGCAAGGAACAGCGCGAGGCGCTGAAAGCCGGACTGGCGAAGTTGATGGGGGCCTTTCCGGGCTAGAGCATGCTCCGCCTGGATTGAAGCGGATCATGCTCTGCCTTTTCTTTGATTTTCGCATTTTCCGAGCCGTCAGGTGATTCCGCCTGACTTGAAAATGCTCTGGAAACTAGAGGAGATACCGGCCTTCGATCACCGTGCGGCATGCGCCGGTGAGCGTCACCCGGTCGCCTTCCAGCGCGCAGCCGATGCGGCCGCCGCGTGCCGACGCCTGAAAGGCCGCGATGCGGTTCCGGCCCAGACGCTTCGCCCAGAAGGGGGTGAGAAGGCCATGCGCCGATCCGGTCACGGGGTCTTCATCCACGCCGCCGCCAGGCACGAAGACGCGGCTGACGATATCGCTGTCCTCGCCGGGAGCGGTGGCGATCAGCATGATGTCGCCCAGCGCCTTCAACCGCGCGAAATCGGGGGACAGCGCCTGCACAGCGGCGGCGTCGGGAAAGAGGAAAAGACTGTAACCGCCGTCGCGCCAGTGGCTTTCGAGCGGCGCGGCGCCAAGCCCCGCCACCAGATCCGGGAGCGGGCGCGGCTCCATGGTCCATGCCGGAAGCGAAAGGGCGTAGCCCTCTCCCGCGCGCGCGACGCTGAGCACGCCGGCGTGGCGGGTGCGGAAGCGGACGGCGCCCCGCTCCATCAGCACATGGCCGCTCGCCAGCGTGGCGTGGCCGCACAGCTTCACCTCTACCGTGGGGGTGAACCAGCGCAGGGCATAGTCGGCGTCCGGGTCGTCGGGCGTCGGCACGGTGAAGGCGGTTTCGGAGAGGTTGTTTTCCGCCGCGATCCCCTGAAGCACCTCGTCGGGCAGCCATTGGCCGAGCGGCATGACGGCGGCGGGATTGCCGGTGAAAGGCGCGTCTGCAAAGGCGTCGACCTGGAAAAAGGGCAGGCTGGTCATGGGGTTCTCCTTGCCCCGCCGCCTTGCCTGAGCGCGGGGCGGCGGGACAGGGCCGGCGATCAGCGATTGGCCGTGCTCAGTTCAACAGCACCAGCGTGGTGCATACCGCGAGCCCCACGGCGATGTTGAGCGGCACGCCGATGCGGACGAAATCGGCGAAGCGATAGTCGCCCGCCGCATAGACCAGCGCATTGGTCTGGTAACCGATGGGCGTCGCGAAACAGGCCGACGCGCCGATCATCAGCGCGATCACCAGCGGCAGCGGATCGACGCCCAGTTGCCGGGCGAGCGCAATGGTGATGGGCGTCATCAGCGCCGCCACCGCATTGTTGCTGAGCAGTTCCGACAGCAGCAGCGCGAAGAAATAGATGAGGAACACCAGCGACCAGGCGGGCGCGACCTGCAGCAGGGGCGTGATCCAACCCACCATCAGCGCGACGCTGCCCGCCTGTTCCAGCGCCAGTCCCACCGCCAGCATCGCGAAGATCAACACCAGCACGTCGCCGTCGATGGCGCTCCATGCCTCCTCCGCGTCGATGCAGCGGGTGACGAGGATGACGCCCACGCCCAGAAAGGCGGCCAGGCCGATGCTGATGACGTCGAGCGCGGCGAAGATCACCACGGCGGCCATGGCGAGGATCGCGATCCATGCCTTGTTGCGGCGGAAGGCGCGGGTGCGGCTGATGTCCACGCCTATCAGGTGCGGATGGTTGCGAAGGGAGCGGATCGCATCGTCGCTCCCGGCGATCAGCAGGCGGTCGGCGCCGCGGATGCGGGCATCGGCCAGATCGGGACCGGGCAGATGGCGGGCGCGGTGCATGCCCATGATGCGGATGCGCAGCGCGTGGAGGAAGGGGATGTCCATCAGCCGGTCGCCGGTGGACGGGTGGCTGGGCGCGATCATCGCCTCGATCACCATGCCTTCGTGCGAAGAGGTTTCCGAATCGGCGGCGATGCCCAGTTCGAAGCGGCCCGATTCGCGCAGGGTCATGATCGCGGTGCCGTCCGCGCGGACGATCAGCCGGTCGCCTGCCTTCAACTCCTCCTCTTCCAGATCGGCGCGCCTGATCTCTCCGGCGCGCTTGAGGCCCAAAAGGACGATGGAGCGGCCGAACAGGCTGAGCGATCCGATTTCCCGCCCGATGAGGTCGCTTTCATGCGGGACCACCAGTTCGGTCAGATATTCCTGCACCGTGCCGCCATCGTCGCCGCCGATGGCGGGCTCATCGCTGGGCAGGAGGAAGGAAAGGCAGGCCAGCGTCACGATGCCGGCCAGCGTGCCCGCCAGGCCATAAGGGGTGATGGTGAAGATGCCGATCGGGTCCATGCCCTGTTCCGTGGCGATGCCCGCGACGATCAGGTTGGTGGACGTGCCGATCAGGGTGATGCAGCCGCTCATCACCGCGACGGCGTTCATGGGCATGAGCAGTTTCTTGACCGGGATGGCGGTCGCCTGCGCCAGCTTGAAGACGATGGGGATCAGGAGGACCACGACCGGCGTGTTGTTGAGGAAGCAGGAGATGACGATGGTGCCCGCCGTCACCTCGGCCAGCGCGAGCCGGGGATGCTGCTTCGCGCGGGTCATGATGATGTCGGCGACTCGGTTGATCGTGCCGGTGCGGATCAGCGCGCCCGACAGCACCAGCATCGCGGCGACGGTCAGCGGCGCGGGATTGGCGAAGACGGAGAACAGGCTCTTTTCGTCGAGCAGGCCCAGCACCGCATAGGCGCAGGCGCCCAGAACCGCGACGACGCTGGCCGGATAGCGTTCCCGCAGGAAGGCGACGAAGATGCAGGCGAGGATGACGAGGCCGATCTCCGCGCGATAGACGCCCAAGAGCGCCGTCACCATTTGCATATGAAGGTCGTTCCCCTGTTGCTCGCGCGGTCGCGTCGCCTGCGGGTGAGGGGATTCAGCCCAGGACTGAATCCCCTCTCACGCTTTGCGGTCTTTAGGAGGTCAAAACGAAATGGGCCAGCCATGGTTGCATGGCTGGCCCGTGGTTCGCGGCTTGAGGGGACGCTTTATCGTCATGCCCGCGCAATGCGGAGACCTTCCCCATGCTTACGCTCTGCCGCTCGCCCTCCCGCGGGCGATCCATGACGGGGAGTGTAACGCAGATCGGGCGAGTCGTCTTGCCTTATGCGCGGATTTGTCGACGGAATCGCGCGGTTCGCCGCTGGATGAGGCGTTTCAGCGGACGCCGCACTGGGCGCGGTCGAGCAGATAGTGGTCGGCCAGCACCAGCGCCATCATCGCCTCGACCACCGGGACGCCCCGGATGCCGACGCAGGGGTCGTGGCGGCCCTTCGTCACGATGTCGGACGCCGTGCCCTCGCGGGTCACGGTTTCGACCGGGATCAGGATCGAGCTGGTCGGCTTGAACGCGACGCGCAGCCGGATCGGCTGGCCGGTCGAAATGCCGCCCGCTATGCCGCCCGCATGATTGGCGAGGAAGACGGGAGCGCCGTCATTGCCGGGGCGCATCGGGTCGGCATTCTGCTCGCCGCGAAGACGGGCGGCGGCGAAACCGTCGCCGATCTCCACGCCCTTGACTGCATTGATGCTCATCATCGCGGCGGCGAGGTCGCTGTCGAGCTTGGCATAGAGCGGCGCGCCCCAACCGGCCGGAACGCCCGAGGCGATGCATTCCACCACCGCGCCGAGGGACGATCCGTCGAGGCGGGCTTCGTCGACCAGCTTCTCCCAGCGTTTCGCCGCTTCCGGGTCGGGGCAGAAGAAGGGGTTGTCGTCGATGACGCTCGCGTCGAAGCGGGCCGGGTCGATGGCGTCGCCGCCGATCTCGCTCACATAAGCGAAGATGTCGATGTCCGGGATGACGAGGCGCGCGACCGCGCCCGCCGCCACGCGGCTCGCGGTTTCGCGGGCGGAGGAGCGCCCACCGCCGCGATAGTCGCGCAAGCCATATTTGGCGTCATAGGCATAGTCGGCATGGCCGGGGCGGTATGCCTTGGCGACTTCCGAATAATCCTTCGACCGCTGGTCGGTATTTTCGATCATCAGGCTGATCGGGGTGCCGGTGGTCTTCCCCTCGAAGACGCCGGAGAGGATGCGGACCTCATCCGGCTCGCGGCGCTGGGTGGTGAATTTCGACGTGCCGGGCTTGCGCCTGTCGAGGAAGGGCTGGATGTCCGCCTCGCTCAGGGGCAGGCCGGGCGGACAGCCGTCCACGACCGCGCCGATGGCGGGACCATGGCTTTCGCCCCAGGTGGTGAAGCGAAACACGCGGCCGAATGTGTTGAAGCTCATTTCCCCCTCTCCCTTTGGGAGAGGGAGGGGCCCAAGCCGTAGGCTTGGGAGGGTGAGGGGCAGTTGCGCGCCACGGCCATGATGTCTTCCAGAACTCCCTCGATATTCGTCATCACCTCGGCATTGCCGAAACGGATCACCTGCAAGCCTTCGCGCTCCAGAAAGGTGCTTCGCCGAGCGTCGGATTCTTCGGTAAAGGCATGCGTGTCGCCGTCAACCTCTATGACAAGCCCGACCTCCAGCGCGGCAAAGTCCATAATGTAAGGGCCGACAGCAGTCTGACGGCGGAATTTGATGCCGCCCAGTTGCCGGTTGCGGAGACGGGACCAGAGGCGCTTTTCCGGTTCGGTCTGGTTGCGGCGGAGGTTTCTCGCTCGTTCAGTCTGGTGGGGTGGTTTTTGCATTCTTTTCCCCCTCACCCTCCCACCGCTTCGCGGCGGGCCCCTCCCTCTCCCCGATGGGGAGAGGGGTCATGAGTCA
>JASGDV010000143.1:0-21749 GCA_049841255.1 Sphingobium sp.
TCAGCCGCGACCGCGCCCGCCGCGAAGCCGCCTGGGACAAGCTGGAAGCCGAATTCACCGAAAGCGCCCGCGTCGAAGGCGTCATCTTCGGCCGCGTCAAGGGCGGCTTCACCGTCGACCTCGACGGTGCCGTGGCGTTCCTGCCCGGCAGCCAGGTCGACATCCGCCCCGTGCGCGACGTCACCCCGCTGATGGACATTCCGCAGCCCTTCCAGATCCTCAAGATGGATCGCCGCCGCGGCAACATCGTCGTGTCGCGCCGCGCCATTCTGGAAGAAACCCGCGCCGAACAGCGCAGCGGCCTCATCCAGACGCTGGCCGAGGGTCAGATCATCGAGGGCGTGGTCAAGAACATCACCGATTACGGTGCTTTCGTTGACCTCGGCGGCATTGACGGCCTGCTGCACGTCACCGACCTCAGCTACAAGCGGATCAATCATCCGAGCGAGATGATCAACATCGGCGACACCGTGCGCGTCCAGATCATCCGCATCAACCGCGACACGCAGCGCATCAGCCTGGGCATGAAGCAGCTGGAAAGCGATCCTTGGGAAGGCGCCGCCGCCAAATATCCGGTCGGCGCGAAGCTGTCGGGCCGCGTCACGAACATCACCGAATATGGTGCGTTCGTCGAGCTGGAACCGGGCATCGAAGGCCTTGTCCACGTTTCGGAAATGTCCTGGACCAAGAAGAACGTCCACCCCGGCAAGATCGTTTCGACCAGCCAGGAAGTGGAAGTCATCGTCCTCGAAGTCGATCCCGAAAAGCGCCGCATCTCGCTTGGCCTCAAGCAGGCACAGTCGAACCCGTGGGACAGCTTCGCCGAGAAGCACCCGGTCGGCTCGACCGTCGAAGGCGAAGTCAAGAACGCGACCGAGTTCGGCCTGTTCATCGGCCTCGACGGCGATGTGGACGGCATGGTCCACATGTCCGACATCGCCTGGGGCATTTCGGGCGAAGACGCGCTGGCGCTGCACCGCAAGGGTGAAATCGTTCAGGCCGTCGTTCTCGACATCGATGTCGAGAAGGAACGCATCAGCCTGGGCATGAAGCAGCTTGAGCGTGGCGGTCCGGCTGCTGGCGGCACTGCTGCCGCTGCCGCTGGTCTGTCGAAGAACTCGATCGTGACCGTCACCGTTCTGGAAGTCCGCGACGGCGGTCTGGAAGTCCAGGCCGGCGAAGATGGCGCCGCTGGCTTCATCAAGCGCAGCGACCTCGGCCGCGACCGCGACGAGCAGCGTCCGGAACGCTTCCAGATCGGCCAGAAGTTCGACGCCATGGTGACCGGTTTCGACCGCGCCAAGAAGCCGACCTTCTCGGTCAAGGCCATGCAGATCGCCGAAGAGAAGCAGGCCGTGGCTCAGTACGGCTCGTCCGACAGCGGCGCGTCGCTGGGCGACATCCTGGGCGAGGCGCTCAAGGCCAAAAGCGAGGGCTGATCTACTATATCATTGATATATATATACAAAATATATACGAAAGGGCCCGGCTGGCAGTTATTCAGCCGGGCCTTTTTTGTATCGTTTTTGGACCGAAACGAATAGAATGGCCCAATTGTCAATATTTCGCTGATTCTCTATAAAATAATGGCGAACCCAAGAGATATGGGAGGGTCAAATGATCCGTTCTGAACTGATCCAGAAATTGGCCGACGAGAATCCGGAGCTTGGCCTTCAGGATGTCGAGCGGATCGTCGATCTCTTTTTCAAGGAGATCGTGGACCGTCTTTCGACTGGCGGCCGGGTGGAACTGCGCGGTTTCGGTGCGTTCACCACCCGCGCGCGAGAAGCGCGGACCGGCCGCAATCCCCGCACCGGCGAGCAGGTGCCCGTTTCCGCGAAACGGGTTCCCTATTTCAAGCCGGGCAAGGAAATGCGGGAACGCCTGAACAGCTAAGCCTTTCCACGGAAATGCTCTTCCTGGAAGGCCACCGGTTCATCGATCCATGACTTCGAACATTAGCTGTAAGCGGCCCATGCGAGAATGGGGCCGGACAGTTCCAAACGCATCGCTTGACGTGTCCCCGCCGAAGCCGCAGGGAGGCAACGCGCGGACGTGGCGAAACCGGTAGACGCAGCGGACTTAAAATCCGCTTTCCCCTGGAAGTGCGGGTTCGAGTCCCGCCGTCCGCACCAAAAGTTTCAATGGGTCAGCAAAAGCGGCACACGCGCGTCCCGCAGCATGCGGCGCGTAACCCCGCCGAAAACCAACTCGCGCAGGCGGTTGTGACCGAAAGCGCCCATGACCACCCAATCCGCCGCCAGCGCGCTTATGGCGTCGAGCAGGGCCGCCTCCACTCCTTCGCCGCCGCGCGGCCAACTGTGCACCTGAACGGAGATGCCGTGGCGGGAAAGATATTCCGGCGCATCGGTCGAAGGGAAATCCCGCTTGTCGGTTTCCTCGACCGTCACCAGATGCACTTCCTGCGCCAGCTTCAACAAGGGAATCGCGGCCCGGATGGCGGCGGCCGCCTCCTGCGATCCGTCCCAGGCCACGATAGCGCGCCCCGGAATCGTCAGGCATCTCGCGGATTGCGGCATGGCGAGAACGGGCGTCCGGCCCCCAAGCGCCAGATCGGCGGCGATGGGCAGGGCATCCCTGAAATCCCTGCGCGCTCCTTCCGGCAGGGTCGCGACGATGATGTCGGACAGTTTAGCGGCTCGCAACAGCGCGCCGACCGTCTCCCCGTCCACCTGCCGCCAGTCCCAGCTTACCCCTTCCCGTTTCAGCCGCTCCTCGACCTGTGCGCGCAGCTTGTCGTCAATCTCACGCAATTCATCGGCGATGGCAGGCGCGAAGACAGCGCCGCCATACATGTCGGCCGCGACGAGATCCGGCGCGGACCGGACCTGAATGCACTGGATATGCCCTTCGCAACAGCGGGCGAGATCGCATGCGGCCTGAAGGCGGCTTTCGGCTCCCCGGTCGTCATGGATATGCAGCAAAACCGATTTCATCGCCCATCTCCTTGCGCGATCCTTTTCCCTCCCGTTATTAATATGGCGATGGCGCCTCTCACCATCAGGGAAAGCCCCTACCCTGTACTATAGCATATCAACGGGCGACGGAGTGAGGGATCGCCATGCCTTCCTGACAGGAGCGCGCGAAAAATCCGCTTAGTTCGGCATGTTTTGCAGGCATGAGATCGATGCGGAGATGCATTTCCATCTCCGCCTCATCCACCACGCGCCTGCGGTAAAGGCGCAGCATCCCTTTGGAACACATCATCTTTACCAGCGTGAACAGACGCTCGCCTTTAAGGCCGGAAATGTCGGACGCATCAGCCACGGTATAGGGGACGCCATGCGACGCATGGATATAAATGTCCGTCAGAATGGCGAGCTGGGGATCGGGAAGCGACTGCGCGGCAAGGCGGGCGGAAATAGCCAAAGCGCCGAAATAGGCGGCGCGGGCGAACTCGCCACGCAAGGCGCGCGGAGGGCTATTGTCCAATGGCTCCCTGTCCCAGCGAAAGTCCTGCTGGCTGCCCGGACCATTTCCGGTTTCATCAAGCGGCTTCGCGAATCTCGGCTGATTCATAATCCAGTCTCATCTGATGGTTAACCCCATCAGAAATGTCGCATCAAATTTCCAACCTCTCCTTAGAGCGGCTGTGAGGGCATTATGCGAAATTCATGTATCGGCACGAAGATATGCGAGCGCTGCCGGCGGCGATAACAGGTTGAAGACAGACGGCTGAACTTTCCGACACACCCCTCATTCACGCAAAATCCGCAAATCATGCGGGACCGGCATATCGCCGTTCAAGCTCCAGCAAACAGGATTTGGCGGCAAGTCCGCCCGCAAAGCCGGTCAGCGCGCCGTTCTTGCCCAGCACGCGATGACAGGGGACGATGATGGAAAGCGGATTGCGGCCATTCGCCGCCCCTACCGCCCGATATGCCTTGGGCTTCCCGATCCCGCGCGCAAGATCGTCATAGCTGCACGTCGCTCCATAGCGAATGTCGCCCAAGGCCTGCCAGACCGTCTGTTGAAAAACTGTCCCCACGGCATCGAGCGGCAATTGAAAGCTGCGCCGTTCCCCCGCGAAATATTGACCGAGCTGTATTTCCGCCTGCGCCAGCAATGGATGGCTGACGGATTCCCTCGATGGGTCCAACGGAACCCGCCGGGGGTCGTCATTTTCCCACAGAATGGCCCTCAGCCCGCGCTCACTCGCCACCAGCTTGAGAAGCCCGACAGGGGACGCGATGACCTTGTGCAGAAGCATGACGGACCGGAACGAAAGGGCTTATTTCAGCCCTCCTCCCATGGCCCGGTAAAGCTCGATCATATTGGCCGTGCGGGCCAGCCGGGTGGCCAGCAGGCCCTGCTCCGCCGAATAGAGCGCGCGCTGGGAATCCAGCGTCGTCAGGAAACTGTCGATGCCCGCCCGGAACCGCGCTTCCGACAGGGTATAGGCCACGCGCGCGGAATCCCTGAGCGAAGTCTGGGCGGCCAGTTGATCGGTCATGGTGCCGCGCCGCGCCAAGGCATCGGCGACTTCGCGAAAGCCCGTCTGAACGCTCTTTTCATAGGTGGCGAGCATCGCGTCGTAAGTGGCCCGCGCATAACGCAGATTGCCTTGATTCCGGCCGAAATCGAAGATGGGCACGCTGGCCGACGGCGCGACGGACCAATAATCGCTGCCGGACTTGAACAGATTGGAAAGTCCCAGGCTCATCGTCCCGAACGCCGCCGTCAGCGATATTTTGGGGAAGAAGGCCGCTCTCGCCGCGCCGATATTCGCATTGGCCGCGAGCAATTGATGCTCCGCCGCCGCAATGTCGGGCCGCCTCAATAGAAGCGAGGATGGCAGGTCGCCGGGCAGATTGTCCAACGCCACATCCCCCTGCGGCATGGCTTCCGGCAAGTCTTCCGCGCCGACCGTCGTCCCGGCAAGAAGATTGAGGGCATTTTGATCCTGCGCCACCAGAGTCGTCGCCTGCGCGATGTCGGCGCGCGCCTGGTCGTAGCTGGTCTGTGCCTGCCGCACCTCCAGTTCCGACGCGATGCCCTTGGCAAAGCGGGATTTCGTCAGTTCCAGCGTCTTGCCGAACGCCGATTCCAGATCGCGGGCGATCCGCAATCTTTCCTGATCGGCGGCCATGGTCATCCATGCCGACGCCACTTCCGCGATCAGGGCCGTCTGCGCGGCGTTGCGGTTTTCGATGGAGGCGAAATATTGTTCCTGCGCGGCCTTGGTGAGGTTCCTCACCCGTCCGAACAGGTCGATTTCCCAGGCGGAGATACCGACGGACGCATTATAGACATCCGTGTTGTTCCGAACTCCCGCCATATCGGGAAACTGCACGACGGGCTGCTCCTGATAAGTCGCGCTGCCATTGAGGCCCACGGTCGGCAGGATGTCGGCGCGCTGCACTTTGAACTGCGCCCTCGCCTGCTCCACATTGGCGAGTGCGATGCGAAGATCGCGATTGTTCGCCAGCGTCGTGCCGATGACGCGGACCAGACGCGGATCGACGAAGAAATCCTTCCACGCCGTATCCGCCGGAACGATCGCCGCCTGCTCTCCGGCGGAATAGGCCAGCCCTTCGGGGCTCGCGGCAGGAACCGGCAGTTCGGGACGCACATATTTGGGCGCCATGTCGCAAGCCGACAGCGTTACCGCCAGACTTATCGAAAACAGCGCTTTTCCCTTGAGACCGTTCATCTTCTATCAGCTTTCCTGCGGCCGCAGCGCGGCGTCATCCTGAGAGTTGGCGGATGCATCATGATGCTCGCGGAACAGGCGCTTCACGACGGTGAAGAACACCGGCACGAAGAAGATCGCCAGCACCGTCGCCGACAGCATGCCCCCAACGACCGCCAGACCGATGGCGTTCTGACCGCCCGCGCCCGCGCCCGTGGACACAGCCAGCGGCAAGACGCCGAAGATGAAGGCGAAGCTGGTCATGAGGATGGGCCGCAGACGCAGCTTGCCCGCTTCCAGCGCCGCCTGCGCAGGGGGAAGGCCCTGCCGCATCTTTTCCTCGGCGAACTCCACGATCAGGATGGCGTTCTTCGCCGACACGCCGATCGTCGTGATCAGGCCGACCTGCAGATAGATGCCGTTGTCCAGCCCGGCCAGCGCCGCCATGAGCACGGCCCCGATCACGCCCAGCGGAACGACCATCATCACCGCCAGCGGCACGGACCAGCTTTCATAAAGCGCGGCAAGACAGAGGAACACGATCAGCATCGACAGCGCGTATAGCGCCGGCGCCTGCCCGCCCGATGTCTTTTCCTCGTAGGAAATGCCGTTCCATTCGTAACCGACGCCAGCAGGCAGCTTCGCGGCATATTCCTCCATCGCCTTCATCGCCTCGCCGCTGCTGACGCCGGGCGCGGGCGCGCCCATGATCTGCATGGAAGGAACGCCGTTGAAGCGTTCCAGACGGGCGGGGCCATGAACCCATTCGGTCGTGCTGAAGGCCGAAAGGGGCGCCATGGTTCCGCTGCTTCCCCGCACATGCAGCGCACCGATGGAATCAGGGCGCGTACGGAAGGGCGCATCCGCCTGAAGATAGACGCGCTTCACCCGCTCGCGGTCGATGAAGTCATTGACATAAGAGCCGCCCAGCGCCGTGCTGATAGTGTCGTTGACATCGGCCTGCGCGATGCCGAATGCTCCGGCGGCGGATTGATCGACGTTCAGCTTCAACTGCGCCGTGTCTTCCAGGCCGTTCGGCCTCACCTGCACCAGACGCTTGTCGGCCATCGCCATGCCCAGCAACTGGTTCCGTGCTTCAAGCAGCTTGTCATGGCCGATTCCGCCCATATCCTTGAGCTGGAAATCGAAGCCCGAAGCATTGCCCAGTTCCTGCACGGCGGGCGGGACGAAGGCGATCACCATGCCTGCCGAAATCTTTTGAAACGCGGCGTTGGCGCGCTGCGCGACGGCATTGGCGCTATGATCCTTACCCTTGCGTTCGGACCAGTCCCGCAACCGGACGAAAACAAGGCCGACATTCTGACCCTGCCCGACAAAGCCGAAGCCGGAAATGGTGAAGACCACCTCCACATCGTGCTTTTCGTCCTTCATGTAAAAATCGCGCACCCGCGTCAATGTGCGCTCGGTTTCCTCCATGGTGGCCCCCGCTGGCAGCGCGACCTGATTGATGATGCGGCCCTGATCCTCATCCGGCAGGAAGCCGGTGGGCAGGCGCAGGAACAGGAAGCCCATGCCAAGGATGATCGCGGCATAAACCAGCATGGTCCTGCCCCAGCGCCGCTCGACCTTCTCAACGCCTTGACCATAGCGAACGACGCTGCGGTCGAACGTCCGGTTGAACCAGCCGAAAAAGCCCGTATGCGCGCCATGCCCCTGGCGTTGGGGACGCAGGATCGTGGCGCACAAGGCAGGCGTCAAAATCAGGGCGACAAGCACCGACAGCGCCATCGCGGAAACGATGGTGATGGAGAATTGCCGGAAGATCACACCCGTGGATCCGCCGAAGAAGGCCATGGGCAGGAACACCGCCGAAAGCACCAGGCCGATGCCGATCAGCGCGCCGCTGATCTCATCCATCGATTTCTTGGATGCTTCCTTGGGACTGAGTCCTTCCTCCTGGATGATGCGCTCGACATTTTCGACCACGACGATGGCGTCGTCGACCAGCAGGCCGATGGCCAGCACCATGCCGAACAGCGTCAGCGTGTTGATCGTGAAACCCGCCGCATAGAGGACGGCCATCGATCCCAACAGCACGACCGGCACCGCGATGGTCGGGATAAGGGTCGCCCGCCAGTTCTGAAGAAAGATGAACATCACGACGAAGACGAGCAGGATCGCTTCGATGAGGGTATGGATGACCTGTTCGACCGACAGCTTGACGAATGTCGAATTGTCCAACGGAAAGTCGTATTTCACCCAGCTCGGGAAGTTCTTGGAAAGTGCCGTCACCTCGGCCTTGACGGCGTCCACCGTATCGAGCGCGTTCGCGCCGGGCGCGAGCCTGATGCCGAAACCGGCGGCGGGATGGCCGTTGAGCTTCGCACCGAAGCTGTAATTTTCCGCCCCCAGATCGACCCGCGCGACATCGGACAGATAGACGACCGATCCGTCCGCATTGCTACGCAGGCGGATCTGCCGGAATTCCTCCGGGGTGCGAAGCCGCGACTGTGCTGTCACCGTAGCGTTGAACGCCTGCCCTTCCGGGGAAGGCGCTCCACCGATCTGACCCGCGGAAATCTGCGCGTTCTGCGCCCGGATGGCGTTCTTCACGTCGCCCGTGGTGACTCCCAGATTGGCCATCTTATAGGGATCGAGCCAAATCCGCATGGCATATTGGGCGCCCAGCAACTGCGTGTCACCCACGCCCTTGACGCGGCTCAAGGGGTCCTGAAGCGTGGAAGCGATGAAATCGCCCGCATCAACCTGATCGTGGATGCCGTCATCGGAATAGATGGAAACCAGCATCAGGAAGGTCGAACTGGACTTGGTGACCCTCAGGCCCTGCTGCTGGACTTCTTGCGGCAGCAGGGGAGTGGCCTGCGCGAGCTTGTTCTGAACCTGAACCTGCGCGATGTCCGCGTCGGTCCCCTGTTCGAAGGTCAGGGTGATGGCAAGGTTGCCGGCCGAATCGCTGGTCGACGAGAAATAACGCAGATTGTCGATGCCCTTGAGCTGTTGCTCGATGATCTGCGTCGTCGTGCTTTCCAGCGTTTGCGCGTTGGCACCGGGATAGATGGTGTTGATCGAAACGGTCGGCGGCGCGATTTCGGGAAACTGCGCCACGGCAAGCCGCTGGATGGCCAATAGGCCCGCCAGCATGATGACGATCGCGATGACCCATGCGAAGATGGGCCTGTCGATGAAATAGCGGGCCATGTCTTAACGCGCTCCGTCCGCGGGCCGTGTCACCTGTTGCGGCGCGCCGGGGCGGACATCCGCGCCGGGACGAAGGTTGACCAGCCCTTCCACGATCAGACGGTCGCCCGCCTTGAGGCCGCTGGTCACGATCCATTTGTCGCCTACGGCGCGGTCGACCTGCACCTCGCGCATTTCCGCCTTGTTCTGGGCATTGACGACCATCGCCGTGGCACGGCCGCGCGCATCGCGCGATATGCCCTGCTGGGGCGCCAATATCGCCTCGCGCCGCTGGCCTTCGACAATTCTGGCGCGCACATACATGCCCGGCAGCAACAGGCCGTCCGGATTGGCGAAGGTCGCGCGCAAGGTGACGGCGCCGGAGGTCGGATCGACCGTCACTTCGGAAAACTGGAGCCTTCCCTCAACCGGATAGACGCTGCCATTGGGGAGCAGAAGCTGGACCCGCGCGCCATCGGCTTCGCTGACGCCGCCGCTCTTCAACGCCTGCTTCAGGTTGATGACGTCGGCGGCGGACTGGGTCACGTCAACATAGACCGCGTCCGTGCGCTGAATGGTCGCCAACGGGTCCGCCTGCGCCGTCTGCACCAGCGCGCCAGGCGTGAACAGCGAACGGCCGATCATGCCGGAGATGGGCGCTTTGATGCGCGTAAAATTCTGGTTCACCTGCGCCGCCTGAACCGCCGCGCGCTGCGCCGCAACATCGGCGCGAGCCTGTTGCGCGGAGGCGGAGGCGTTATCGGCCTCCTGCTTGCTGACGGCGTTGATCCCGACCAGATCCTTATAGCGCTGCGCCTGCAAGGTAGCGGCTGAGATCGACGCTTGCGCTCTTGCCAGATTGCCCTGCGCCTGCGCGAGCGCCGCGCGATAGGGCGCGTCGTCGATCTCATAAAGGACTTGCCCGGCCTTTACATAGCCGCCTTCGGTGAAGAGACGGCGGCGGATCACGCCGCTAATCTGGGGCCGCACTTCGGCGGTTTCGAGAGCGGCGATCCGCCCCGGCAGTTCCGCCGTCAAAGGCACGGTTTCCACCTTCAGCGTCACGACGCCGACAGCGGGCGGAGGCGGAGCGGGCGGCGCTTCCTTGCCGCAACCCGTCAGGGCCAGAGCCGACGCGCAAGCCAGCAGTCCGATGATTGTCCCCTTTTGCATCGATTGCCTATCCGTTCCGATGGAGTTTATTGATGGCCCGGAATGAACATTCATTCCGCTTGCCCGTCAGGTAAGAAGATGGCACAGTCAATTCAAGGGTAAAGCAGGATATGAAACAAAAATGGTTGCAGTGCAGCATGAGCTGAGCGGCCGGGAGCGCATTTTGAACAGCGCGCGCGAACTGTTCACCAGCCATGGCTTCCATCAAACCTCTATGGCCGAACTCGCCTCCGCCGCGAAGGTATCGGTCGGCCAGATCTATCGGCTCTTCAAGGGCAAGGAAGACATCATAGAGGCCCTGATCGGCGCGGACATGACGGACCGCACCGAAAAGATGGAAGCTCTCCGCCTCCGCCTTGAGAGCGGGGAGATCGATATCGAACAGACGTTCGAACAGGCGATTTTACTGAGCCTTCGCGACAAGGACGAAGCACTGTCCTTCGATATTCTGGCCGAGGCGCTCCGCAACCAGCCCGTCGGCAAAACGGTCGGCGGCATGTGCCAACGCTTTCGCCACTTCCTTCGCGATTTCGCCTGCGTGGCCAATCCGCATTTGTCGGGAG
This sequence comes from Sphingobium sp., assembly GCA_049841255.1. Lineage (GTDB taxonomy): Bacteria > Pseudomonadota > Alphaproteobacteria > Sphingomonadales > Sphingomonadaceae > Sphingobium. The sequence goes on from JASGDV010000143.1 coordinate 10,549, forward strand.
AGGCGCTCGACGGGGCGGAGGAAGTCATCCTCGCCTGCCTTTTCGGCCTGGGGCACCGCAGCCTGTCCCTGCCGAACCTGTCCGACGAACGCACCGCACGGCTGGCCGCGCGGATGATCGTCGCGGCGCTGAAGGCCGTCCGCTAGCGCCGCCTGCCCCGTTATTGGGCGGCGACGCCTTCAGGCAACACGACGGCCGACCAGCTTTTCGCGGGCACCAGATATTTCGCGGCCAGCTTCTGTATGTCGCCCGGCGTGACGCTCAGCATGTCCCGCGCCATCGTCTGCATCGCCTCGACATAACGTGGATCATGGGTGGAGCCTTCCATCTGGTTCATCCAGAAGGCGTTGCCGGTCCCCGCCCGCATCAACATTTGCTGCATGGGGGCCACCGCACGCTGCAATTCATCCTGCGTCACCGCCGTCCTGGCGAGGTCGGCGCCGGTTTGCTTCACCACATCGTAGAAATAGTTGATCCGGTCGGGACGCACCTGGCTCGATACCAGAATATAGCCGCCACTTTCGTAGGAAAAGGGCCAGTTGTTCTGGACGGTGGGCGAATAGGCCGAACCTTCCGTGGATCGCAGCTTGTCGAACAGGCGGTCGTTGAAAATCTGCGTCAATATCTCCAGTTGCCGCGCCTCTTTGGTAAGCGCGAATCCACCGGAGGTCGGCCATGCCATCACGGCGGCGGCCTGTTCCTTGTCCCCTTCATGCCGCAACACCACCGGCTTTGCGACATGGGCGGGAAAGCGCATGGCGCGGTTCGCGGCGGGAGCGGGCGTATCGGGCCGGGGAGAAAGAGCGCCGAAAGTCGCGCCCACGGCCTTGATCGCGTCCTCGGCATCCACTTGCCCGAACAATTGCACCTCGATGGGACCGGATGCCAGAATCGGCTCCCATGTCGCGCGGAAATTTTCAGGGGTGAGCTTCCCGATTTCGTCGCGCGACGGCGTGCGGAAACGCACATCCTTGTCATGCAACAACCAGTTGAGATCGCGGCCCAGCACCGAATCGGGGGAACGCGACATCGCGTCATAGGCCACCAGCGCGCCGGATTTGACGCGCGCTATGGGAGCCGGATCCCAGCCGGGCGCGGCCAATTTGGTCGCGAAAAGGCGGAGCTGGTCCTTATAGTCGGCGGGACGGGTCACGGCCTGCAATTCAAAGGCGTCGTCGTCGATGGAGAATTGCATCCCCATGCGGCGGCCATTGGTGAGGTCGTCCAGTTCCCGCTGGCCGAGCTTGCCGATCCCGCTCGCCACCAGCGCATAGTCGGCCGCCCAACTGGGCACCGGCTTCGTGGGAGAGAAAGCCTGCTGGCCATGGCCGAAACGCACGTTGATCCGCACCTTTTCGGTTTCGGCATCATTGGCGAACAGCGTCAGCTTGACGCCGTTGGAATAGGTGATCGTCTCCATTCCCTTGAGGCCGACCGGGGTGCGCGACACCACCGTGCCGGGTTTTCCGAGCGATGGCAGGTCATCCATCGTCACCGCCTTGTCCGCCAGCCGCGCATTGGCGGCGGCCTGCACGGGCGCAGCCACGGCGGAAGCCAGTTCAGCGTCCAGTCCCGCCTGCGCCTTCCCCGTGATCAGCATGGCGCGGAAGACGCCAGCGGAGAAAAGGCGGCGGGTGGAATCGAGGATCTTCTGCGGCGTCATGGCAGGCTTGCCGGAACGGAAGATGTCGAGCGCGGCCTGCGGGCTGACCGTGGTTTCGCGGATGTCGACCGCGCTCACCAGATCGCTGGCCTGCTTGGCCCCGGCCTCCGTATCGGCATTTTCGACCTGAATCGCGAGCGCCGTGTCCATCTGGGCATATTCGCGGTCGATTTCCTGCTGGCTGGGGGGCGCGGACTTCGCATCTTCTATGATGGCGCGGACATCGCCCAGCGCCTTCTTCCAATCGTCGCCGGACGGCAGGATGGTGACGAAGGTGCCATCGGCGGAGCGGCTGACATCCTGCTGGTCGGCGCTCGCCTGAAGGAAGCTGCCGCCTCCACGCGCGGCGGCTTCAAGGCGGCGGCTGACGATCTGCAGCGCCAGCATGTCGGTCAGCTTGTCCTGATTGTAGAGGATCGTGTCGGCGCGCGGCTTCCATGGCCGCAACCACGCCAATGTGACCCCCAGCGGGACGCCCGGCTCCACGGCGACGGCGGTGGCTGGAGCCTTGGGATCGGGTTCGCCGAAGTCAGGGGGCGGAGCGCCCTTTCCCACCCCGGCCCATGCACCGAAATTATCCTTGATGAGCTGTTCGGCAAGCGCAGGGTCGATATCGCCCGCTATGGCGATCACGGCGTTTTCGGGGCGATACCAGCGTTGATGGAAAGCCTCCATCTTCGTGGCGGTGACGGCGTTGAGCGTCGCCACAGTGCCGATCGGGCTGTGATCGGCGAGCGGCTGACCGGCGAAGAAATGCCTCCGGGTTGCGTCGGATATCCGCATTTGCGGGCCGTCGCCCTCCCGCTTCTCGGCCAGCACCACGGCACGCTCGGCATCGACGGCGCTGTCGACGATATTGGGATCGATCATCATCCCGGCGAGAATCTTGAGGCTTTCGCCAAGGCTGGCCTGCGTCGCCTGCGGCAGGTCGAGCGCATAGGTCGTGCCGGTCGGCGTGGTCTGGGCATTGCTGTCGCTGCCGAAAGTGACGCCCAGACGCTGCCAGATGCGCTTGGATTCGCCGTCGGGCACATGGCGCGATCCACGGAAGGTCAGATGCTCCATGAAATGCGCGTAGCCAAGCTCATCGGCATGTTCCATCAGCGATCCGGCATCCATCCGCAGGCGGACCGAAACTTGCCCCGGCGGCACGCCATTACGGCGAATGGCATAGCGCAGCCCGTTGGACAGGGTGCCGAAACGCCATGCCGTATCGATGGGCACATCGCTATTTTCATAGAGCCAGGGGCGGATTTCGGTCTTGGTCGAACCCGCCACGGCAGGAGAAGCGGGCGCTTCCGTCCGGGCCGCGAGCGGCGCGGGGGCAGCCGCGAGCAGGAGAGCGAGGACGGATAGCGAGGCGGCAGAACGCCGGAATGGAAAAGTCATAGGCGCGGGAACCTAACGACATTTTCCTGAATGGCCACTGACAAAAGCGTCGCGGCGAATGGGATGTGCGGCGTTCACCTTTGCATGTTTCCTACGGGATTAAGTGATCTTAGTGCCGATCATCCAGCTTGCGAACACGGCATCTTGGGGCGATTTTGGGTGGATTGCGGACATAAGCCCCTCCCTCGCCCCTTCGGGGAGAGGGTTGCGGAGACTTGGGCAGCATGCTGCCTTAGTCGTAGCTGGGTGAGGGGGATGCGCCGTCAAAATGGCGTGGCCACTTCGCCCCCACCCCCTCATCCAACTGCGCCTAACCTCACTTCGTGAGGCAAGGCTTCCTATCCTTCTCCCCAAGGGGAGAAGGGAAAGTAAATGTCCGTACTTGGCCGAAAGCCGTCGCAAGCAAGGTTGCATATTTGCGGACTTGTTAACGACCGCCCGTCCGCTGCACAGCGCCCTTATGCGCGCCCACGCCGCTGCGGCGACGGCGAAAGGGCTTCTTCGCGGGCGCATCGCCATCGGGGCGATGGGCGCGGTCGGGGGTGCCGCGCTGCTGCTTCTGCTGGTCCTGATAGCGGCGCTGGCCTTCGGCGCGCTTGGCCTGCTGGACAGGCGTCTGCGGCTTGCCCTTGCGCTGGGGCGCTGGCTTGGGGAGGTTGCGGACCGCTTCCATGAAATTGTCGGGCAGCGGCACCACGTCCAGCTTTACCTTGGTGGTCCGCTCGATGGCCTTGAGATAGGGCCGCTCGTCATCCGCCACGAAGCTGATCGCGACGCCTTCCGCCCCCGCGCGGGCCGTGCGGCCGATGCGGTGCACATATTGCTCCGGCACATTGGGCATCTCGAAATTGATGACATGGCTGACGCCCGACACGTCGATGCCGCGCGCGGCGATGTCGGTCGCGACCAGCAGCTTCACATGGCCATGACGGAAAGCCTGAAGCGCGGTGGTGCGCTGGGCCTGACTCTTGTTGCCATGGATGGCGACAGCCTGAATCCCCGCACCTTCCAGAAAACGCACGACGCGATCCGCGCCATGCTTGGTGCGGGTGAAGATAAGGGCGCGATCGATCGGCTCGTTCCGGATCGTCAGCGTCAGCAGCGCCTGCTTTTCCGCCTGATTGACGAAGCTCGCCTGCTGGCGCACGCGTTCCGCCGTGGTGGATTGGGGCGCGACGCTGACCTTCACAGGATCATGCAGGAACTGGGCGGCCAGCGCCTCGATCTCCTTGGGCATGGTGGCGGAGAAGAAGAGGTTCTGTCGCTCTTTCGGCAGCAGCTTGGCGATGCGGCGCAGCGGGTGGATGAAGCCCATGTCCATCATCTGATCGGCCTCGTCGAGGACGAAGATTTCCGTATCCTTGATGGTGAAGGCGCGCTGGTCAATGAGGTCGAGCAGACGGCCCGGCGTCGCGACCACGATGTCGACGCCCCGGCTCAGCGCCTTGATCTGGCGATTGATGGGAACGCCGCCGAAGACGACCTCCACCGAAAGTTTCAGGAAACGGCCATAATCGCGGAAGCTCTGCGCGATCTGCGCGGCCAGTTCGCGGGTAGGCGACAGCACCAGCATCCGGCAACCGTTGAGCGGCGTCTGCTTGGGATTGCGGACGAAATGATCGAGGCTGGGCAGCGCGAAGGCCGCTGTCTTGCCCGTGCCGGTCTGCGCGATGCCGCACAGGTCGCGCCCTTCCAGCAGGACGGGAACCGCCTTTTGCTGGATCGGCGTCGGGGTCGCATAATTTTTGGCGGCCAGCGCCTTCAGAATCGGTTCGGCAAGGCCAAGGTCGGTGAATTGCATAGGATGACTTCCATTATCGAAGCCCGCGCCTTCGCGGGATGCGGGCACGGGGCGGGTAGCGAAACGACCCGCGTGACAAGGGAAGCCTCAAAGAAAAGACACGAAGCTGAACTGGCCTGATCTTCGCGCCTTTATCCATGCGCGGAGACATTCACGCTGCCAGCGATCGGAACCATCGGTTCGTCAGCCGAGGCGCATATGGTGCAAATAGCGGGAAAAAGCAAGCCGTTGCCGGAAAATCCGGTCACGGCCGCTTTCCCGACAGGGGATCAGAGCGGGACTTCCGCATGTTTTTCCTGCATGCCCTTGCGCGCATCTCCGCCGAACAATTTGTGGAAAAGCCCGCCCGCAGCGCTGTCGGCGCGCCAGATTTCCGCCGTGCCAAGATCGAAACGCAGCATCAGCAGATCGGGATCCTCCCGTCCGCCCGGATACCAGGCGGCGACGTCCTTCGTCCAATAGCGGTCGATGACGGCTGGATCGGTTTCCGGCGTCAGCGTGCCGTCGATGCAGGCGAACAGGTCATGGTCCTTCGCGACGAACTGCGCCATGGCGCCGCCGCCGGTGGCCAGACGATTGCCCTTGCTGGAATAGAACCAGAAGCAATGGTTCGCATCGGCGTCCAGTTGCGCGGTCATCGGCATCGCATGGTCCTGCGCCCCTTGCAGCGACACCATCACGAATGGGCTATGCGACAATTCCTTCCAGAAGCGGTCCCGGATTTCGGCTTCCGTGCTCATGCGGCCTTCTCCTCATGCTGGTTCCTTTCCATCAATGTCCTCCCTTTCCGGAAGTTCCGCCGGCGCTTGATCTTCTCCCCTTCCGACGCCACATAGCGGGCATGTTGATCGAGACCGAAGCGACGCCCAATCCGGCAACCGTCAAATTCCTTCCCGGCCGTGCGGTCATGGGGAGCGGCACGCGGGATTTCGCAAGTCCCGAAGAGGCCGAAGCCTCTCCGCTGGCCGATGCGCTGTTCGGGCTGGGCGACGTGACCGGCGTGTTCTTCGGCAGCGACTTCATTTCCGTCACCATCGCGCCGGGCGCGGAATGGAGCGACGTGAAGCCGGAGGTGCTCTCCATCCTGCTCGATCATTTTTCGGCCAACATGCCTCTTTTCGCGCCGGGCAGCGCGGCGGGCATCGCCGTCCCCGCCGAAGAGGAGGATTTTTCCGACGATCCCGAAGACGCGGAAATCGTCGCCCAGATCCGCGAACTCATCGACACGCGGGTGCGTCCGGCGGTTGCCAATGACGGCGGCGACATCGTCTATCGGGGGTTCGACAAGGGCACCGTCTATCTGCGGATGCATGGTGCCTGTTCGGGCTGCCCGTCCTCGACCGCGACGCTGAAGAACGGCATCGAGCAGCTTTTGAAGCATTATGTGCCCGAGGTGACGGAAGTTCGCGCCGTCTGAGCCATTGCGCCGAGGCGAATATCGCGGCATTTGGCGAATCCGGCGACGCCGATGCCCGGCGGCCGCCCAAGGGAGTTCTGCTTGCGACTGCTTGTCATCGACACCGCGACACAGGCGCTGTCCGTCGCGCTGCTGGATGACGGAATGGCCGTGGGACGCTTCCACGAGATCGTCGGACGCGGCCATGCCGAAGCATTATTGCCGGTGATCGCCGCCCTGCCCGACGGCGGGCGCGCCGATGCGATCGCGGTGGATGTGGGTCCGGGCAGCTTCACCGGCGTGCGGATCGGGATCGCGGCGGCGAAGGCCCTGGCGCTGGCGTGGCATATTCCCGTCCATGGGTTCAGCGCGCTGGCGCTGGTCGCCGCGAGGGCAGCGCAGACGCATGAGGATGGACCTCTGACCGTCACGCTGACCGGGGGACATGGCGAGCTATTCTGGCAGAATTTTGCCAGCGATCGTCTCACGCCCCTTACGCAGCCTGCCTCCACGCCCATCGCCACGCTGGCGGAACAGGCGGACGCCACGATCTTCTACGGTCCCGGCGCAGACGCGCTGGTGACGGCGAAAGGAGCGGGCACGGCCATCACCCTCTATCCCGATGCGACCGACTACCCCCTGATCGCGGCGCTGCCCCCGCTGCCCCCCACACCGATCTACGGCCGGGAGGCGGATGCCCGCCCCATGGCGCGGGACGTGACGTCATGATGCCCGATATCGTCCTCGACACCTATGACGAGGGCGAGCGCAACGCGCTGTCCGACGCCATGGAGATCATGGTCCGCGCCTTCGACCCCGCCTATGGCGAGGCATGGACGCTGCCGCAGATGTCGGGCGTCATGCTGATGCCCGGAACTTGGCTCACCATCGCCCGGCTGGACGCCACGCCGCTCGGCTTCGCGCTGGTCCGCTCGGTGCTGGACGAATGCGAACTGCTGCTGCTGGCCGTCGATCCTGTCTGGAGGGGCCGGGGCATAGGCAATGCCCTGCTGGATGGAAGCCTTTCCACCGCGCGCCGTAGGGGAATCACCTCCATGAATCTGGAAGTGCGCGCCAACAACAGCGCAATCAAACTTTACGAAAAATTCGGTTTTGAATATGTTCATCGCCGTCCCGCTTATTATCGCGGCAATGATGGTCAACTTCATGATGCATTAAGCTTGCGGCTGGATATGATGATTTGACCTGCCCTCTTGCCAGATTAGATGGAAAAGTATAGCGGACAGTCGCCGCTCAACCTTGAACATCCGGCAGGGCGGGTCGCGTCTCATGAAATCCTTTGCAGGAAGCAAGAAAATGGAAAACGAATCCGCCCAGAACGAGCTGCTGATTACTTTGACGTCGGATATCGTCGCAGCGCATGTTTCCAATAACAGCGTATCCGTTTCGGACGTCGCTTCGCTTATTCAGAATGTGCATGCGGCGCTGACCAATTTGTCGGCTCCCGCCCCTGCGCCCGAAGCCAAACCGGAACCCGCCGTTTCGGTGCGTTCTTCCATCAAGCCGGATTATATTATCTGCCTTGAGGACGGCAAGAAGCTCAAGATGCTCAAGCGCCATCTGATGACCCATTATCAAATGACGCCCGAAGATTATCGCGCCAAATGGAGCCTGCCCGCCGACTATCCGATGGTCGCGCCCAACTATGCCGAACAGCGCCGCACGCTGGCGAAGAAAATCGGCCTGGGCACGAAGCGCCGCCGCACACGCGGCAAGTAATCGCTTCATATCATCGAACGGGAGGGCGCGCGGGTCCGCGCCCCCTTTACCTGACGCCAAAAGGCGTTAGGCTTGGATTCGACCTGTCCCCATCAACCGGCGAACACAGATGAACCGCAAGATCGACGTAGAAGCCCTATGCCATGAAAAGGGCCTTCGCATCACCGAACAGCGCCGGGTGATCGCCCAGGTTTTGAGCGATGCGACGGACCATCCCGATGTCGAGGAACTGCACCGGCGTTCCGCGGCGATCGATCCGGGCATCTCCATCGCCACGGTCTACCGCACCGTCCGCCTGTTCGAGGAAGCGGGCATTCTCGACCGGCACGATTTCGGCGACGGCCGCGCGCGCTATGAAGCGGCGCCCGAATCCCATCACGATCATCTGATCGACGTGGAAACCGGCAATGTGATCGAATTCGTCGATCCGGAACTGGAACAACTCCAGAAGCAGATCGCCGAGAAGCTGGGCTTCCGCCTGGTCGATCACCGCATGGAACTTTATGGCGTGGCGATAGACCGCAAGAACTGACAATTGGGCCGGATACGCCGTTTCCTGCGCCTTGGCGCGCTGACGGCCAGCCTTTTCCTTTGCCTGATCCCTCATTTGCTATGGCGGCTGTTCCGGCGGCCTTCGCCATGGCCACGCCGGTTTCTGGCGCTGGCCGCCCGATCCGTGGGCGCGCGGGTGCAGGTGGCCGGGAAGCCCATGTCCAGCGACCTGTTCCTGATCGCCAACCATGTGAGCTGGGTCGACATATTGGCGCTGGGCGGCGCGACCGGCACCGCCTTCGTCGCGCATGACGGCATCGCCCGCTGGCCGGTGATCGGCTGGCTGGCGGCGCAGAACAACACGCTTTTCATCTCGCGCGAGAGGCGCGGCGGGCTGACGACCCAGATCGACGCCCTGCGGACGGCGATGGCCGGGCATCAGCCGGTGGCGTTGTTTCCCGAAGGAACGACCGGCGACGGGCGGCATCTTCTGACCTTCAAACCCACGCTGCTGGCCGTATTGCTGCCCCCTCCCCGCAATGTGATGATCCAGCCGGTGCATATCGACTATGGCCCCGCAGCGCCCGACATCGCATGGCATGGCGACGAACCGGCGGGCAGCAACGTGAAACGGCTGCTGGAACGCCGGGGACGATTGGTCGTGACGCTGCGATTTCTGGAGCCTTTCGACCCTTCGGGCTGCGGCGACCGCAAGATCATCGCGGCCATGGCGCGCGATCATATCGTCGCGAGCATGACGGCTCACCTGCCGCCTTCCGCTCCGCGCGATGGCACTGTATAGCTGGATCACATGAATCGTAACGACACGCCTAAAGCCCCGGCCACTTTCCACGTCAAATCCTTCGGCTGCCAGATGAACGTCTATGATGGCGAGCGCATGGCCGAGATGCTGGGCGAGCGCGGCATGACCCCTGCGGCGGACGGCGTGGAGGCGGATCTCGTCATCCTCAACACCTGCCACATCCGCGAAAAGGCGGTGGACAAGGTCTATTCCGACATCGGCCGACTGCGCCGGGAGGATGGCTCCCGTCCGATGATCGCCGTCGCGGGCTGCGTCGCGCAGGCGGAGGGCGGCGAGATCAGCCGCCGCGCGAAGAGCGTCGACATCGTCGTCGGCCCGCAGGCCTATCACCGCCTGCCGGACCTGATCGACAAGGCCGGGCGCGGCGAGGAAGCCGTGGATACCGACATGCCGCTCGCGTCGAAATTCGGCGCCCTGCCCGCCCGCACGAAGCAGGCGCGGCCCACCGCCTTCCTCACCATCATGGAAGGCTGCGACAAATTCTGCACCTATTGCGTGGTGCCCTATACGCGCGGCGCGGAGATCAGCCGGAGCTGGTCCGCGATCCTCGACGAAGCGCGGGCGCTGGTCGATGGCGGCGTGCGGGAGATCACGCTGCTGGGCCAGAACGTCAACGCCTGGACGGGAGAGGACGGCAAGGGCCGGATGCAGGGCATGGACGGCCTCGTCCGCGAATTGGCGAAGATCGCCGATCTCAAGCGCATCCGCTACACCACCAGCCATCCCAACGACATGAGCGACGGCCTGATCGCCGCCCATGGCGAGGAGGAGAAGCTGATGCCCTTCCTCCATCTGCCGGTGCAGGCGGGCAATGACCGCATCCTCAAGGCCATGAACCGCAGCCATAGCGCGGAAAGCTATTTGCGGATCATCGAACGCGTGCGGCAGGCGCGGCCCGACATCGCGCTGTCGGGCGACTTCATCGTCGGCTTTCCCGGCGAGACGGATGCGGAGTTCGAAGATACTTTGAAGATCGTCGAGCAAGTCCGCTATGCTCAATGCTATTCCTTCAAATACAGCCCCCGGCCCGGCACCCCTGCCGCCGATATGGACGGCCAGATTCCCGCCGAGGTGATGGACGAACGGCTGGCGCGCCTCCAGTCGCTCCTCAACCGGCATCAGGCGGAGTTCAACGCCGCCACCATCGGCCGCCGCACCGACATATTGCTGGAACGCAAGGGCCGTCATCCCGGCCAGCTCATCGGCAAGACGCCGTGGCTCCAGTCCGTCCACGTCACCGCGCCGGACCTTGCCATCGGCGACATGGTGGAAGTCGATATCGTCAGCGCCGGCCCCAATAGTCTGGCCGGTGAACCCAGCAGGAGGAAAGCCGCTTGAACCAAAGCCTCGTCCATCCCGCCCGCGCGGGAAACCATCTCCCCCAACCATGGCGCTCCGCCCTGACGCAGAGATGGAAGACGAGCGAGGGAGGCTGCTGACATGAGCAAGAAACCGCATTTACGCGCCGAAGCGGGCGACCGCGCGCGGCTGGAAGTCACCTTCGAACGTCCGCACCTTCTGGGCGCGCTGTTCGGGCAATATGACCAGAACCTCGTCGCGATAGAGAACCGGCTCGGCGTCTACATCGCCGCGCGCGGCAACAAGCTCCAGATCGAAGGAGACGCGGAGGCGGCCGCCCGCGCCCGCGACGTGCTGACCGGCCTCTACAACCGCATCGTCGCGGGGCAGGAGATCGACAGCGGCGCGGTAGAGGCCGTCATCGCCATGTCCGCCGAACCGACGCTGGACGGCATCATCCGCCATGACGTCGCCGAACCGCCCAAGGTGATGATCCGTACGCGCAAGAAGACCATCGTGCCGCGCTCCGCCACGCAGGTCACCTATATGGAGGCGCTGACGCGGAACGACATCATCTTCGCGCTGGGACCGGCGGGCA
>JASGDV010000144.1:0-25493 GCA_049841255.1 Sphingobium sp.
CAACCCGACCCGGCGTCACTCGACCCTGGGTTACCTCAGTCCTGTCGACTTCGAACGGAAAGCTGGGGTAGCCTGAATGAACTTATCTCGGTGTCCACCAAACCGGCTGCAGGCCAGGGATACGGCTTTACCGTATTGCGGGGTTGGACCTGTAGGCCCTGCCGCGCTAGCTTTTGCAAACGCAAACCGGCTGATATGAACCGCACCCGAAACATTTGAGGGATTCATGCCGAAATCACAACTCGATTGGCTCGCAGTTGTCACGCTGTGGCTGGGTGCAGTTATCATGGCCGTTAAGGCCGGTGGCATCCCTTTGCTCGACGGGATGCCACTTTGGCTTACAGCTAATTGGTGGAATTACATTCCGCTGGCTTTGGTCAGCATTTATTTGGCTATTGCCATTTATCGCGCTGTAAAATTGCCATTTATCGCGCTGTAAAGCCGCAAGAAGCGACTACGCTGCCGCAGCCAGCGGCGGAGCCGCCAGCAGGCTCCCAACCGGAATACCCAACAAACGCATTGCGGGAGCAAAGGGCCGACCGCGCTGCGGTCGGGGGCACTAATGACAGCAGAGTGGAAAAGCCGCGAAGCGATTGCAAGCCGAAACGTGCGAAGCATGGAGGCAGAAATGCCAAATATGAAGGCTGCCCTGCTCAGCGCGCACAAGCGATTCGGAGCGCCTGTTCCGGCAAGCCGCAGAACTGGGGCATGTCAAATCGCTCAATATGATAGGCAGCTTCCATGAGGATGGTTGGGTCGTGGAGCGGGATATTGTCGAGGCCGCGCATTATTATGAACTGGCGGCAAAGGGCGGCGATTTCCGGGGACAGTTCAACCATGCGCGGATGCTGGTGGAGAAGGGCGACAAGGAAGGCGCCCGGAACTGGCTGACTCGTCTGGGCGAGACGGCGACGCCCGCCTTCCTCGCCCGATTACGCCAATGGAGCCTGCAGCAGGACGATCCGTTCTGGAGCGAGGCCATCGGGGCGCTCGCTCCTTAATATCATACGCGATCTTTGCGTGATAGGCGGCGGCGCGAAGCGTTCGTCCGGCGAGCCCCTGCAATTTACCATTCCTGCCGCCTTCGGTTTGAAACCGGCGTTGGCGTCTTGCTGCCTCCACATTAATCCCGCGTTTCCGTGATTCTGATGCAATCTTCCAAATTTTATAGTAAAATCAATGGTATAATTCTTATCTATTGATCATTGAAGTTTAACTATATACTTCATTGTTTAACATTAAACAGATGTGATGTATGTTTCTCATTCAAGCGCGCATGGCTGACAGCCATCAGCGGATGGCGGGGCGTTGTTGCGGGGCAAAGCGCGGATGTTGAATATCTCTGATTTTCACAGATTATCTAATAATTATAAGTAATTATATAATATATATTATAAAATAGAGGAGGGGTATATGAAAATATGGAAGATGACATGTATGGTGTCGGCGTCTCTGCCAGTCATAGTCGTTGCAGCGCAGGCACAGCCCGCCTCCAATATCGCGGCAGAGAGTTCTACAGGCGACAGGGCTATCGCCGATATTATCGTTACGGCGCAGAAGAGAAGCGAACGGATCAATGATGTCGGGATGTCGATTACGGCGGTGCGAAGCGAGGATCTGGTTGCCCGGGGCGTCACCGATGTCCGGGATCTGGTGAAAGTCGTTCCAGGGTTCAACTATACGCCTTCGTTGACCACCAGTCCGGTTTACACCATTCGCGGAATAGGTTTTTATGAGGATACTTTGTCCGCCGCTCCGGCCGTAGCGGTATATGTTGACGAAATACCACTTCCTTACCCCGCGATGACGAAGGGAGCGACGCTCGATCTTGAGCGTGTGGAGGTCCTCAAGGGGCCTCAGGGCACGTTGTTCGGGCAGAATAGCACTGGAGGCGCGATAAACTATATCGCCGCCCGGCCGACCCGCACGCCCCAGACGGGCTTTTCGATGGGATATGCCCGGTTCAATACTTTTCAGGGCGACGGCTATGTCAGCGGTCCCTTGAACGATACCGTGGCATTGCGTTTGGCCGCCCGCGCCCTTGTCGGGGGCGATTGGCAAAAAAGCTATACCCGGAACGACAGCAACGGCGAGTCCGAAAAATATGAAGGACGGCTGTCGGTTGATATCACGCCTTCCGACAGGTTGCGTTTTCTTTTCAATGTGAACGGGTTTTCCTATCAGGGAGAGCCGCAGGCGCTGCAACTCGTGCAGATCGTTCCGCAACGGCCGGAGACAGCCTCCAGCACGCTGCTCAACTATCCCCTGGCGCCCCACAATGCACGCGCGGCCGACTGGATGCCTGGCTGGCCGGACAGGAATGAGAAATTTTATCAGATCGCGCTCCGCAGCGATTATGATGTGAATGATGCCATTACTTTGACATCGCTCACCAGCTACTCTCATTACAAGTCACGATCACGTTTCGACGGCGATGGAATGACGCTCAATACAGGCGATTATCTGTCGGCGGGAACGATCAGGTCTTTCAATCAGGAACTCCGGCTGGGCGGAGAGACAGGGGCTGTCACCTGGATCATTGGCGGTAATTATCAAAGAGACCGCGCCAGGGAGGCCTTCACCGGCTTCGTGAAGGATTCCTCCTCCGTTCCCGCGATTCCGGGCATGACGCCTCCCATAATGGAATCCACCGGCAGCGGCGATCACAAGATCAGGACGTTCGCGCTGTTCGGCAATGTCGAATACCGCTTATCGCAAAGGCTCAAGCTCCAGGGCGCCATTCGCTATACCCGCAGCAAGCGCGATTTTCATGGTTGCACCAGCGGCGACAGCGGCACGGAGCGGACCTTTGAATTCATCCAGTTACTCTACAACAGCGCTATATTCGGAAGCGCTGCCTTCACGCCCATCGCGCCGGGAGGCTGCGTCAGCCTGGGGCCGCTTGGCGGGACCGCTGCCACGTCCTTCCTGCCGGGCAGCATTACCGGCAAACTCGATGAAGATAATGTCTCCTGGAGAGTGGGGGTGAATTACAATCCGGGCGGCGATGCCTTGCTTTATGCCAATGTCAGCAAAGGCTATAAATCGGGCAGCTTCCCCACGATAGCCGCAACCGCTGCGCCGCAATATGTCCCGGTAACGCAGGAGTCCGTTCTCGCTTATGAGGCCGGGTTCAAATATTCTTTCCTGTCCGGCAAGGCGCAGCTGACGGGCGCCGCCTTCTATTATGACTATAAGGACAAGCAGTTTCTCGGCACGATCAAGGATCCCGTCTTCAATGCCTTGAGAGCACTGGTCAACATTCCAAAATCCAGGGTTCAGGGGGTGGAGGCCAATTTGGCGATCGCGCCCCTGACGGGACTGCGTCTGAATATTGGCGGAACTTATATCGATGCCCTGATCAAGCGGGGAACGGGATATAATTCATCCGCCCAGTTCGTTGATTTCGGCGGAATGAAGTTTCCCTATACGCCCAGGATTCAGTTTACCGCGGACGGTCAATATCAATGGGCCATGAATTCGAATGGTCTGGGCGCCTTTATAGGTTTCAGCCTTGTCCACAGCGGCAAAACCAATGCCAGCCTGGGCAATGAAGCCGACTTCAAATTACCGCGATATTCCCTGCTCGATCTTCGCGCGGGGATCGAAAACACGGCACAAGGCTGGAAGATCATGGCTTGGGGCCACAATATAACAAACGAATATTATTGGGTTAATGCACTGCGCCAGCAGGATGGAAATGTCCGCTATGCGGGGCAGCCGTTAACCTATGGCATGACATTCAGCAAAACATTTTGAACCGGAATATAGCTATTCAGGTTCTTGGGAGAGAAGAAATGGAGAAAATGATTCAATCAGCTTCTCAGGAAAAATCGATAGATTTGCTAAATAATAATAATGAGAAGGAAGAAATTTTCATAGAACAGAATAAGCTCTATAGCGGCGTTGCCGATGCGGCCCAGGCAAAATGGGCTGAGATACAAAAGCTCGGCTTGGCCGAAAATATCGCCGAGCTTGCCATATTGGGCTACACGGTCGTGCCCCCGGAAAAGCTCGCTCCAAAAGGTTTCTCGGAAAAATTGCTGGAAGCCGTCGTATCGGCGGGGCGACGGCAGGGGCACGATATCGATCTGCGGAGCGACGGGGTGAAGGCTCAGTTCGGAGTGGATCTTGGCGATCTGCTGTTCGAGGATGAGATTTTCATCGAAGCGGCTCTGAATCCGGCAGTACAGGCGCTCACGACCTATCTTCTGGGCGGGCATCCTGTACTTGGGCTTTATTCAGCGCTCATAAAAGGGCGTTCCTATGAGGAAGATTTACCCTTGCATGTGGATGAGGGGCGCGCCCCTCCGCCATTGGCCTATCAATCGCAGGTGTGCAATGCGACCTGGATACTGACGGATTATTCGCGGTCGGACGGCTCCGTGTGCTTTGTTCCGGGCAGCCATCATTATCTGCGGCCGCCTCTCCCTGGCGAAGGGGAGGACGACCGGGTGCCGGTCAATGCACCTGCGGGTTCGCTCGTCTTCTGGACGGGACGCACCTGGCATGGGGCATTCGCGCGTAGCCGGCCTGGCTTGCGGGTCAATCTGTTCATGTTGTTTTTCCGGCCTCATCTTCGGCCCATGAACCACTATAGAGAGCATATCTCTCCTGAAATGCTGAAGAAATATCCGGGCCTGGCTAGGGTGCTGGGCATGGAAATCGGGGATGGCTGGTCCGATGGTATCCGCAGCCGCTCTATAGACAGCTATATGATGGGACGGCACGTTTATGATTAGGTTGCGGGATCGTTCCTGAACGGACGCGACCCTGCGTACAACATGCTGCTATGATGAAATGCGCGGATTCGCGATGTTAACGATAAACGAGATGGTGAGGATATATGCCTGAGGAAATCATGGAAATACGGAACCCCGGCGATGGTGAAATTCCCGCGCTGTTGGCGCATCCATCGGATAATTTCGAAATCAACTCAAAGCATGTCGGAGGGCGTTTCGCGATCAGTGTCTCGTTGCCCATGACATATCATCTGAACGATGCGAAATGCGCGATCCTCTACGCTCCGGACGGGAATTTCATGGGGCCCGTGACGAGTTCAGCGATGAATGCCCTTATGGGGCACGAGTCCGTCAGTCCGGTGCGCCCATATATTCAGGTGAATATCGGGTATGTCCCCGAAGAGGCGCCCCTCGCGATCGCATTGAGGAACCGGGACCTCATCGTTCCTGGAGAGCCGCATCCGCCGCGAATAGACGGCTATCTGCGCAAACATCTGGGTGTCGACGAAGGGCTGATGCCCGAAGCGGTGCTGAAGGTTTTCTACCAGCATCTGGCGAACCCGCGTTCGGACAATTTCCTCGCTTTCATAGAGGAGGAACTCCATCCGGAAATCGTCAGCCGCTATCGGGTGAATGCCGACGATGTGGGCCTGTTCGGTTTCTCCTACGGGGGGCTGTTTTCCCTTTATGCTTATAGCGCGGGGAGCACATTGATAAAAAAATATGGTGCGGGCAGCCCGGGCATTCTGGTCGAAGGGAGCAAGCTGTTCGACCTATACAAACAATATGCAGCCCGGAATGGCGACAAGACGCGCGATGCCCATGTGCATATTACATGGAGCGCTTTCGAGTTGCTCGGTCCGGTAGGCCTATACCGGACGCTTGGCATAGAAGCGGCGCGTTTCCATGATTTGATGCTGGAGCATCCCGTGCCGGGCGTCCGTGTGACGACCGATATGATCCTCAATGAAGACCACGGAACCGGCGGCATACAGTCCTACAAGAGCTTCATGCGGACCTGCTTCCCGGCGAACTGAGTCGCCTGCGCCTCATGCCGGAACATCTGCAAGGATTGTCCGGCATGGGCCCATTCCTGCCCAAAATCCTCCGTCCCGGGAATAGTGGGAATAGGACCGGGAAAATCATGACCGATGGCGGGCAATAATCCCCAGACCTGATTCCGGTGACAGGGAAGATAGCCATTTGTCATGCCCGGTCTGTCCGCTATGAAGGCATGGAAAATAATAGCGGTATCTGATTGCTGGAACAGGAGTCGATGGTCGATTTGCATATCGTTGCAGCCATAATCGGCATGAGAGAAGCAGCCCGCTTCTTTCATTTATCAGGCGCGGAATAAACGGAAGGGGTGCAGGAGGCAGAGTGAATCGTTATCTTTCCTGTCACTGTGCTCTGGCTTTTGATTTAGGCAAGGGAAGTGAATATTGAAGCGCCCGCTGGATAAAAATCCTCCTTCGGGAAGGCCCAGAATATCGCGTAAGATTATCGTTGATACGGCATTGGCGATGATGCGGGAAAATCCTGGAAAGGGATTATCTCTCAGCGAAATCGCGCGCCGTCTTAACGTCACGACAATGGCGCTCTACCGTCATGTAGAGGATAAGAAAGAGCTTGAATATATACTTGCTGTCAAGATTATAAAAAAGCAATTCAGGAATATTGAGGGTAGTAAGAAAGGAGATTGGAAAACGTCTCTCAGGAAGTACCTTGGTAATGTTCTGGACATATTGAAGTCAAATCCAATAATTTTGCATGCGATAACGGATTCCAGATTCGGAATTTCAGAAGAAATTCTGGAAATGATGGAGAAAATCAATAATTATCTGACAGAATGCGGAATGCCGCCTGAAAACCGGGCGTTGGCGCAGCATATATTATGGTACTATACGGTTGGAATCTCATTTTCCTTGGCTGACTCGGGTTCAAGCCAAAGCGAATTTTTCGAGAAATTTCTCTTCAAGATGGAAAATGACAACAAATTCGTGGAAAAATACCCGCACACCGCTGAATCGCTGGCGGCGTCGCAAAACGGCGATGGAATCAATCACGAGGCATCGATCAATTTCCTGATCGACCTCTTTGCGGAAGATCGCCAAAGCGTATCACGGAAATCCGCGAGTGAAAGACGGAAAGCATCCATACGGAAGCAGCCCTCTTCCCAGAAAGACGATCCCTTGCCTTGAGAACCCAGCCGTAACTGGACCGTCAAATCCCTTAGACCGGACCGCCCAGCGCCTTCACCAGCGAAATGGCGGCGCGCATCCGTTGCGTCTGGACCAGCAGCAGGGCGCGCTGGGCGGAAAGCGCGTCGGTTTGGGCCGTCACCACTTCCAGATAGTCCGAAGCTCCGTCGCGATAGCGGGTCAGCGCCAGGTCGCTGGTCTTTTCCGCTGCCGTCGCCGCGCCTTGCTGGCTCACCGCCTGATCGGCCAGATGACGGCTGGCGGCGATGGCGTCCTCCACCTGTCGAAAGGCGCTCAGCACGGTGTCGCGATAATCGGCGGCCAGCTCGTCATATTCTGCGCGCGACATGCGCAGTTGCGCCTTGCGCCGTCCGCCGTCGAACAGGGACAGGATGGCCGAAGCCGGACCAAGGCCCCAGAAGCTGTTGGGCGCGCGGAACAGGTCGCCATGCGTGGTTTCGTAACCGCCGCTCAGGCCCAGAGTGACGGTAGGGAAGAATGCGGCTTTGGCGACGCCGATGCGCGCGTTGGCGGCGAACATGCGGCGTTCGGCGGCCGCGATGTCGGGCCGCCGCTGGAGCAGTTGCGACGGCGCGCCGGCGGGCAGGGCGGGCATGGCCAAGGCTTGCGTCCGCGGCTCTATGCGGAAATCCGATGCGATCGCCCCCACCAGCGCGGCGATCTCATGTTCCGTCGCGGCGCGTTCATTGGCGACGGCGGAAATCTGCGCGCGGGCATTGTCGAGCACGGTCCGCGCCCGATTGACGTCGATGCCGGATGCGATGCCGCCGTCATGCCGCCGGACGGTCAGCCCATAGGCTTTCTCATAGGCGCCGACCGTCTCGCGCAGCAGGGCCGCTTCGGCATCCAGCCCCCGCAACCGCGCATAGGCATCGGCCACGGCGGCCTGAAGGCTGAGCCGCGCGGAGGCAAGGTCGTCCCCGCTGGCCTGCGCGTCGGCGCGCGCGGCCTTCACGCTGTTGCGGATGCGTCCCCACAGGTCCAGCTCATAATCGAGCAGACCTCCCACGGTGAAATCATTATGGGTGGAGGCGTTTCCGTCTCCGCCGAAACGGTTGCCCGACAGGCGCTGACGGCTCGCGTCCGCGCTGGCACCGATGTCGGGGAAGAGGTCTGCGTTTTCCATGCGAGCGGCAGCCCGTGCCTGCTCATAGCGGGCGAGGGCGGCGGCCAGCGTCGGGCTGGCGGCGGCGCTGCGCGCTTCCAGATCGTTGAGGACCGGGTCATTGAAGGTTTCCCACCAATTGCCCCGCGCGGCGTCGTCCATCGGCGTGGCGGCGGTCCAGCCTTCCGCTTCCTGGAAATCCTGCGGAACGGCGATGGCAGGCGGGCGATAGGCAGGGGCCATGGAACAGCCCGCCAGCAGGGCCAGCGCGGCGGCGGCAACCCCGCGTCCAGCGATCATGCGCGCTTCCCTTTGCCGTCGGCGGAGGTCTGCACGCGGACCTGATCGCCATTGTGGATGGCGTCCGGCGGATTGTCGACGACCCGGTCGGCGGCGGTGACGCCCGCCGACAGCCGGACGGTGCTGCCCTCGTCGCGGGCGATGATGACCGGTTTCACCGTGACCCGGTTGTCCTTGCCCACCACGGCGACGGTTGGGCCGTCATTGCCGTAGAGAATGGCGCTGCCCGGCAGGGTCAGGCCATTGCCTTCGCCGGGGCGGACCTTGAAGCTGACTTGCGCGAAAGCGCCGGGCTTGAGCGCGCCGTCGGGATTGTCCGCCTGCAACTGCACCAGCACGGCGCCCGATTGCGCGTCGACCGAATCCGAACTGCCGGTCAGCGTGGCCGTGAAGGCGCGGCCGGGAAATTCCGGCAGGGCCAGCGTGGCGGCCGCGCCATGGTGGACGGTCGCCGAATAGGCTTGCGGCACGCGCACATAAACGCGCATCCGGTGGGTGTCCGACACGGTGAAGAGCGGTTGGGAGGAGGCGTTGCCCGCGACCACCAACGCGCCGATCTGGGCGGACCGGCTGGTGACGATCCCGTCGAAGGGCGCGGACAGGCGCGTGAAGCCCTGCAACGCCTGCAATCGCTTCACATTGGCGAGGGCGGCGTTGGCGAGCGCGGTGCGGGCTGCCAGATCGCCTGCCTTCTCGTCCGCTTCCTGCCGCGACACGGCATCCTGCGCCAGCATCGCGCTCCACCGCTTCGCCGTGATCGCGGCGAGGCGCTGGTTAGCGAGCGCGGTCTGATAATCGGCCTGCGCCTGCGCAAGCTGCTGGTCCACCTCCGGCGCGTCGAGGATGGCGAGCGGCTGTCCCGCGCGCACATGGTCGCCGATATCCGCCAGCCAGCGCCGGACATAGCCGTTGGTGCGGGCATAGATGGCCGCGCTGTTATAGGCCTGCAGGCTGCCGGGCAGCACCAGCGCCCCCCCATCGCCATCGGCCTTCGGATTGACGACCGCGACGGTCGGAATGGCCGTGTCGGCTACCCTGTCCTTGAGTTCGTTCGTCGCGCTGATCCGCGTCGCGACCCCCACCGCGACGATGGCGAGGGCGATCGCCGCCGCGCCCAGGCCCACGCGCTTCAGGGTGCGGCTGTCGGGGCCTGCGTCGGCGTCGGCATTGTCGGTGGGGATGCTGTGGGGATCAGACATGGCTGGGTTGCATTTCCGGCTGATGTCCCTTTTGTCCATGCTTTCGATGGACCAGGGCGAAGACGGTGGGAACGAAGAAAAGCGTCGCGACGGTGGCGCAGATCAGGCCGCCGATGACGGCGCGGCCCAGCGGGGCGTTCTGTTCTCCGCCATCGCCTAAGCCCAGCGCCATCGGCGCCATGCCGATGATCATGGCGAGCGCGGTCATCAGCACGGGGCGGAAACGGACCATGCCCGCTTCCAGCGCCGCCTGCGTCGCATCGCCCAGTTCCGCTAGCCTTTCCCGCGCGAAGCTGACGACCAGAATGGAGTTGGCGGTCGCCACGCCCATGCACATGATCGCGCCCGTCAGCGCGGGCACCGACAGGGTGGTGCCTGTCGTGAACAGCATCCACACGATCCCCGCGAGCGCGGCGGGCAGCGCGGTGATGATGACGAAGGGATCGACCCAGCTCTGGAAATTGACGACGATCAGCAGGTAGATCAGCACGATGGCTCCGGCCAGACCGAAGGCAAGGCCCGAAAAGGCCGTGTTCATGGTGGCGTATTGGCCGCGGATGGTGACGGTCGCGCCCTTGGGCAATTCCTTTTCCATCGACCGGATCGCCCGCCGGATGTCGCCCGCGACCGCGCCCAGATCGCGACCCTGCGGCATGGCGTAGATATCCAGCACCGGCGCGATATTATAATGGGACACGACCGGCACGGTGCTCGACCGGGTGATCGTCGCGACGCCGCCCAGCGGTTGCACGCCGGCCGCCGACGCGGCGCTGGATACGGGCACGTTGGACAGGTCGCTGATCGACCGGACCAGATATTCCGGGGCCTGCGCGACGACCGGATATTGCACGCCGTTTTCGGGGTTCACGAAATAGACGGGCGCGGTCTGCGACGTGCCGGCAAGCTGGGTGGCGAGGCTGGTGGTCACGTCCCGCTCGCTGAAGCCATATTGGCTGGCGCGGGAACGGTCGACATCGACGTTGAGCTGGGGCGCATGGGCGGGCTGCTGGATTCGCGCGTCTGCAAGGCCGGGGATGGCCGCGACCTTCGCCAGCAGCTTCTGCGCATAGGCGCGGTTGGCGGTCGCGTCCTTGCCCGCGATCTGGATGTCTATGGGCGCGGGCGCGCCGAAGTTCAGGATCTGGCTGGTGATATCGGCGGGCAGGAAGGAAAAGGTCGTGCCGGGGAAACGGCGCGGCAGTTCGCGGCGCAGCATGTCGACGACCTTGCTGGTTGGCCGATGCCCTTCGCCAAGCGCGATCAGCATGTCGCCATCCTGCGGGCCGATGGTGCCGCTATTGTTGTAGACCGTGTTGATGGCGCTGACGGGCAGGCCGATATTGTCGGTCAGGGACGCCAGTTCCGTGGCGGGGATGATATCGCGCACCGCCTGGCTGATATGTTCGAACCGGCGCGACGTGTCTTCGACCCGCGATCCGACGGGCACGCGGACATGCATGACGATCTGCCCGGAATCGACCGAGGGGAAGAAATTGCTGCCTAGCATCGGCAGAAGGCCGAAGGACAGGATCACCACCGCCATGAAGCCCAGCAGGAACGGCTTGCGCGCGCCCAGCGCGCGGCGGAGCAGGGCCACATAATTCTTCCGCACCCGTTCGAAACGATGTTCGAAACCGCGCTGGAACCGGATCAG
This sequence comes from Sphingobium sp., assembly GCA_049841255.1. Classification (GTDB taxonomy): domain Bacteria; phylum Pseudomonadota; class Alphaproteobacteria; order Sphingomonadales; family Sphingomonadaceae; genus Sphingobium. The sequence goes on from JASGDV010000144.1 coordinate 11,223, forward strand.
CGGATTGCGGGAATCGGGGCTTCCGGCCAGATGATCGTCTTCGCTGCCGAGTTGATGGGGCTTGAGCAGATACATGGCCAATGTCGGCACCAGCGTCCGCGACAGGATGAAGGACGCGATCATCGCGAACACGACCGACAGGGCCATCGGCACGAACAGGAAGCCCGCGACGCCCGGAAGCAGGAACATCGGCACGAATACGATGCAGATGCACAGCAGCGACACGAAGGCGGGCGTCACGATCTGCGCCGCGCCGTCCATGATCGCGTCCAGCACGCCCTTGCCCTGTTCCAGATGCCAGTTGATATTCTCGATCGTGACGGTGGCGTCGTCGACCAATATGCCGACCGCCAGCGCCAGCCCGCCCAGCGTCATGACGTTCAGCGTCTGCCCGAACGCCGCCAGCGCCGCGATGGCTGCCAGGATCGCCAGCGGGATCGACAGCGCGATGATGACCGTCGACCGCCAGGAGCCGAGGAACAGCAAGATCATCAGCGATGTCAGCGCGGCGGCGATGGCGCCTTCATGGATGACGCCCTGCACCGCGGCCTTCACGAACAGCGATTGATCGCCCAGCGGCAGGATCTTGAGCGTATCGGGCAGGGTGGCGGCGATGCGGGGCAACGCTTCCTTCACCCCCGCGACGATGGACAGGGTGGAAGTCGCGCCGTTCTTCAATATGGTCAGCAGCACCGAACGGCGGCCCTGGACATGCACGATATTCTGCTGCGGGCCGCTGCCGTCCCGGACATAGGCGACGTCGCGCATATAGATGGTCGCGCCATTCACGACCTTCACCGGCAGATCGTTGAGCGCTTCGATGGACGAAGGGGCGTTGTTCAGCCTGACGCTATATTGGGTCGCGCCGATCTTCACGAAACCGGCCGGGTTGATCTGGTTCTGGGCCGCTATCGCATTGCCCACATCCTGCGCCGACAATCCCTTGGACTGAAGCGCCAGCGGATTGAGGTCGATCTGCACCTGACGCTGCCGCCCGCCGGAAGGATAGGGCATGGCGAGGCCCGGAATAGTCACCAGCGGGGAGCGTATCTGGTTTTGCCCCATGTCGAAAAGCTGCTGTTCCGATAGTCCCTTTCCGGACAGCGCGAGTTGCAGGATGGGCACCGTCGAGGCGTTGTAGTTCAGGATCAGCGGCGGCGTGACTCCGGGCGGCATCTGACGCAGGACCGTCTGGGAGATGGACGTGACCTGCGCCGTGGCGGTGCGAATGTCCGCGCCCGGCTGGAAGAAGATCTTGACGATGCCGATGCCCTGAAAGGATTGGCTTTCGATATGCTCGATATCGTTGACGGTCGTGGTCAGCGACCGCTCATAGGGATCGACGATCCGGCGCGCCATGTCTTCGGGCGGCAGGCCCGAATATTGCCAGGCCACGGCGATCACGGGGATGCGGATGTTCGGGAAGATGTCCACCGGCGTCCGCAGGGCCGTCAATATGCCGATGATCGCGATCAGGATCGCCATGACGATGAAGGTCAGCGGCCGGTTCAGCGCGATCCTGACAATGCCGATCATGGACGGTTCCCGAATGCGTCACCGGAAGGGATTGCGAAGCCGTCCGCTTCTTCCGTGACTGTGGCTGCTGGGGGCGGAAACATGACGGTGCGTGACGTCCAACGGGCTGGATCGAAGGCGGGATAGTGGACATGGCGTCGCCGGATGCCTGGCGGCGCGCGCGGTCTTTGAGGGGGCTAAACCCGCGCTCGCCTTGCCGGATGATCCCGTCGCGACGTCATGTCCGCATTGTCCATGACGCGTTGTTTCATCCGCGTCTAATATATAATATGGCATAATCGATATATAAGGCGACCTGATCATGGACCTGAGGCATCTGCGCTATTTCCTGTGCGTCGCGGAAGAACGGCATTTCGGCCGCGCCGCCCAGAGGCTGGGCATATCGCAGCCGCCGCTCAGCCAGCAGATTCGGGCGCTGGAGGAGGAACTGGGCGTCCGCCTGTTCGACCGGACCAGCCGCCGCGTCCGCCTGACGGAGGTGGGGCGCCTGTTCGAGCCGGAGGCGCGCCAGACCCTCCTTCAGGCGGAACGCGCGACGCAGATCGCCCAGCGGGCGCACCGGGCGGAGATCGGCCGCCTCATGCTCGGCTTCACCATATCGGGGCCATTCGTGCCGCGCGTCGCGCGGGCCCTGTACCGCTTTCGCCAGGCTTGTCCCGATGTGGACCTGATCCTGTGCGAACAGGACCGGGACGAGCAGATCGAGGATGTCGGCAATGGAAAGCTCGATATCGGCATCGTGCGCGATTATCAGGATCCTGTACTCCCCGGCGGGCTGGTGGCGCAATGCCTGCTTCGGGAAGAGATGGTGCTGGCCTTGCGCGCGGATCACTGGCTTGCCGTGCGCCCGGAGCCTCCGCGTATCGAGGATCTCGCGGGTGAACCGCTGGTCCTTTACGGCGCGCCTAACGGCACCGGCTTCACCGAACATTTCTTCGCCCTGTGCGAACAGGCCGGATTCGTGCCGCAGATCGCCCATGAAGCGCGCAGCCTCGCGACGCTGCTGGGGCTGGTGGCGGCGGGTTTCGGCCCCACGATCCTTGCCCAGTCCATGGTCAGCCTGCATGTCGATAATGTGATCAACCGTCCCTTCCGGACGCCTGTCACCAGTTCGCTATGGCTGATCCATAACAACGACCTTTCGCCCACCGGGCGGATGTTCCGGGATACGCTGCTGGAAGAGGGAGACTGAACGGCCAACCCCGCCTTGGCGGATGCCTGAGCGTCTCGCCCGCCTCATATCTCCGGCAGCCGCTGCGTGGCGAATCCCCAGCCCTTGAGGGCAGCCGCCCGCTCGATCAGCCTGTCCGCATCCTCGATGGCGAAGGGATGGGCGTCCTTCATCCCGTCCAGTTCGTCCCATCCGATCGGCACCGCCACGGGCGCGCTAGCGCGGGCGCGGGCGGAATAGGGCAGGACCGCCGTGCTGCCCCGCTGGTTGCGCAGCCAGTCGATGAATATCCGCCCCTTGCGCTTCGCCTTGCTCATGGTCGCGGTGAAGCGGTCCGGCTCGGCTACGCTCAGCGCCTGGGCGAAGCGGCTGGCGAAATCCTTGTGACTTTCCCAATCATGGTCCGGCGTCAGCGGCACGACCACATGCACGCCCTTGCCACCTGACAGCATCGCGAAGGAAACCAGGCCGATGTCGCTCAACCGATCGCGAATGTCCTGCGCCGCCTGCTTCACCTTCCCGAAATCCAGCCCTTCGTCGGGATCGAGGTCGAAGATCATCCGGTCGGGCTTCTCCACGGCGTCGGCCCGGCTCCCCCAGCCATGGAATTCGATCGTCCCCATCTGCACGCAGGCGAGCAGGCCGTCGGCATCCTCGACATAGATATAATCCTCGGTCGCCCCGTCCTTCTCCTGAATGGGCACCTGCCGGACATGCGGGCCGAGCGCACCGCTGTCATGCTTCTGGAAGAAGCATTTCTTCGCGCGCCCCTGCGGACAGCGGACGAGGCTGATCGGGCGATTGGCGGCGAAGGGCAGCATCAGCGGCGCGATGCGGGCATAATAATCGGCCAGCTCGCCTTTGGTCTGCCCGCTTTCGGGGAAGATCACGCGGTCGGGATTGCTGATCTTCACGTCGCTGGCAGGGGCGGGGGGAGGCTGGCTCCTTTCCGGTTTTACGTCCTTCGCCTTCTTGTCGGCGCGCAGGCCCAGGAAGCTGCCATGGCGCACCCGCCCGTCGCCGGTGAACTCCGAAAAGGCGACTTCGGCGACCAGCTTCGGCTCGATCCAGCGGGCGCCCCTTGCCTCCGCACGCGGCACGTCGAGCGCGGGCTCCTCCGCCGCCAGCGGCTCCATCGTCTCAACGAGGGCGGCCATGCAGTCCGCATCGAATCCCGTCCCGACTTTCCCCTTATAGACCAGCTTGCCGCCCTCATTCTGCCCCAGCAGCAGCGAGCGGAAACCCCGCCCTTTGGCGTTGCTCTTGATCCAGCCGACGATGACGAACTCCTGCCGCCGCGTGCATTTCACCTTCACCCAGTTGCGGGTCCGATCCCCGCGATAGGGCGCGTCGGCGCGCTTGGAGATGATCCCTTCCTGCCCCGCCCCGCACAGGGAATGGAACAGGGCTTCCCCCGCGCCGATGACATGATCGGCGACATGGATGGGCGGCTTTGCCTGATGGAGCAGCGCCTCCAGCCGCTCCTTGCGCTCGATGGCGGGCAGGGGCTTCAGGTCCACGCCGTCCAGCGACAGCAGATCGAAGGCGAAGAAGCTGAGCGGCGCATCCTCCCGCTCCGCGCCATGGCCGCGTTTCAGCACGGCCTGCAAGGCGGAAAAGCTGGGATTGCCGTCCGGCCCGAAAGCCACGATCTCCCCGTCGATCAGCGCGGGCGGCAGGTCCATCGCCGCGATCTCCCGCGCCAGCGGCCCGAATTTCTCCGTCCAGTCCAGCCCGTTGCGGGTAAAGACCGTCACCTTCTCCCCCGCCACGGCGATCAGCGCGCGATAACCGTCGAACTTGATTTCATGCAGCCAGTCATTGCCCACCGGCACCGCGTCCACCAGCGTCGCCAGTTGGGGCTTGACGAAGCGCGGCATGACCGCTGCATCCCTGCGCCCCTTCGGTTTCAGCGCCGCATTATGCTCCCGCGCCGCCTGCATCTTTTGCGCGAAGGCCTTGCCCTTGGTTCCTGCCAGCGATTGCGTCCCCTTCCTGTCGGCGGCGATCTCCGCCATCGACCGCCCGGTCAGCACGCTGGTCAGCGCCCGGTCGACCAGAACGCTGTCCGTGTCCGCCTCGCCATCGTCGATCTTGCGGAGCAGCCAGTTCTCCCGCTTCTCGCCAGGCCGACCCTTCATCCTCACCAGCAGCCATTCGCCCTTCATCCGCTCGCCATGCAGGATGAAGTGCAGATGTCCCTTGTCGATGTCAGCCGCGCTCTTGCCCTCGACCGGCTCCCATGTGCCCCGGTCCCACAGCATCACCGTGCCGCCGCCATATTCGCCCTTGGGGATGGTCCCCTCGAAATCGCCATAGCTCAGCGGGTGATCCTCCGTCCGCACCGCCAGCCGCCGGTCGGCGGGGTTCAGGCTTGGTCCCTTGGTGACGGCCCAGCTTTTGAGCACGCCATCCACCTCCAGCCGGAAATCCCAGTGCAGCCGCGTCGCTTCATGCTTCTGCACGACGAAGCTGTTGCCGCCCTTTTTCGCGACCACGCCCTTCGGCTCGCGGGTCCGGGCGAAATCGCGCTTGGCGTTATAGGAGGCGAGGGCGTCCTTGCTGGCCATCATCCGTTCCGATTTCCCGGATCGAGCCAGCGGTTCTCCACCACCCGCAGCAGCGTCAGCATGACCACCGCGACGATGGCCGCGCTCACCACCAGCGGCCATTGTCCCGCGCCGCTGGCGATGCCGATCATGCCCGCCAGCCAGATATGGGCGGCGGTGGTGAGATTCCTGATCTCCCCCTTGTTGAACATGATGAGGCCCGCCGCGATGATGCCGGTGAAGGCGGCGGACGCTTCGAACACGCGCAGGGGATCGATATTGCCCTCGCCATGAAGCTGCTTGTGCAGGGCGATGGCGCTGATCGTCATCAATGCACAGGTGAAGCAGATGATGCCGTGCGTCCGCATCCCGGCGGCATGGCCCCTGAGTTCCCGGTCCAGCCCCAGCAGCAGTCCCAACAAGGCCGCTACCCCCAGCCGCGCGAGGATCGGCCAGTCGATGACATGGAGCGGAGTGGCGGGATTGAGTTCCATCACGCCTTCTTGCGTTTCGCCGGCGCCGCCCGCTTGGCTGGAGCTTTCGCCTTGGGCGCCGCCGCAGCCCTGCGCGTCGGGGGCGTGCGTTTGCCGCCTTCCACCGATTTCTTGAGCGCTGCCATCAAGTCGATCACATTGCCGCCCCGCTGCGCGCCCGGTTCCTCCACATCCTCGATGATGAGCTTGCCTTTGGCCTTTTTCTTCTTCTCGATCAGGCCGCGCAGCGCATCGACATAGCGGTCGTGAAATTCCTCCGGCTTGAAGGGCGCGGTCTTCTTCTCGATGATCGTGGTAGCGAGGTCGAGCATGTCGGGATCGGCTTTATCGTCGGGAAGCCCGCGGAAATAGCTCTGCGCCTTCGTCACCTCGTCGGCATAGCGCAACAGTTCCAGCACCAGCCCCCGCCCGCAGGGCTTGAGCGACACGAGCTGCTCCCGCCCCCGCACAGACAACTGGCCCAGCCCCACCTTCTTCGTCTGCCGCAGCGCGTCGCGCAGCACTGCATAGGCTTCCTCCGCCAGATCGTCGGCGGGCAGCACGAAATAGGGCTTCTCATAATAAAGCACGTCGATGGCGTCCGCCTCGACGAACTGGACGAGGTCCAGCGTCTTGCGGCTCTCGATCTTGACGGCCTCGATCTCCTCATCCTCCAGCAGGACGTAATTGCCCTTGGAAACCTCATAGCCCTTCAATATCTCGTCGCGATCCACCGGGCCGATGCCGGTCACGACTTTCTCATAATGGATGGGCTTGCCAGAAGGCTCGTGAATCTGGCGGAAGGACACCGCTGCGCCCGACCGCGTGGCCGGATAGATTTCGACCGGAATGGACACCAGCGCCAGCCTGATCTGACCCTGCCAATATGCGCGCGCAACCATGGACGAACCTCCGCGCCTATCAGCGTATGAAGGCGTGGGAAGTTCCCACGGCGGCGGGTCTTTACTGCCGCTGCCCAAGGGGCGTAGAGCGGACGATTATGACGGATATCGAAAATCTGGCCCGTCCGGCCGCCACCGTGGTGATCGTGCGCGACCGGCCCCATGGCCCGGCGGACATATTGATGATGGAGCGCGCGCGCAGCATGGCCTTTGCCGGGGGCGCGCTGGTTTTCCCTGGCGGCGCGGTGGATGAAGGAGACCGCGCGCTGGCAGCGGCTTTCGCGCGCGGGCTGGAGCCGGACGATGCGGCGGCGCGGGTCGCCGCCATTCGCGAGACGCTGGAGGAAAGCGGGATGGGCATAGGCTTCGCCCGGCCGCCCGAACCGGAACTGCTGGCGACGATGCGCCGCGCGCTGGCGGAAGGGGCGGAGCTAGCCGCGCTGATCGAGGCGCACCGGCTGGAATTGACGCTCGATGCCCTGCTGCCCTTCACCCGCTGGCAACCTAACCACAGGACGGCGCGGGTTTTCGACGCCCGCTTCTATCTGGCGAAGGCGCCCGACGGGCAGGAGGCCAGCGTGGACGCCACCGAGAACACCCATCTGTTCTGGAGCAGCGCCCGGGCGACGCTGGCGCGTTGTGCGGCGGGGGAGGGGTTCACCATCTATCCTACTCGCCGCAATCTGGAGCGGCTGGCGCAGTTCGACACTTTCGACGCGCTGGCTGCCCATGCCGCCGCCACGCCGCCGGAAAAGGTGGTGCCGTGGATCGAGGATCGCGACGGCGTGCCGCATCTCTGCATCCCCACGCATCTGGGCTATCCGGTGACATCGGAGCCGGTCGCGACCGCCATGCGCCAATAAGGCGCTACTGCCCGAAGCGCGACTCTCTGGCGATGGTCACGGCTTCGTGCGCGGCGGCGAACAGCGCGCCGCTCTTCGCCTCGCATTCGCACTGTTCATAGGCGGGGTCGCTGTCCGCGACGATGCCCGCGCCCGCCTGCACATGCATCACGCCGTCCTTGAGCACGGCGGTGCGCAGCACGATGCAGCTATCCATATTCCCGTCCGGCGCGAAATAGCCGACGCATCCGGCATAGGCCCCGCGCGTCTCCGGCTCCAGTTCCGCGATGATCTCGCAGGCCCGCACCTTGGGCGCGCCGGAAACGGTGCCCGCCGGAAAGCCCGCGAACAAGGCGTCGAGCGCATCCTTCCCCAGTGCGATCTGCCCGACCACATTCGACACGATATGCATCACATGGCTGTAGAACTCGACCGTATAGCTGTCCGTCACCGTGACGCTGCCTGCCGCCGCGACCCGGCCCACATCGTTGCGGCCAAGGTCCAGCAGCATCAGATGCTCGGCCCGTTCCTTGGGATCGGCGAGCAGGCTTTCGCGGTTGGCCGCGTCCTCCACCGCATTCCTGCCGCGCGGGCGGGTGCCTGCGATGGGCCGGATGGTGACTTCGCCGTCCCGCGCGCGGACCAGGATTTCCGGGCTGGACCCGATGATCGCGAAGCCCGGCAGGTCCAGATAATAAAGGAAGGGCGATGGGTTGATCCGCCGCAACGCCCGGTAAAGCGCGATAGGGGGCAGGGTGAAGGGGCTGGTGAACCGCTGCGCCAGCACCACCTGAAAAATGTCCCCCGCGACGATATAGTCCTTCGCTTTGGCGACCATCCCGGCATATTGCTCCGGCGCCATCATCGGCGTCAGCGCGATGTCGGTGATGTCCTCCGACGCTGCCTGCTGCGGGATCGGCCCGGCGAGTCGCGCGGCCACCGCGTCGATCCGGTCGAGCGCCCCGGCGACCGCGCGGTCGGGGTCGCTCGCATTTTCCTTCCACACCGGCGCGACCAGATAGAGCGCGTCGGCCAGTCGGTCGAACACCAGCACCACCGTGGGCCGCACGAACAGCATGTCGGGAATGGCGATGGGATTGGGAGCGGGGCGGGGCAGTTTTTCCACCAGCCCGATCGTCTCATAACCGAAATAGCCGACGAGGCAGGCGAGGGCGGGCGGCAGCGCCGGGTCCATCTCTGCCCGGCATTCCGCCACCAGATCGCGCAGCGCGTCGAGCGCGCCCTTCTCCTGCGCGACGAAGGCGTCCCGGTCGGTCGCCCATTGCCGGTTGATTTCCGCTGCTTGTCCCTGCGCCCGGAAAACGAGGTCGGGGGCAAGGCCGATCAGGCTGTATCGCCCCCGCACCGCGCCGCCTTCGACCGATTCCAGCAGGAAGTCGCCCCGGTCCGCCTCGAATAGCTTCAACGCAGCGGAAATCGGCGTGTCGGTATCGGCGATCTGCCGCCGCCACACCAAAGCGGACTTGCCCTGAGCCAGCGCCTCGCGCGCGGCCGCGATGCCGTCCATTCCTGCCTGCATTGTCGCCGCCATGCTATTGCGCGCCGCTATTGGTCGCGGTCAGCGCGCGTTGCACGCTCGCGACGGCGTTGGCGTTGCGCTTGACGCCCATTTCCTTCTCGACGGCGCGCTCGAACTGCTGGCCATATTCCTCGCCCACCACATTGCCGAGTTGATCGCGCACCTGGCCCAGCAATTCCGGCTGATCCTTCGCGTCTCCGCTCCGGATCGCGTTCAATTGCACGACGAAATAGCCGCGATCCTGCCCGATGGGCAGCGTCTTGACGCTTCCCTGAGCCATGGCGAAGAGGATGGCGACTTCGGCCGGAGGACGCTGTTCCCCGCGCATGATGTCGGCGCGGCGGCCGCCCAGCACCTGCGGTGCGGGCAGCTTCACGCCCGCCTGCGCGATGGCGGCGGCCAGCTTGGCGCCCTTGGCGACCTTGGCCTGGATCTCCTCGGCCAGCTTCTTTGCCTTCTGATTGCCCTGATTGAGCTTGTACTGGATGGCCACCAGCGCCTTGACCTTGGCGAGCGGCGGCGGCGCGGCGGCGACGATCTCGCCCGGCGCGGCCAGCGCGTAGCGCCGGTCGGGCGTGATCGGCACCAGTTGCGCGTCGTCATCCGCGCTCATCGCGAAGACGGGCGCCAGCAGCGCCTTCACATCGGCGGTCGGCTCGTGAAGCTGGTCCTCCGCCTGCTTGCCGTCCGACAGCAGCAGCGGCGTCGTCTCCAGCTTGAGGCCATTATCCTTCGCCACTTCCTCGAACGTGCCGCCATCGGCGATCTGGTCCTCGATCTTGCCGGTGAAGTCGGTGAGAAGCTGCTTTTCCTTCTGGGCCTTCAGCGTCTCGACGATCTCGCCCCGCACAGCGGCCAGCGCCTTCGCGGGAATATCCTGCACCCCCGTGACGCGCAGCAGCACCCAGCCCAGCGATCCGCGCACCGGCCCGACCAGCTCGCCCTGCTTCGCGGCGAAAACGGCGTCTGCCACAGCCTTCGACGCCGAAGCGGCCAGCGTCTCGCGGCTCTGGTCCTTGAGGGTGGAAACCGCCAACCCCGCGCCCTGCGCGGCTGCGCTCAGCGATTTGCCGCCCTTCACCTGCTCGGCCATCGCCTTGGCGGCCGCTTCGGTGGGCAGCACAAGCTGCTCGACGGTGCGATTTTCCTTCGCGGCATAGGCGGCCTTGTTCTGATTATAGGCGGCGGCGATTTCCGCCTCGCTCGGCTGCGCGGCCTGCGCAAAGCGTTCCGCGTCGATCATGGCATAGCGGATGCGGCGCTGTTCGGGAATCGTGAAGCGCGCGGCATTGGCCTTGTAGAAGGCGTCCAGTTGCGCGTCGGTCGGTTCCTTCCCGTCGAGGAAAGCCTGCGCCGGGATCGCCGCGACCGTGCCCTGGCGCGCCTCCAGCAGCAGCGAGGCATAGGGCAGCACCATGCTGTCGGGCAGCTTCACGCCCAGCCCCAGCGGCGCGAGCATCTGCTTTTCCAATATCTCGCGGCTGATGTCGTCGCGCAGCATCTGTTCGGTGATGCGCTGGGTGGAGAGAAGCTGGCGGAACTGGTCCTGGCTGAAATTGCCCGCAGCGTCCTGAAAGGCGGGAATCTGCGCGATCTGCGCGTCGACCAGCCGCTTGCTGATATGGACGCCCTGATCCTTCGCATATTCCCGGATGGTGAGCGCGGAGACGAGCTGATCGTAAATCTGCGCCGCGCCGCCCTGCGCGAAGAAGTCGGCGATCTGCATCCCCGGATTGGACCGGCGCGCATTTTCGAACACGCGCTGCACCCGGTCCCGATATTCCGTCATGGTGAGTCGCGATCCCCCGGCCTTCGCGACGGTTTCCCCGGTGCCCAACATGCTGCCGCCGCCGAACTTGCCGCTGGTGACGTCGCCCAGAATGAAAGCGGCGGCGATCACGCCCAGGAACAGGATGGCGAAGACCGCCCCGAACTTGGAGTGGATGAGGCGGCGGAAAGTTGACAGCATGAATAAGGCTTCCGAACAACGGCGGTGAGGCGGCCCGCTTTAAGGGCGGATCGGCGCGGCGGCAAGCTCTGGCGGGATGAGGCGGGCTGGACAAATGCCGCCGCTCCGTCCATCGCCCCGGCCCAGATGCAGCAAGTCATTCAAGGGGAAATGATCGATGGGCAGGCGCAAGCTGGTGGTCGGCAACTGGAAGATGAACGGCCTCAAGGCGCAATTGGGCGAGGTGGAGGCCATCGGCGCTCTGGCCGCGCATCATCCGGCGGCGGAAGTGGGGCTGTGCCTCCCCGCCACGCTGATCGCGCCCGCGCAGACCGTGAAGGGCGCGGCCTTCATTGGCGCGCAGGATTGTCACATGAACCAGAGCGGCGCGCATACCGGCTGCCTTTCCGCCGCGATGCTGGCCGAAGCGGGCGCGGGCTGGACCATCGTCGGCCATAGCGAGCGGCGGCAGGATCAGGGCGAAACCGACGCCGACATCGCCGCCAAGGCTCTGACCGCGAAGGCCGCTGGCCTCAAGGTCATCCTCTGTGTCGGCGAAAGCCTCGACGTGCGCGATGCAGGTGACGCTGAATCGGTCGTCTCCGCACAGCTTCTCGCCTCCCTGCCCGAAGGCGCCGCGGCGGACTGGCTCGCCATCGCCTATGAACCGATCTGGGCCATCGGCACTGGCCGCATCCCCACCATGGAAGCCGTCGAAACCATGCACCGCGCCCTGCGCGCCGCTCTCGCGACGAAGATCGGGACCGAGGCGGAAGGGATACGAATCCTCTATGGCGGCTCGATGAACGGCGACAATGCCGCCGAACTCATGGCCATTGAGGACGTGGACGGCGGCCTTGTCGGCGGCGCCAGCCTGACGGCAGCAAAATTCGCGCCGGTGATCGAGGCGGCGGCCAACTAAGATACAGCCGTTCATTTTGAGTTTAGTCGAGAAACGATGCGCGATGGTTCTCGACTAGGCTCGAACCGAACGGGGTTTGGAAAACCGCTCCACCTGAATGCAATGCCAACGCTCTCAGGTTGCCCAACCGTCCCATCATCGCTATGTGCGCGACAACGCACCCTTACCGGACAGAAAACGCAAGCGCATGTTCACTTTCCTCCTCGTCGTGCAGGCCATTATTGCCGCCTGCCTCGTCACCGTCATCCTGATGCAGAAGTCGGAAGGCGGCGGGCTGGGCGTCGGCGGTTCTCCGGCGGGATTCATGTCGGCGCGCGGCGCGGCGGATTTCCTGACCCGCTCGACCACGATCCTCGCGACCCTGTTCGTCGGCCTGTCCATCGTCCTGGCGGTGATCGCCTCCGTCCGCCACGCGCCCAGCAGCATCGACACCTCGCTGGTGAAGCAGGCGCCCGCCACGCAGCAGCAGGCACCGGCGGCCGGAAACACCGCCGATCCGCTGGCAGGCGCGGCAGGCGCGGCCAGCAACGGTTCCGCTTCCAACGGCGCGGTTCCGCTCGCCAACTGATCCTTTCGCCGATCTGACGATCTTTTTTTGCTCGCGCGTGGATTCGCGCGCTTGCCCAACTCGTTCTTAAAAGGCTAAGCCTCCTCTCCCATGGCGCGGTATATTTTCATCACCGGCGGCGTGGTCTCCTCGCTTGGCAAGGGCCTGATGGCCGCTTCGCTTGCAGCCCTGCTGCAGGCGCGAGGTTTCCGTGTGCGAATCCGGAAGTTCGACCCCTATCTCAACGTCGATCCGGGCACGATGAGCCCGTATCAGCATGGCGAGGTCTATGTGACCGACGACGGGGCGGAGACCGACCTCGACCTCGGCCATTATGAGCGGTTCACGGGTGTTTCCGCGCGCCAGTCGGACAATGTGACGCAGGGCCGCGTCTATCAGACTATCATCGCCCGCGAACGGCGCGGCGACTATCTCGGCGCGACGGTTCAGGTGATCCCGCACGTCACCGATGAGATCAAGGCGTTCGCCACCGCCGACACCGAAGACCTCGACTTCGTGCTGTGCGAGATCGGCGGCACGGTGGGCGACATCGAATCGCTCCCCTTCATGGAAGCGATTCGCCAGCTTCATAACGATCTGGGGCGCGGCCAGTCGATCTTCGTCCATGTGACGCTGGTCCCCTATATCGCCGCAGCAGGCGAACTGAAGACCAAGCCGACGCAGCACAGCGTCCGCGAACTCACCTCGCTCGGCATCCAGCCCGACATCCTGCTCTGCCGCTGCGAACAGCCGCTGCCCGACAGCGAACGGCGCAAGATCGCGCTCTTCTGCAATGTCCGCCCGGAAGCGGTCATCCCCGCGCTCGACGCCAGCAGCATCTATGCGGTGCCGACCCAATATCATGCCGAAGGGCTGGACGACGAAGTGCTCCGCGCCTTCGGCATCGACGGCGCGCCGCAGCCCTCGCTCGACCGCTGGCACGACATCATGGACCGCCAGCAGAACCCCGAAGGCGAAGTCACCATCGGCGTGGTCGGCAAATATGTCGGCCTGCCCGACGCCTACAAGTCGCTGCACGAAGCGCTGCACCATGGCGGCCTCGCCAACCGGGTGAAGGTCAACATCAAGTGGCTGGACGCCGAATTGTTCGAGGAGGAGGGCGCGGACATCGCCGCCCGCCTGGAACCCATGCACGGTATCCTCGTCCCCGGCGGCTTCGGTGTGCGAGGGTCGGAAGGCAAGATCGCCGCGGTGAAGTTCGCGCGCGAACGCGGCGTGCCCTTCTTCGGCATCTGCCTCGGCATGCAGATGGCCTGCATCGAGGGCGCGCGCAACACGGCGGGCATCTCCGGTGCATCCACCACCGAATTCGGCGAAACCAGCGAGCCGGTCGTCGGCCTCATCACCGAATGGATGAGCAAGGAGGGGCTGCAAAAGCGCACCGCCGACACCGATCTGGGCGGCACCATGCGCCTTGGCGCCTATCCCGCGAAGCTCGCCGGCAACAGCGTGGTAGCGGGCATCTACGACGCGACCGACATCAGCGAACGCCACCGCCACCGCTACGAAGTCAACGCAGGCTATCGCGAGCCGCTGGAAAAGGGCGGCCTGATCTTCTCCGGCATGTCACCCGACGGCACTTTGCCCGAAATCGTCGAGCGCCCCGATCACCCATGGTTCGTGGGCGTGCAGTTCCACCCGGAACTCAAATCCAAGCCCTTCGACCCGCATCCCCTCTTCGCGGGCTTCATCGCGGCGGCGGTGAAGCAGAGCCGCCTCGTATGATCCCGCCGTTCAGGACGGCCTCATAATCCCATCTCCGTTCGTTTCGAGCGAAGTCGAGAAACCGCCAATCGCTTCTCGACTTCGCTCGAAACGAA
>JASGDV010000145.1:0-4308 GCA_049841255.1 Sphingobium sp.
GAAGCATGGTGGAGGGGTGTCCCGGTTTGAGGGGCATCCCGCCCTCGCAAAAGGTGACACCCCTCCGTCAGGCCTTCGGCCTGCCACCTCCCCTCAAAGGGGAGGATTGAATGTCCGCGCAACCGTGCTCCTGCGAAGGCAGGAGCCCAGTTCCGCCGTCTGATCCGGGCTTTCACGAGCCACTTGTCTCGATCGAATGCCTTCGCAGGAGCACCATGCATGTTGGAAGCAGACCGTTCGCTATCCCGCCCTGAACCATTCTTCGTCGCAAGGAAGGATTTTCAGCGCCCTTGGGGTGGAGAGCAACGGCACGCTCTGTTAGACCATAGGAAATGACAGCCATTTCACCTGCCGAACAAGCGGTTCTGGACCACGCCTCGGCCGCGCCGATGCTGGAGCAGGTGCAATCATGGTCCACCGTCAACAGCGGCTCGCGCAATCTGCACGGCCTCGCGGCCATGGCCACGCTTCTTGCGGACGCCTTCTCGACTCTTCCGGGCGACATCCGCCTGATCGACCCCACGCCGGTCGAAAGCGTCTCTCCCGATGGCGCGCTGCTGCACATCGACCACGGCCGCCACCTGCTCCTTTCCGTCCGCCCCGAAGCGCCCGTCCGCGTCCTCCTGACGGGCCATATGGACACGGTCTTCGCCGCCGATCATCCCTTCCAGACGCAGCGATGGCTGGACGATCATGTCCTGAACGGCCCCGGCGTCGCCGACATGAAGGGCGGCCTTGCCGTCATGCTCGCCGCGCTTCGCGCCGTGGAGACATGGGAAGGCCGCGCCGCACTGGGCTATGATGTCGTCATCAACAGCGACGAGGAAACCGGCAGCGCCTCTTCCGCACCCCTCCTGCGGGAAATGGCGGCAGGCAAGGTCGCGGCCTTCACCTATGAACCCGCTTTGCCCGACGGCACGCTGGCGGGCGCGCGGGCAGGCAGCGGCAATTTCTCGATCATCGTCACCGGCCGCAGCGCCCATGCGGGCCGGAATCCCGATGAAGGCCGCAACGCCCTCCTCGCCGCCGCCGACCTCGCGCTTCGGCTCAAGGCGGCGAGCGGCGCCGGCTTTTCCTGCAACCCGGCCCGGATCGACGGAGGCAGCCCCAACAATGTCGTGCCCGATCACGCCATCCTCCGCGTCAATTTCCGCCCCCGCACCCCCGCCGACGAAATCGCCGTCCGCCGCCTGATCGAAACCGGCATGGAGGCTGTCGCGCGCGATCATGAAGTCGCCATGCATCTGCACGGTGGCTTCGGACGCCCGCCCAAGCCCATGGACGAAAAGGCGCAGGCCCTGTTCGATCTCGTCCGCCGCTGCGGCGCGGACCTGGGCCTGCCGATCGGCTGGCGCGACACGGGCGGCGTGTGCGACGGCAACAATATCGCGGCCTGCGGCGTGCCGGTCGTCGACACGATGGGCGCGCGCGGCGGGGCGATCCACAGCCCGGACGAATTTCTGATGACCGACAGCCTGCCCGAACGCGCCCGCCTGTCCGCGCTGGCGCTGATGCGGATCGCGCAGGGACAATATCAGGGGAGGATGACGGCTTGACCTTCTTCATGCGGACCGCGCGGGCGGACGATCTCCAGACGCTCTATGAGATGGCCAAGCTGACCGGCGGCGGCTTCACCAACCTGCCGCCCGACCGCAAGGCGCTCGCGGCCAAGCTGGAACGCACCGGACAGGCGCTCTCCCGCGCGCAGGACAGCATCGCCGACGAACTCATCGTCATGGTGCTGGAAAACGCCCAGACCGGGCAGGTTCGCGGCACCTGCCAGATTTTCAGCACGGTCGGGCAAAGCTGGCCTTTCTATTCCTATCGCCTCGGCGTCCTCACCCAACACAGCCGGGAACTGGGCCGCACCTTCCGCGCGCAGATGCTATCGCTCACCACCGACCTTGAAGGCTCCACCGAAGTCGGCGGCCTCTTCCTGCACCCCCGCGAGCGCGCCGAGGGGCTGGGCCTGCTCCTTGCCCGCAGCCGCTATCTCTACATCCGCAACCACCGCGCCCGCTTCGGCGACCGCATCATCGCGGAGCTTCGCGGGGTCATCGACGAAGCGGGCGGATCGCCTTTCTGGGACGGGCTCGCAGGCCGCTTCTTCGGCATGAGCTTTCAGGAGGCGGACGAATTCAACGCCATCAACGGCAACCAGTTCATCGCCGACCTCATGCCCAAGACGCCGATCTACACCGCCATGCTGACCGACAGCGCCCGCGCCGTCATCGGCCTGCCCCATCCCAACGGCCGCGCCGCGATGCGGATGCTGGAGACGGAGGGTTTCACCAATCCCGGCTATGTCGACATATTCGACGGCGGCCCGACCATGGTGGGCCAGATCGATTCGCTCCGCACCATCGCGCAGGCGCGCGACGTCACCTTCTCCGCCGTCCATGACAAGGGCGGGGACAAGATGCTGATCGCCACCGGCCGCCTCGCTGACTATCGCTGCACCTACGGCTTCGTGCGGGAAAGCGAGGAAGGCGCAGTCTCGCTCGACGCGGACAGCGCGAAACTGCTCGGCATCGAGCCGGGTCAGAGCTTCACCATGGCAGGACGGGCATGAGCGTCAGGGAAATCAATTTCGACGGTCTCATCGGCCCCAGCCATAATTATGCGGGTTTGAGCCTCGGCAACCTCGCCTCCGCCCGCAATGCCGGAGCCGTCTCCCGCCCCCGCGCCGCCGCGCTGCAAGGACTGGAGAAGATGCGCGGCAACATCCGCCTCGGCCTCACCCAGGGCATCTTCCTCCCCCAATGGCGGCCCGACAATGCATGGCTCGCCTCGCTCGGCACCAATGTCAGCCATGCCGAACCGCATATCCGCGCCGCCGCCATGTCCGCCTCGTCGATGTGGGCCGCCAACGCCGCGACCGTCTCCCCCGCCAGCGACACGGCGGACGGTCGCACACATCTCACCGTCGCCAATCTGGTGACGATGCCCCATCGCAGCCACGAATGGCCCCAAACGCTCAAGCAGCTTCAACTCGCCTTCGCGGCCAGCGACGCCTTCACCGTTCACGGCCCCGTCCCACCACCCTTCGGCGACGAAGGCGCGGCCAACCATATGCGCCTTGCCGAAAGCCACGCCGCGCCGGGGGTCGAGGTCTTCGTCTACGGCGAAGCCGGCGGCCCCTTCCCCGCCCGCCAGCATATAGAGGCGAGCAAGGCCGTCGCCCGCCTCCACACGCTCGACCCCGCCCGCACCCTCTTCGTCCGGCAGTCGGAGGAAGCGATCGCGGCAGGCGCCTTTCACAATGACGTGGTCGCCGTCGCCAATGAGCGCGTCCTCTTCACCCACGAACAGGCATTCGCGGACAAGGACGTCTTCTATGCCTCCCTCCGCGCCGCGCTCCCCTGCGTCGAGATCGTCGAGGTGCCCGCCAGCGCCGTCACCCTGGCCGACGCGATCCGCAGCTACCTCTTCAACGCGCAACTGGTGACGCTGCCCGATGGCGGCCCCTCGACTTCGCTCGGGACAGGCATGGCCCTCATCCTCCCCACCGAAGCGCAGGAAATCCCCGCCGTCTGGAACTGGCTGGAGCAGATGGTGGCAGGCAACGGCCCGATCCGCCGCCTGATCCCCGTCGACGTGCGGCAATCCATGGCGAACGGCGGCGGCCCCGCCTGCCTGCGCCTGCGCGTCGTGGCCGACCCCGCCGACATCGATCCCCGCTTCCTGCTCGACGAAGCGAAGCTCGACCGCATCGCCGCCATCGTCGCGGATTACTGGCCGGAGGAAATCGCACCGGACGACCTGAACGACACTCGCCTCATCGCCCGGATCGAACAATCATGGTTAACGCTTGTTGACCATTTGCAGCTTTCGGGCGACTTAATCTGAAGCCTGTGTTGCCGCATTTTGCGAGCCGTCAGCTGTTCCAGCTGACTTCAAAATGCTTCGGCGGCGGGCGAGGACGCCAGGTGAGATGCAATGGAACGGATCAAGCGCCTTTTCACGATCAAGACCAAGTTCGAGGCGTTTCTGGTCATCTACGCCCTTGCGCTGGGCGCGACGGAGCGCGGCGCGGTCTACATGCACCAATATCCCGGCTTCGGCGGCCAGTTGCTCGCACTGGCCTGCACCGGCGCCGTGTTCATGGCGGGCGGCAAGATCCTCGACGCCGTGGAGATGCAACGATCCTTTTCCCGCTAGCCATTCGCGCCGCGCGATCCGAAGGGCGAATTAGGGTGGATTGCGGACGGTCCGGTTTTACTCACCTCCGTTCGCCCTGAGTAGGGGCTGAGCCCTTCGACTGACTGCTTGCAGCAGTCGCTCAGGATAAACTTGGCCTAAGGCCAA
>JASGDV010000146.1:0-3029 GCA_049841255.1 Sphingobium sp.
ATCATCGTCGGGCAGCAGGCGGATGGTTTCGCCTTCCCAGACGCTCCACGCCTTGGCCGCCGCGATCCGCGCCGCGGGGTCGCCGCCGGTCAGGATGCGGCGATAGGCATGGAGCAGGTCGCCGCGCTCTCCCTCCGGGATGGGCGCGACGAAGCGTTCCCATTTGTCGGGATAGATGCGGCTCGCGCCCTCCTGATAATACCAGTCGATCTCGCGCTTGCGGATGGTGAAGATACCGCGCAGCACCAGTTCGCCGACGCGCTCGGCATGGCTCTGCGCATAGGCGAGCGCCAGCGTCGATCCCCATGATCCGCCGAAGACCAGCCATCGCTCCGCGCCCATCATGGCCCGCAGCCGTTCGATGTCCGCGACCAGATGCCATGTCGTGTTGGCGTCGAGGCCGGCATGGGGCGTCGAGCGTCCGCAGCCGCGCTGGTCGAACAGCAGCACGTCGTAGCGCGCCGGATCGAACAGCCGCCGGTGATCGGGCGAGGAACCTCCGCCCGGCCCGCCATGCAGAAAGACGGCAGGCTTCGCGCCCGGCGTCCCGGCCCGCTCCCAATAGACATGATGGCCGTCCCCGACATCCAGATGGCCGGAGGCGAAGGGTTCGATGGCAGGATAAAGGGTCCGCATCGGGTGACATTACAATGTCCCGTGCCGAAAATACAATTTGCGACAAATCTCCCTTTGCCCTGCGAGAGATTTGCGACAACTGGCCGCTAGGAGACTCATGTCGAGGGTCTGTATTGGGGGTTTTCCGTGCGTCGTTCCATGTCCTTTGCTCTGTCCGCCCTGCTGTCCGGCGCCGCGCCCGGCGCGTTGATGGCGCAGGAGGCGGATCGCCGCCCGCCCGTGGAGATGGAGGAAGGGGATGAGATCGTCGTCACCGGCCAGCCCGAGCGCGGGGCCGTGCTGGGCGATGTCCAGCCCGAACAGCAGTTCCGCGCCGCCGACATCCGCGCGCTGGGGGTCGCGTCGATTTCGGAGATGGTGTCGGAACTGTCGGCGGAAACCAACGGCACGCCCATCATCCTGCTGAACGGCAAGCGCATCTCCAGCTTTTCGGAGATTCAGGACCTCCCCACCGAAGCGGTGGCGCGGGTGGACGTGCTGCCCGAACAGGTCGCCTTGTCCTATGGCTATGCGCCGACGCAGAAGGTCATGAACATCGTGCTGCGTCAGCGTTTCCGGGCGGAATCCGCCGATCTGCGCGGCGGCACGACGACCGATGGCGGACGGGAGAACGGATCGGCCGAAGCGGGCATCATGCGCATCCGGGGCGACAACCGCTTCACGCTGAACCTGAAATACAGCCGCGCGGCGCATCTGCTGGAAAGCGAGCGGGACATCGACCCAACCGCGCCCTCCAGCCCCTATTCCCTTGGCGGCAACGTCACCGCCCCGACGCGAAACGGGGAAATCGACCCGGCGCTCTCCGCCCTTGCCGGGGAGACGGTGACCGTCGCCGCCGTGCCGGAAAGCGCGGCGGCCTCCATCCCGTCCCTCAACGATTTCGTCGCGGGCGCGAACCGGGCGAGCGTCAGCGACCTTGGCCGCTATCGCACGCTCAGCCCCTCGACGGAGAATTTCTCCGCCAACGCCACGCTGGCCCGCGCGCTGGGCGGCGTGTCCGCCACCATCAACGGACGGCTGGAACTGTCCGACAATGATTCGCTTCAGGGCTTGTCGGCGGCGGCACTGGACCTGCCCGCGGGCAATCCTTTCTCCCCCTTCGCGAACGATGCGCGGCTCTACCGCTATCTCGCGCAGACGGGCGCGCTGGGGCAGAATATCCGGGGCACGACCGGCCATATCGGCATCACGCTGAACGGCGGGCTGGGCGGCGGATGGCAATGGTCCTTCACCGGTAACGGCGACATTTCGGACACGCGCACGCGCACGGATCGCGGCGTTTCGACCGGCGCGATGCAGGCGCTTCTGGATGCGGGCGACGCGAGCTTCAATCCCTATGGCCCCATCGCGGACGACCTGCTGGCGACCCGCCTCACCGACCGGGCGCGGGCGAAGTCGCAGGCGATTTCGGGCGACCTGCTGCTGAGCGGCCCTCTGTTCGATCTGCCCGCAGGAGAGGTCACGACATCGGTCCGTCTGGGCGGGTCGGCGAACGGCTTCGAAAGCTGGTCGATCCGCTCCGGCGTCGAGCGCAACGCGGATTACAACCGCGAGATCGCGAGCGGGCAGGTCAGCCTGGACGTGCCGCTCACCAGCCGGTCGAAGGGCGTGCTGGGCGCGCTGGGCGACATCGGCGTCAACATGAACGCCGCCGCGCAACGCCTGTCGGATTTCGGCACGCTCTCGACGCTGGGCTATGGCCTGCGCTGGAAGCCGGTGCGCGCCGTCCAGATCCTGATGTCCGCCAATCAGGATCGCGCCGCGCCCACCGGATCGCAGATCACCGATCCGCTGATCTCCACGCCCAACATGCCCGTTTTCGACTATGCGACGGGGCGGACGGTGTTCGTGACGCAATTGTCGGGCGGTAACGCCGCGCTCAAGGAAAGCGTGCGCGACCAGTTCCGCCTGAGCGCGACGGTCAAGCCGTTCGACAAGCCCAACCTGACGCTGACGGCGACCTATCTCAACAGCCGCACCCGCAATCCCATCGCGGCCTTTCCCACCCCTACGCCCGCGATCGAGGCCGCTTTCCAAGACCGCTTCCTGCGCGACGCGGACGGCAACCTGACGCAGATCGACGCCCGCCCGATCAATTTCCTGCGCTCGCAAAGCGAAGAATTGCGCTGGGGTTTCAACCTGTCGATCCCGCTCAAGTCGCGCGTGCAGAAGCTGATGGAGGCATGGCGGGCAGCAGGGGCCAAGCCGGAGGACCGGCCTGTCGAGTTGCAATCGCTGTTCGGCAACCGCCGTCCCGGTGGGGAAGGCGGCGGCGGGGGCGACGGCCCGCCCCGCCGCGACGACGGCCCCGGCGGACCGGGCGGCGCCGATACGGGATCGGGCAATGCGGGGCCGGGCGGCGGAAGGCCGGGCGGGGGCTTCGGCGGTCCCGG
>JASGDV010000147.1:0-10490 GCA_049841255.1 Sphingobium sp.
CCGTCCAGCACGATTTCCGACACGCCGGTGAAGCCCACGCCCTGGATGGTGGCGGTGGTGCCCAGCAGCACGGGCGTCCCTTCCTTCACGGAGATGCGGACCTTCACGAAGCCGGGGTCGCGCTTCCACAATTCGATCTTCTCGACCTGCCCGGAAGGGACACCCGAATAGTTGACGCTCGACCCCTTGGCGAGGCCGTTCACCGACTGTTTGAAGAAGATGTCATATTCCTTGTTCTCGCCGTCCGACAGGCGGGAGAACCAGAAGGCGGCCAGCATGATCGCGGCCAGCAGCAGCAGCGTGACCGTGCCCACCAGCACATGATTGGAGCGGGTTTCCATATCCTATCGCCTTCCGTCCGCTGGTTTTCCGGCAGCGGTCCTGCCGCGCTCGCGCTCCACCGCCGCCGTGGCGGCGCGCCCGCGCGGGCCGTTGAAATATTCCTGTATCCATGGATGGTCCATCGCCAGCAACTCGTCGATCGTGCCCACCGCAATCACCTTTTTATCCGCCAGCACCGCCACCCGGTCGCAGATCGAATAGAGCGTGTCGAGATCATGGGTGATGAGAAAGACGGTGAGGCCCAGCGTCTGCTGCAACCGGCGCGTCTGATCGTCGAACGCCGCCGCGCCGATAGGGTCAAGGCCCGCCGTCGGCTCATCGAGGAAGAGGAGGTCCGGGTCCAGCGCCAAGGCGCGAGCGAGACCGGCGCGTTTCTTCATGCCGCCCGACAGTTCGGCGGGATATTTGGGCCCGGCGTCGGCGGGGAGGCCGGTCATGCGAATCTTGTAGGCCGCGATCTCGTCGCGAAGCTGCGCGCCGATATTGGGATAATATTCGCGGATCGGCACCTCGACATTTTCCGCCACGGTCAGGGTGGAAAAGAGCGCGCCGCCCTGAAACAGCACGCCCCAACGCTTGCGGATGGCCAGCGCCTCGTCATCCAGACGCCCGATCATCGGTTCGCCGAACACCTCGACCTCGCCCCGGTCGGGAATCTGGAGGCCGATGATGGAGCGCATCAACACCGACTTGCCGGTGCCCGAACCGCCGACCACGCCCAATATCTCGCCCTTGCGGACGTCGAGGTCCAGCCCTTCATGCACGACCTGATCGCCGAAGCTGTTGCGCAGGTCGCGGACGGAAATGGCGATGCCGTCTTTCTGAACGGCCTTTTCGACGCGGGATTCTTCCGCCGCCAATTCTTCTTCGGGCGCCATCAGTTCCAGCCCACCCAGGTGAAGAAGACGGCGAAGAAGGCGTCCAGCACGATGACGAGGAAGATCGCCTGCACCACGGCGGAGGTGGTGCGCAGGCCCACCTCTTCGGCATTGGCCTTGACCTGCATCCCCTGAAAGCAGCCGGCGATGGCGATGATGAGGCCGAAGACAGGCGCCTTGATAAGCCCGACCCAAAGGTCCGTGATCGGCACGACCTCCCGCAGCCGCTGGACGAAGGTGATGGGCGGGATGTCGAGCGAAACCGCGCAGAGGAACCCGCCGCCGATCACCGCGATGATCGAGGAATAGAAACCGAGCAGCGGCATCATCACCACCACCGCCAGCGTCCGGGGCAGGACCAGCGCCTCCATGGGCGACACGCCGATGGTGCGCATCGCGTCCACCTCCTCGGTCAGCTTCATCGTGCCCAATTGCGCGGCGAAGGCGGAACCGGAGCGGCCCGCCACCATGATCGCGGTCATCAGCACGCCCAGTTCGCGGAAGGTGAGGCGGCCGACCAGGTTGATCGTCAGCATCTCCATGCCGAACTGGCGAAGCTGCACCGAACCCTGCTGGGCGATGACGATGCCGATCAGGAAGCTCATCAGGCCGATGATGCCGAGCGCCGACACGCCGACGACCTCGAACCGCTGCACCACGGCATTGACGCGAAAACGACCGGGGTGGCGGATGACATTCCATGTCGCGACCAATGTCGCGCCGAAAAAGCCGAGCAGGCCGACCAGCGTGGTGCCTGCCATGCTGACCGCCTCGCCGATTTCGCCCAGCACGCGCTTGATCGGCGGTACATAATCGGGACGGATGGCGACCGGCTCATCCAGCTTGCCGACGGCCGAAACCATGCGTTCTGCGTCCTCTCTGCCGCCCGTCACCGCGCAATCCAGCCTTTTGGCGGTGCGGTGCACGGTCCATGCGCCGATCGTATCCATATGGTCGACGCCGGACAGGTCAATGGCGCTGACCGGCCCGGCCAGCGCATCCAGCCGCGCGGGCAAGTCGCGCAGGCAGGCGATGGTCAGCGCGCCGGAAAGCCGGACGACCGTGCTGCCGTCGCGCGTTTCCTCAGCAAGATCGGCGGCTTTGTTCATGCGTCGGGATTAGTGGTCCATTATCGGTTGCACGGCAAGCCGAAACGGCCCATCCGCTAGGGACAACGAAGCGCAAGGGCAAAAAGTTTCGATGGCGGCATGACGCACAGGCTGGCGATCTACGACATGGACCGGACGGTCACCTATTCGGGCACCTATACCGGGTTCCTGATCCATGTGGCGCGGCGCATGGCGCCCTGGCGGCTGCTGCTGTTTCCGGGCGTGCTGCTGATGATGCTGGCCTATGTGCTGAGGCTGGCGACGCGCCAACGGCTCAAGGAAATCAATCAGGGGCTGATGATCGGCTGGAATGTCGAACGGGCGAAGCTGATGCCCCATGTCGAAAGCTATGCGGAAAAGGTGGTGGAGAAGAATGTCCGCCCCGGCGCGCTGGCGCAGATCGCGCGGGACCGGGCGGACGGCTGCACGCTGGTGCTGGCGACGGCCTCCTACCGCCTCTATGTCGAGCCGATCGCGCGGCGGCTGGGCTTCGACGCGGTGATCGCGACCGATCACCTGAGCCAGGACCTGCGCTATGTTCGCGCCAGAATCGCGGGCGAGAATTGCTACGACACCGGCAAGCTGCGGATGATAAAGGCGTGGATGGCGGCGGAGGCCATCGACCGGTCGATGGCCCACATCCGCTCCTATTCCGATCATGTGTCGGACGCGCCGATGCTGGAGTTTTCCGACGTCCCCCACGCCGCCAACCCGCACAAGCCGCTGGCGAAGCTGGCGAAGGCGAAAGGTTGGGCGCGGGTCGACTGGCCCTAATGTTCCGTGCTCCTGCGAAGACAGGAGCCAAGACCAGCCTTTCCGTGAACTCAGACCCCCATCGCCCGCAGCGCCTGCGCGAAGTCGGCGATCAGATCGTCCGCATCCTCGCAACCGATGGAGATGCGCACCATATTGTCGCTGATGGCGAGCGCCTTCTTGCGCCCCGCCGGGACCGACAGATGCGTCATCGCGGCGGGATGGCTCGCCAGCGTCTCGGTCCCGCCGAGGCTGACGGCCAGCTTCGCGATCTTGAGCGCGTCGAGGAAGGCGAACGCCTCCGCCTCGCCGCCCTTCAGATAGAGCGAGAAGGTCGATCCCGCCCCCGTGCAATGACGGCGGTAGATATCCGCCTGCCGCTCATTCTCCGGGAAGCCGAGATAGACGACCTTCTCCACCTGCGGCTGGTCCCTGAGCCAGGCGCAGACCTTCGCCGCATTCTCGCCCGCCCGGCTCATACGCAGCTCCAGCGTCTCCAGGCTCCGCAGCAGCATCCAGGCCGAATGGGGGTCGAGGATCGTGCCGATGGTGTTGCGCATCAGCCGGATCGTGTTGATCGGCGCGTTGGACCCCAGCACGCCGCCCGCGACCAGATCGCTATGCCCGCCCGCATATTTGGTGAGCGAGTAGATCACCAGATCCGCCCCATGGCTGAGCGGATGGTGCCAGAGCGGCCCCAGGAAGGTGTTGTCGATGGCGATGGGCGGCACATGATCCGCGTCCACGAACAGCGCGTCGCGCCGCGCCACGACCGACTCCAGATCGACCAGCACATTGGTCGGATTGGCCGGGCTTTCGAGGTAGATGAGCGCCACGCGCCCCATGCCCTTCGCCTTTTCGAGAACCGTGCCGATCTCCTCAGCCGTCGCGCCCGCCGGGAAATCGAGCCACTGCACGCCGAAACGCCCCAATATCCGCCCGATCAGCGATTCGGTCGCGGCATAGAGGGGCGCGGAATGCACGATCACGTCGCCCGGCTGCACCAGCGCCAGCAAGGTCGTGGCGATGGCCGACATGCCGCTGGAAAAGAGCAGCGCGTCCTCCGCCTCTTCCCAGACGGACAGCCGGTCCTCGGCAATCTCCTGATTCGGCCCGTTGAAGCGGGAGTAGACGAGGCCCTCCGCGCCGCCGGGGCGGATGCCGGTCACGCCCTCGAAATGCCGCTTGCCCGCCGCCGCGCTTTCGAAGGCGAAGGTCGAGGTGAGGAAGATCGGCGGTTTCAGCGACCCTTCGGACAGGGTCGGGTCATAGCCATGCCCCATCATCAGCGTCGCGGGCTTCAGCTTGCGGCCCTCTATCTCCATGATCGGAGCCTTGGGGCGGCGGCGGTTGTGGGAGGGTTCGGCGCCGGTCAACTCGGCTTCGGTTTCGCCGGTCATCTGTCGGATACTCCTGCAAGGGCGGCGTCCGGAACGCCGCTGTCATGGACAGGAGTGTAACGCACGGAGGCGAGAAAGAGCCAGAGCGGTTGGGTAATTTTATTCCATGCTCTTGGACAAATATATCACGCTCCTGCGAAAGCCGGAGCCCAGTTCCGCGTCCGCCTCACGGGCGCCCGCTTTCGCACGAACATGAGCATGCCTACATCCCGATCATGGACAGCCTCCCCCCAGCGCTGGAACAATGGTTCGCATGCCGCGGCTGGACCCCGCGCCGTCATCAGATCGACATGCTCGCCGCCGCGCGCCGGGGAGAGCATGCGCTGCTGGTCGCGCCCACCGGCGCGGGCAAGACGCTGGCCGGCTTCCTTCCCACGCTCGCCGACCTGATCGACCATCCCGCCGAGGGCCTTCACACCCTCTATGTCTCGCCGCTCAAGGCTCTGGCGGTGGACGTGCGCCGCAACCTCCTTACCCCCATTGAGGAGATGGACCTTCCCATCCGCGTCGAGACGCGCACCGGCGACACGCCTTCGGACCGCAAGGCCCGCCAGCGCGCGCGCCCGCCGCAGATCCTGCTCACCACGCCCGAATCGCTCTCGCTGTTGCTCAGCTATCCCGACAGCTTCCTGATGTTCGCGAATGTGAAGACCGTGATCGTCGATGAAGTCCACGCCTTCGCCACGCAGAAGCGCGGCGACCTGCTCAATCTCTCGCTCGCCCGGCTGCAAGCGATCAATCCCGGCCTGCGGCGCGTCGCCCTGTCCGCGACGGTCGCGGATGTCGACGCCTACCGCGCCTGGCTCGCCCCGGATGGCGACATCAATGCCGTGACGCCCGTGCTGGGCGAGCAGGGCGCGGAGCCGAATGTCGCGATCCTCATCCCCGAAGGGCGCATCCCCTGGTCCGGCCACTCAGGCAAATATGCCGCGAAACAGGTGATGGAGGAAATCGAGCGCCGCCAGACCACGCTCATCTTCTGCAACACGCGCGGGCTGGCCGAACTCATCTTCCAGTCGCTCTGGTCGGTCAATGACGCGAACCTCCCCATCGCGATCCATCATGGCAGCCTTTCCATCGAAGCCCGGCGCAAGGTGGAAAGTGCGATGGCGGCGGGCAAGCTGCGCGGACTCGTCGCCACCGCCAGCCTCGACCTCGGCGTCGACTGGGGCAATGTCGATTGCGTGATCCAGATGGGCGCGCCCAAAGGCTCCTCCCGCCTGCTCCAGCGCATCGGCCGCGCCAATCACCGGCTCGATTGCCCAAGCGAGGCGATCCTGATCCCCGGCAACCGCTTCGAATATCTGGAGGCCCGCGCCGCGCTCGACGCCGTGGAATCGGGCGAGCGCGACGCGGACGATTTCCGTCCCGGCAGCCTCGACGTCCTGGCCCAGCATGTCATGGCCATGGCCTGCGCCGCGCCCTTCGGCGAGGAAGAACTGCTTGCCGAAATCCGCTCCGCCACGCCCTATAGCGCGCTGACGGACGAAGCCTTCGCCAACATCCTGCATTTCATCGAGGGCGGCGGCTATGCCCTGCGCGCCTATGACCGCTTCAAGCGCCTGACCCGCGAAAGCGATGGGACATGGCGCGTATCCCACCCCCGTTTCATCCAGCAGCACCGCATGAACGCGGGCATCATCGTCGATCAACCGGTGCTCGACGTGCGGTTCGCCAATGGACGCAAATTGGGGACCGTGGAGGAGGGCTTCGCCGCCACGCTGCGCCCCGGCGACAGCTTCTTCTTCTCGGGCATGGCGCTGGAAGTGGTGCGGATGGACACGACCGACCTCGTCGTCCGCGCCACCTCGAAGCAGGCGCGCATCCCAAGCTGGGGCGGCACCCGCATGGCCATGTCCACGCGGCTCGCCGACCGCGTCCGCCACTTCCTTGCCGAGCCGGAGGAATGGCCCCGCTTCCCCGACGATGTGCGCGAATGGCTGGCCATGCAGCAGCTTCGCTCCGCGCTGCCGCAGCCGGGGCAGCTATTGGTCGAAACCTTCCCGCATGAAGGGCGGCACTATCTGGTCTGCTACAGTTTCGAAGGGTGGAACGCGCACCAGTCGCTGGGGATGCTCCTCACCCGCCGCATGGACGCGCAGGGCCTGGTGCCGCTGGGCTTCGTGTCGAACGACTATGCGCTGGCGGTCTATGGGCTGAAGCCTGTCACCGACCCGCAGAGCCTCTTTTCCGCTGACATCCTCGACCATGAATTCGTGGAATGGGTGGAGCAGTCGAGCCTCCTGAAGCGCGCCTTTCGCGACGTGGCGGTGATCTCCGGCCTGATTGAGCGCCATCATCCCGGCAAGCGCAAGACCGGGCGGCAGGTGACTTTTTCCACCGACCTCATCTACGACGTGCTGCGCAAATATCAGCCCGACCATCTGCTGCTGAAGGCTGCCTGGGCCGACGCGCGCGCGCGCATGACCGATGTGGGGCGTCTGGGCGACCTCATCGACCGCGCCGCCTCCACCATGCTGCATATCGATCTGGATCGCGTCAGTCCGCTGGCTGTGCCGGTGCTGATCCTCATCGGGCGCGAACAGGTCGCGCAGACGGCGGCGGAGGACGCGCTGCTGATCGAGGCCGAAGCGCTGGTGGCGGAGGCGATGCGGGCGGATTAGGCAGGCGTTTCGACCAGTTCCGCGATCTCGAAGACATGGCTTTTCCAGCCGCGCATCCTTGCGGCTTCCTGCGTGGCGATGCGTTTCTTCTTCGCGTCGGCAAGGGAGCGGCTATGGCCCCAGAAAACCTCCGTCTTGCCGTTCTCCAGTTCGGCGACGATGCGCCAATAATGGGTGAAGCTGTCGGTCGTGGGGCCGATGGTTTTCACATAACCATCGGACATGGTGGCCGTCAGATAGCGCCGTTTCTTCCCCATGCGCCTATCCCGTGAAGCGGTGCAGCGCCGCGCCATGCGCCCGCAGCCATGCGCGCGCTGGGCGGGGATCGCGGCCCAATATCCGCGCATGGGCAGCGTGGAAGGCCGAGCTGTGGTCCATGTGGAGAAGATGCGCCAGTTCATGCGCGACGGTCGCCTGCCGCACCTCCGGCGGGCAGAGGATCAACCGCCAGCTATAGCGGATCGCGCCGCTCGACGCGCAACTGCCCCAGCGGCTGCGCGGATCGCCTACGCCGACG
This sequence comes from Sphingobium sp., assembly GCA_049841255.1. GTDB lineage: Bacteria > Pseudomonadota > Alphaproteobacteria > Sphingomonadales > Sphingomonadaceae > Sphingobium. The sequence continues at coordinate 7,624 of JASGDV010000147.1, forward strand.
GACGCGACCTTCAGCCCATGCCGGGCCGCGAGATCGCGCGTTTCGCTTTCCAGCACCGTCTTCGCCCGGCCCTTGAGCCAGCGCAAGATGCGCGGGGCGACCGATTCCGCCGCTCCGCCCAGCAGCAGCCGATCATCCTCCAGCCGGATCGTGCGGGATGCGCCCTCCGTCCAACAGATCCGCACCTCACGCCCCTCCAGCGGGAAGACCGCGCCGTCGCCCAACACTATCATCGCGGGGCAGGCGCTCATCTGCGCCTTCACCCAGCCTTCATGCCCCTGCGCCCAGCCGAGCGCGCGTTTCAGGCTGGCGCGGACGGGCAGGGACAGGCGCAGTTCGCCCCGCGTCCCATCCAGCGACAGCTTATAGGCCCGCGCACGGGCCGAGCGGCGGATGCGCACCGGCACCGCGACGCCGTCCACCAGGATCGCGGCCTCGTCAGAGTTCCCGGTCGACAAGATGATGTTCCCAATCGCCCGCATCGGCCTCCGCCACGGTCCAGCCGCGCACGGACTCGCCCGCGCGATGGACGGCTTCGCGGTCGCCGCAAATAAGGTAATGCCATTCCGGCAGCGGCCTGCCTTCTTCCCGCAGGCGATAGGCGCAGGTGCGGGGCAGCCAGCTTATCTGCTTCACCTTCTGCGGCGTCAGGCGCACGCAATCGGGCACAAAACGGCGGCGGTCCTTGTAATTGGTGCATTGCCCGCTGTGCCGGTCGAGCAGGCGGCAGGCGACATTGGTGGGATAGATGCGCCCCGTATCCTCATCCTCCGCCTTGTGCAGGCAGCATTTGCCGCAGCCGTCGCACAGCGCTTCCCACTGCGCGCGGTCAAGCTGGTCGAGGGGCTTTTCCCAGAATTCCAATGGCCTCACTTCACCCATTTTTCGAGGAACGCCAGCACATGCTGCGGCGCACCCTCATCCACGTCCGGCGTGCCGGGATCGTCCACCGGCACCAGCGCGATCGGCGCGCCGTCCGGCCCGAAGAGATAGGGCGTGCGGCTGTGGCCGACCAGATAGTCGCTCGCGCCCTGCGATTCCTCGCGATGATAGATAACGGCGAAGTCCTTCGCGACCTTCGCGATCTCCTCCGGCGTGCCGGTGAGGCCGATGAGGCGGGGATGGAAAGCATTCACATAGGTCTTGACCGTGGCGGGCGTGTCGCGCTCCGGGTCGACGCTGATGAAGATCGGCTGGACTTGTCCGGCAAGGGCAGGCTTTTCCTTCTCGAACTTCGCGAAGGCCTGCATGATGCGTTGCAGGTCGACCGGGCACACGTCCGGGCAATAGGTGTAGCCGAAATAGACGAGGCGGTATTTGCCCCGGAAATCGTCCCAGCGGACCTTCTTCCCGTCCTGATCGGTGAGGGTGAAGGGCCCGCCGATCTTCGCCCCCGCCAGTTCGCCCTGCGGGCTTGATGCCTTGTCCGCGCCGCCCATATTACAGGCAGCCAGCATGGCAAGGATGGGCAGGGCGGCGGCGGTCAGCGCTTTGTTCATGGCATGGCCAGCCATGCCCTGCTAAGGCCGCATTTGCAAATCCAACGGGGCGTAAAAGCATGAAGAGACGTTTTTGGGGTGTTCGCGGCGCGGCGCTGGCCTTGGCCCTGCTGTCCCCGGTGGCCGCGCAGGCGCAGTTTTCGGATGCTTACAACTTCCTGAAGGCGGTCAAGGACGTGGACGGGCAAAAGGCCATGGACCTGCTGCAAAGGCCCGGATCGACCGTCATTAACAGCCGCGACATCACCACCGGCGAAACGGCGCTGCACTATGTCATCGCCCGGCGCGACAACACATGGCTGACCTTCCTGCTGTCCAAGGACGCCAACCCCAATCTGGCCGACAATCGCGGCAACACCCCGTTGATGAACGCAGTGCAGGCGCGTTTCGAGGAAGGCGTGCGGACGCTGCTGACGTTCGGGGCGCAGGTGGACAAGGTGAATGACAGCGGCGAGACGCCCCTGATCCGCGCGGTGCAACTGCGGGACTTGGGACTGGTCCGCCTGCTGGTGGCGCAAGGGGCCAATCCCGACCGTCGCGATACGCTGGCGGGCATGTCCGCGCGCGACTATGCGAAACGCGACGGCCGCACGCCGGGACTGGTCGAAGCGCTGGACAGCGCCAAGCCCAAGAGCACAGCGCCGAGCGGGCCGGTGCAAGGCCCGGTATTCCGCTAATCCCTTATCAACTCCGCCGCATGGTCGGGATCGGCCAGCGCGGTCAGCCGCCGCGCCGCGCGCCGGGCGAAACGCAATGTCTCCGCCTTGCGCCGCGCCGCCGCCAGCGCCTCGGTCGGAGCGGGCCGCAGCAATTCCGCATCATAGCGATCAGCGACGATCAGGCCCGTCCGGTCCGGCCATAGCGCCTCGCTGTCGAACAGCGACAGGTCGAAGCCAGACGGCACGGCCCAATAGAAACGGTCGCAATAATCGAAATAGTCCGGCCATTTCATGTCGCCCAGCAGATCGGCGCGGCTGCACTTGATCTCGACGATAGTGATGCGCCCCGCGCCGTCGAGCGCCATGATGTCGGCGCGGCGGCCATTGGGCAGCGGCACCTCCAACAGGCCGCTCATGTCATGGCGGAAGAAAAGGCGCAGTGTCCCCCGCGCCACAGCCAGCGCCGTGCCATCGGTCAAGGGAGAGCAGCTATCGGCAGCGACCGTGTCGTTCATATTCGATCTTTAGAACAAGTCATGAACATATGGAAGGTGGTTTGGGGGGATTGCGGATGGTCTGCTTAGATCCAGCCGTGCTCCTGCGAAGGCAGGAGCTCAGTTCACCGCCTGAGCTGGACTCCTGCCTTCGCAGGAGCACGATGCAGTTCAATTTGGGTGGTGAACGGATATTCCTTGTCCCGTCATGCCAG
>JASGDV010000148.1:0-5336 GCA_049841255.1 Sphingobium sp.
CTGAAGTCCCTGCCGGCGGCCGCGATCGTGGGAGAAGCGGACAATCCGTTCAGCGCATTGCCCAAGGAGCTGACCGATCCTCTCATGACCGTGGAGATGAGCTATATCGAAGCCGCCTTCGATGAAGTCGACAAGCGTTATGGCAGCTTCGATGCCTATGTCCGCGACGGGCTGGGGATCACTCCGGAAACGCAGGAGAAACTCCGCGCGGCCTTGCTGGTCGGGCAGCCGTGGGAACCCTCCGACAACACTCGAAAATAAACCCGCTCAAAGAAGCGGGGGCCATAAGTGTGACGAAAAGGGGCAGCGAAGGCGAAATGGTCTCGCTGCCCCGGCCATTTTCGGATCGATCGTCTTAACTTTTGAGAGTCAGCCCGCCATCGACGGTCAGGCATGCGCCGGTGATGAAACGCGATTCTTCGCTGGCGAGGAAAACCGCGGCCTTGGCGACGTCCCAGGCGTCGCCCATCCAGCCCATCGGAATGCGAGCCACGCGCTTTTTGCGCCATTCGCCATCCAGCTCCTCCTCCTTCACGCCATGATTCTGGAGGGCTGAAATCCGCGCCATCGGCGTATCCATGAGACCAGGGAGAATGGCGTTCACCCGTATCTGCCGGGCGGCATATTCCGCCGCCGTCACGCGCGTCATGTGGTTCATCGCTGCCTTGGTGGTATAATAAGACACATAGGGCGACGTCAGATAGCAAAGGGATGAGATCGACGAGACGTTGACGATGGCGCCTCCACCGCTGGCCAGCATGGCGGGAATGGCATGCTTCATCGCAAGGAAGCAGCTTTTCAGATTGATGTCGACGACGCGGTCCCAATCCTCCTCGGCCAGTTCGACGACCCCGCCGTTGACGACGATCCCGATATTATTGTGCAGCACGTCAAGCTGGCCGAAGGCCTTGGTGCAAGCGGATACAGCGCCCTGAACGTCGGCGCTGTTGACTGCATCGCCCGCTATGGCGATGGCGCGGCCTCCTTCGGATCGGATGATTTCCGCCGTCTCTTCCGCCGCATCGCGTTGCAGATCGAAACAGGCGACGGCCGCTCCTTCCCGCGCGAACTGCACGGCGCAGGCCTTGCCATTGCCCCAGCCGGGGCCCGCGCTGCCCGCGCCCATGACCAGCGTCACCTTGTCCTTCAGTCGTTCCATCTCTTTCCCTTTTCTTGTCCGCTAACATCTCCCGTTATGGCCTTATGTCGCGTCCAACAAATATTTTATACATTATCCATGATTATGGGCGGCATGAAACGATGTCCGCGCAAATTTTCATGAGGCGATGAGAGAGGAAAGAAAGGCACATGGCGCTGCGAATGATCGGCGCTTTTGCGGTGGTGGAATGGAGTTCCAGACCGCAGGTAGCATCCGCCCTCTTATCGAGAGAAGGAATTGATGAGAGTGCCGCCCCATGTCCGCGCGGCGGCGCACATGGGGCGGCATTCTTGCTCTATTATGCCGCCGGATGCGCCGGACGGGACAGGCCCAGATGACCGCGCAGTGTGTCGGCATCATAATCGGCCCGGAATGCGCCGCGCTCCACCAGGATCGGGATCACCTTTTCGCAGAAATCCTCAAAAGGCTTCGGCTCCCATGCGGTCATCAGCACGAAGCCGTCGCAAGCGCCATTATCCACCCAGCTTTGCAGGTCGTCGGCAATCTCTTCCGGGGAACCGAAGACGACACGATGCCCGGCGGACATGGCGGTGAAGTCGCGCAACTGACGCAAGGTCATATTTTCGCGCTTGGCAAGGGCGATGAGCTGCGTGGCGTGACCTACGGAGGTGTTCGCATTGAATTCCAGGTCCGGCACCGGCTCGTCCAGCGGGAATTGCGTCATGTCATGGCCCAGCCGTTCGGACAGCGCGCCCATATGGACCGGGTCGTCATCGAGGCGCGAACCGATCTCGTCGATCTGCGCCAGAGCGTCCTGCCGGTCTTTGCCGACGATGGCGCAGACGCCGCAGAGGATTTTGATGCTGTCGCGCGGGCGTCCCGCCGCTTCGGCGGTGTCGCGTAGCTTCTTGTTATAGGCGATGGCCGATTCCTGGGTGTGCTGGGCCGAGAAAACCGCATCGGCCGAAGCCGCCGCGAAGGCGATGCCGCGATCCGACGCGCCTGCCTGGAAGATCACCGGATAGCCCTGCGGCATCCGGGTGATGTTCAACGGCCCCTGCACCTGATGATAGGTCCCTTTGTGATTAAGCTCATGGCGCTTGTTCAGATTGACGTAGACACCCGTTTCCTTGTTCCCCTCCAGCGCGCCGTCTTCCCAGCTATCCCAAAGGCCCTTGCAGACCTCCAGATGCTCCGCCGCCATGGCATAGCGGGTCGCCGTATCGGGGATCGCTTCCTGGCTGAAATTCTTCGCCGCGTCATTGGCGACACTGGTGACCACGTTCCAGCCCGCCCGGCCTTGCGACATATGATCCAGCGTGGATAGCGCGCGCGCGACATTATAGGGTTCGGAAAAAGTGGTGGAGATGGTGCCCACCAGCCCGATTCGGGAGGTCGCCGTGGTCAGCGCGGACAGCACGCTCATCGGTTCATAGGTCACGATGTAGCTGGGATGCATGTCCGGCGCGCTGTTGACGGCGTCGGCGATGAAGATGAAATCGAACTTCGCCTTTTCCGCCAATTGAGTCAGGCGCTTCGTCAGTTCGACATTCTGTGCGCCGAATTCCGCCTGGGGCATCCGCCATCCGACGATATGTCCGCCGGTGCCGGTGATGATCTTGCCTAAATGCATCTGTTTGGGCATCGCCTTGATTTGCTCCTGTAATAACGTCGATCGCAGAGAGATACCCCTGCAACGGGCGCGAAAGGACTGTCCCATATATCCAGGGATCGGTTCAGGGCGATGCGGGCTCCCGTCCGCTCCGATGAATGGCTGTCCGCTTTCTGCCGCCCCTGATCGGGAAAGAGGAAGTCTGTCCAAAGGAGGAGGGGTGCCGCTGAACCGCCGGAGAGCCGATGCGGATCAGGATAAGAACATCAGTCACCTTCCTCACGTGCCGTATATACCGACTGGTATACCCGGCGCGCGCGCAGTTCAATCCGAAATTCTCCATGGGATGGAAAGTGCGCATTGAAGGGAAGGGTTTCGTTAAATTCCTTTCGGTATATGGATTTACTTCTCAGTCAATTGATGCAATAGATTCGTTGGAAACTATCGGATTTTGCGGGCTGCGGGCCCCATATCGGAGAGAACAGTGACGAATGGTATCGGACGGAAGCTGAAGATCGCGGTCATAGGGGCGGGAGCGTCCGGCGTGATGGCGGTGATCCGCCTGCGCGAAATTGGTCAGGACGATGTCCGGATATTCGAGAAGGCGTCGGACATGGGCGGCACATGGCGGGACAACCGCTATCCGGGCGTGGCCTGCGACGTGCCCTCGCATCTGTACCGCCTGTCGTTCGAGCCGAACCCGGACTGGACCCATGTCTATTCGCCGGGCAAGGAGATCTGGGCCTATCTGCGCGACGTGTTCAACCGTCACGGGATCGGCGACCGGATCGTCTATGATGCGGAGGTGATGAAGGCCGACTTCGTCGACGGCCGGTGGCTGCTGGAGACCAAGGCCGGGAATTTCGGCCCCTTCGACGTGGTGATCACCGCGATGGGCATCCTGCGCTATCCGCTTTATCCGAAGATCGAAGGATTGGAGAGCTTCGCCGGGATCACCATGCATTCGGCGCGGTGGGACGAGGGGCTGGAGCTTGCGGGCAAGCGAGTGGGGTTGATCGGCTGCGGCTCGACCGGTGTGCAGATGGCGACTGCTATGGCTTCGAAGGTCGGACATCTCTCTCTGTTCCAGCGCACGCCGCAATGGATATTGGCCAGTTCCAATGTGGAGATCAGCGAGGAGGAGAAGGAAAGCTATCGCCGCAATCCGGAACTGATGCAGCAGCGTTACGACTATCTGGCGGGCGAGTTCAACAGCCGTTACGCCGCCGCCGTGGTGGGCGACAATCCGGAAGCCTATGAGCGGATGGTGCAGGCGTGCGAGCAGAATCTGGAGAATAATGTCCGCGACCCGGAACTGCGCGAGAAGCTGCGCCCGGATTACAAGGTTGGCTGCCGCCGCCTGGTGATCTCCGACGGCTTTTATGATGCGGTGCAGCGGCCCAATGTGGAACTGGTGACCGAGGCGATCGAGCGGATCGAGCCGCAAGGCATCCGCACGGCGGACGGGCGTTTGCATGAGATCGACATTCTGGCACTGGCGACGGGCTATGACGCGCATGCGGGGTTGGCGCCGATGCAGGTCACGGGCAAGGACGGGCTGACGCTGGACGAGGCGTGGAGCGAGGCGCAGCATGCCTATCTGGGCGTATGCGTCCCCGAATTCCCGAACTTCTTCATGATCGGCGGGCCTTCCAGCCCGATCGGCAACTTCTCCTTCCTGATGACCGCCGAAACGCAGATGGGTTATATATTGGGTCTGGTGAAGCACATCGCCGCCGCTCCCGGCGTGGAAATCCATCCCCGGGTCGAGACCATGGACAAGCTCTATCAGGACATTGCCGAGCGTATGCCCCGCACCATCTGGGCCACCGGATGCAAAAGCTGGTACATGGACAAAAACGGGCAAATCGCTCTCTGGCCATGGTCTTATGAGCGGTTCGAGAATGTGCTGAGGGAACCTGATCTGGAAGAATTCCACGTTTCGGCTGGGCATTGAGATCGGATTTGCAGGATAATGGGGCAAGCTGTCTAACGTGCGGTAGATGTCTTGACCCATTGGCAGGATTATCATAACATCAAATAAATTTATAGATGAGATGACGGATATAGTGCGCGCATTTTTGCGTGACTGTGCGTCATGGCGTCAAGATCAATAAAAAGTTCGGAGATTAAAAGCAGGGCTGGTTTCTACAAAATAACGAAGGGGGTATATGATGGCGAATTATAAGGCTATTATTCGGTATCTTTCCACGACGGCCATGTTGGTGCCCGCGGCCATCGGTGTTGCTCAGGCGCAGGAGGCCGCAACGGCGCAGGCCGATTCCCCCTCCAGCCAGCATATGGGCGTCAGCGACATCGTCGTCACCGCTTCGCGGCGCGAGCAGAATCTTCAGGATGTCGGCATTTCGGTTACCGCTTTGGGCAGCGAGGCGCTTCAAAATCTGGGCGTCAAGCAGACCGTGGATATCGTGTCGCAGGTGCCCAGCCTGAAACTCAACCAGTATAATAGCGCTAGCCCCGTCTTCAACATTCGCGGCGTTTCGCAGAACTCCTTCGACGACCATCTTGAGCCGCCGGTCGCCGTCTATGTCGACGATGCCTATATCGCCGCGGCGGGCGCCCAGAGTGTGCCGTCCTTCGACC
>JASGDV010000149.1:0-5330 GCA_049841255.1 Sphingobium sp.
CCGGGCGGTCGATCTGTCCTTCCAGCGTCACGTTCAGCGGCCCATATTGCCGGTGCCGCCCGCTCCCCTCGAAATGGACCGTCCCGTCGCGGCGGCGGTAGCCCTTCGCGTCCAGCGTCAGCAGCGGCGACTGCACATGCAGGTCGCTAAAGCCCAGTTGCCCGTCCGCCCCCAGCGCCAACGCGCTCCGCAGCGTCGGCAATCCGCCGCCCAGCGAATGAAGGAAGCTGTTGTCCAGCCGCCGCATCCGCGCCAGCGCATGACCGCTCAGGGAAAACTCCCCCTTCGGCCCCGGCACCGCCCGCAGCCTGGATGTCAGGTCGACCACGCCCAGCCCGCGAATGAGCAGCCCGTTGATCTGCCCGTCCAGCCCGAAATCATAGCGCCCGCTCTTGAGGTCCGCCATCATCAGCAGCCTGCCGCTGAGCCTGTCCGACCGCACCGTCATCGGATTGCTGACGATCTGCTGCCCCTTGAGTTGCAACACGCCGTCCAGCGCGAAGTTGCGGAAAATCCCCTCGACCAGTTCGCCCTGCCCATCCAGCCGCCGCGCCCGCAACCGGACGGGGATCAGCGCCGGGCCGTTCTTCGCCTTGCGCCCCTTGCCATCGGCACGCAGGTCGCTGATCGTGGTCTTGTCGAAGATAAGCTGTTTCGCCGTCAGCAGATATTCGTAGCCGGGGCTGGCAAAGGGCCCGTCCAGCCGGATGCGCGCCGCCACGTCGCGCCCGCGCATATTCTTGAGCAGCGCCTCCGGTCGCGCCAGCTTCACATCGACCAGCATATTGTCGAGCGCATTGTTGCGCAGGTCGATGGCTCCGTCCGCCGTCAGGTCAAGGGCGGCGGACCGCAGCGATAACGTCCCGTCGATCACGCGGTTTTCCATGCCGCCTTCCGCCCGCACCGACAGGCGCGGCGTCGACAGCCGCTCGACCAGCCCATGGCCCGCCATGGCCGGTCCCTCGATCGATCCTTTCGCGCTGTAGCGGCCCTTACGCGCCGTCAGGTCGAGCGCGACCGCCGGCTGCGCGTCCAGCGTCCCGGCAAGCTGCCCGTCCCAGCGGGTCCAGCTTCCCTTGCCATGCACCCGCAGATTGGCGTCCTGCTTCAACCCCGCCATCGCCGCCAGCACGCCGCCCTTGGGGGCGTTCATGATGACTTCCAGATCGAACTTGTCGTCATCCGGGCGGCTGTCGAGCGCGATGTTCAGCGCATCCTCGCCGCCCAGCACCCGCGCCGACAGGTCGATGATGGCGCGGCCCCCGCGAATATCCGCGTCGCCGCTCAGCGTCGCCACCTGCGCCCGTCCGGTGATGCTGCGGTCGATGGCCAGCCGGTCCACCGACAATTGCATCAGGCGGATGTCGAAGCCCGGCAGGATCGGCCCCTGCCGCTCGCTGGGGTTGAGTTTCGGCAATTTGTGCAAGGTCGCGCGCGGGATCGCCAGCCGGTCGATGTCCAGCCGGTTCGACAGCCAGGCAAAGGGCCACCAGTCCAGCTCCACCCGCGGCGCGTCGAAAAACCGCCCCTTGGGATCGGATAGTTCCAGCCCGTGCAGCACCGCCCGGCGATAGATGCTGCCGTCGATCCGCTCGACCCGGATGCGCAGCCCCGAAGGCGGGCTGATCGCCGCGATCCGCGATACGAGGAAGCGGTGCCCCGGCGCGCTGTCCAGCCACACCAGCGTCCCGACGACGATCAGCAGCAGCGCCGCCAGCACAGCCGTCGCCCAACGCTGCCACCGCCCGTCCCACGCCCGCCGGGGCCTGGGCTGCGGGGCCGCGTCGAGGGGCTGTTCCTCCACCATCAGAAAGCCTGCCCCAGCGACACATAGACCGCGATCTTCGGATCGCCGCTCTGCGGATTGAGCGGCGTGCCCACATCGACGCGGATCGGCCCGAAGCTGCTATAATAGCGCACGCCCATGCCCGCCCCGATCCGCAAATCCCGGAATCGCGGCAGGAAACTGGTGGAGATATTGCCTGCGTCGATGAACGGCACGACCCCGAAATCGCCGAAGCGCACCCGCGCCTCCAGCGAGAATTCCGCAAGGCTCTTGCCCCCCACCGGATCGTCGTCCGGCCCATATCGCGGCCCGATCTTCTGATAGCCATAGCCGCGCACCGACGCGCCGCCGCCCGCGTAGAAGCGCCGAGACGGCGCGATCCGATCCACGCTCGACCCCAATATCGTCCCGAACCGCGTCCGCGCCGCCAACACCACCCGATCGCCCATCGGCTGATAGATGCTGCCGTCCAACTGCACCCGCGCATAGCCGAAGGTGCCGCTCTGGAACGACAATTCGGGGCTCAGCCGCCCGCCCAGCCGGAAGCCTTTGGTAGGGTTGAGAAGATCGTCGCTGCCGTCATAGGTCAGGCTCAGCGGCACCGCGCCGATGAAGAAGGTCCGCCGCGACCCGCCGCTGAAGAAATCGGCTTCATCCGACGCCACCAGTTCCGTGCCGACCCGCCACACCCATTTCTTCTGGAACAGGATGTTCGTCTGCCGCTCCAGCCCGGCCGCGATGGTGATGGTGCGCGCATCATAGGCGTCGCGCTTGATGTTGCTGACCGACAGCAGCCCCGTCAGCACATTGTCGCGCCGGTGGAAATTATTGCGCCGGTAAAGGACGCTCGCCGTCTGCTCCTGCGTGCCGATCACGCCGCGCAGCGTCACCGCACCCTCGGGCGGCAACAGGTTGCGATGCTGCCAGCTCACCTCCGCGCGATAGCCCTCGCCGGTCCCATAGCCCAGCTCCCCCGCGATGGTGCGAAGCGGCGCGGGCCGGACCTCCACGTCCAGGTCGACATGCTCCCCATCCCCCGCGTCGCGCGGTTTCAGCGTCACCGTGGACACGAGGCCGGTCGCCACGATGGCCCGACGCAGGTCCTCCACATCCGACGCCATATAGGGATCGCCTGGATCGAACCGCGCTATTTCGTGAAGGTGCCGCGCGTCGAACAGCTTGTTGTCGTTGAGGACGATGTTGCCGAAGGTGCGATAGCCTCCGGGCGTCACCACGATGTCCAGATCGCCCTTATGTTCCTCATGGTCGATCCGCACTTCCGGTTCATCGACCTTCGCGAAGGGGAAACCATTCTCCGCCAATGCCGTGGACAGGGAATCACGTCCCGCCAATATCCTGTCCGCGTCCACCGGATCGCCGGCCTTGACCGGAAAAGCCTCCCGCAACCTGGGCTCGCGCGGACCTGTTTCGGCCAGCCCCATGAGATCGACGGAGGACAGCAGATATTGCGTTCCCGGCACGATATCGAACTGCACCTCCAGCCGGTCGCTCCCGGCCGGAGGCGGCGACACGGAGCCGCGAATCCGCGCCGCATAATAGCCCTTGGCCCGCAGCAACTGGTCCAGCAGATCGCGGTCTTCCTTCAACCGCCGGTTGATCTGCGCCAGGTTGGCCCGCCGCTTCTCACCCTGCGACAGGGTCGACAATTCCTTGAAGCGCAGGTTGAACTGTTCGTCCGCAATCCCCTCTACGCCGTTTAGCGTCACGCGATAGCGCCGCTCCTCCCCCGCATCGGTGAAGACGGGAGTCTGTTCGGCCGGTTCCCCGGCTTCAGGCGCTTCCACCATCGTCGCGTCGTCGGGATCGGCCGCCCCGGCCTGCGGTTCGGCGGGCAGCGGCTCCACCTTGTCGGGCTGCCCCATGTCGGGCCAGTCGACGCCGATGTCCGGCATGGGATCGAGGGACGGCGCTTCCTCCTGCACCGGCGCGGAAGCAGGTGCGGTCTGCGCGCGAACAACCCACGGCGCGGCCAGCAACAAGGGCGCAAGGACGAGCCGTGCGGCATGCGGGCAGCCTGAAAAGCGGCGTGAAGTCCGCAAGCCGTTGGTCATGCACCCGATCTAGCCCATATGCCCCGCCAAAGGCCAGCCAAGAAGCAAGCCTGCCGCATCATTGTCTCTGCGCTCCGCTTTTTTCGGGCGATTATATATTTGCGGACCTACAGACCTGCGATGCCGGTTTCGGCCAGAGGCGGGCATCCAACCTTCGTCATCCCAGCGAAAGCTGGGATCCCTCTTTCTTGTGGCACAGTCAGGCATCAAAAGAGATCCCAGCTTTCGCTGGGATGACGAGGAGAAGTGTCTAGGCGGCATGGACAAATTCGTGGGTTTGGTTTTCATGGGACATGGACGGACTGAATCTCAAGGCGCGCATCCGATGTGTCGTGCAATCTGGCGTGAAGCGTAAGATCGCTGACTTCTTCATCATTGATCGTCAGATCGACAAGGAACAGCCAATAGTCATCCATCCAGCGATAGACGGAGCGTTCCCAAGTGGCGGCGCTTAATGCGGACATCGCAGCGCCATATGTGTTTATGTTTTTCACGATGGCGTCCGCCGTTGCGGGACTGATCGGTTGCACGCGATCGATGGGGTGATCGGAGAGTTGGAAGTCGCCCATCAGGAAGGCATCGATAATTTGCCGGAATGGCTCGCGCCAATCCGATGGCACTTCATGCTCGCCATCATCCCGCCGCAACATCGGCATCGCTCCTTTCAATCAGTCTTTTGGCCATTTGAAGCAAAATCATAAGGACCAGCAAGGAGTTAATCCGGTGGAGGTGTTGGACAGGCGTTGACGCCGAGCAAGAGGGTTGATTCAAGGCTGCCTTTTGGAGGCGGGTTTGAGCCGGGGCGATCTCACCGAAGCGGAATGGCGCGTTCTGAAGGACTTGCTGCCTATTGAGCCTGAAAATCGTGGACGGGGCAGGCGGCCGGAGCAAAATCGCTCCATAATCAACGGCATTCTCTGGCGGCTTCGATGTGGCGCTCCATGGCGCGACGTACCGCCTAAATACGGTAGCTGGAACACCGTCTATCGGCGGTTCCGGCGTTGGAGTGAGGCCGGGGTCTGGGAGACCGTCGCGGTGACGCTCGCTGAGATCATGGCAGATAGCGGCCACTACAGCATCGATAGCACAACAGTCCGCGCCCACGTCTCGGCAGCGGGCGGAAAAGGGGGACTCATCGACGCGCTCTTGGCCGCTCGCGGGGCGGGTTCACCAGTAAACTTCACTGTTTGGCTGATGCCCTTGGACGACCAGTTGCCTTCCACCTGACGGGCGGCGAGGCAGCAGATTGTAAGGCGTATGATGATTTAATCGACCTGCCTAACCAGGCACCCGACGCCTTCCTTGCGGACAAAGGCTATGACGCTGATGCCATCCGCGCCGATCTTGCCGAACGAAAGATCAAGGCCGTCATTCCTGGCCGGTTAAACCGCCGCTTGAAGATCGAGTACGATCGGGCGCTCTACAAGCAGCGCAATCGCATCGAGCGCATGTTCGGCCACCTCAAGATCAAC
>JASGDV010000150.1:0-5042 GCA_049841255.1 Sphingobium sp.
AGATATCCAAGCTCATCGAGCACCACCAGGTCGAGCCGGGAGAGCTGTCCCGCCAGGGTCCCGCCCTTGCCGAGCCGGGTCTCCTCTTCGAAGCGTGTCACCAGATCGACGGTGTTGAAGTAGCGTGCCCGAGCCCCTTTGCGCACGACGTTGGCGGTAATCACGATGGCGAGGTGGGTCTTCTTGGTCGTAGCTGGGTGAGGGGGATGCGCCGTCAGAATGGCGCAGAACACCGCCTCCCCTCATCCAACTCCGCCTAATCTCGCTCCGCTCGCAAAGGCTCCATATCCTTCTCCCGCAAGGGGAGAAGGATAATGTCCCTCACCCTTCCCGCACCACCCGCAATCGATAGTCCGCGACAGCGCGCCATCCCCGCTCCCGCCTAGCCTGCCGGGCCACGCGCGAACGCACCGATTGCGCCGAAACGACCCGCCAACCGCCGCCCGCCTCCGCCATCCCCTTCACACCAGCCTCCACCCGCGCCAGCAACGGCCCAAGGCGAACGGGCGTCTCACTCATGTCATGCAAGCTGATCGACAGCCGCAATTCGCGCCCGTCCACATCCTTCGCGCCCCACTCCGCGCCCAGACATTCCTCCACCACGGCATAAGGTGCCGACGCCCGCTCCGGGGCGCCATCGAACAGGCTGTTCAGCCCATCCATCAACGCCACATCCCGCTTCAAAGCCGCGATCACGGCAGCCCGCACCGCTATTTCCGCACTCATGCCCTGCCCCTCCCCGCTTCGCGCAGCGCCAGATCGCCCATCCAGCGCGCCAGCAGCCCGCGCCCCGACATCCGAACGCTCTCGCCATCCACCGACGACGCCACGCCCGCCCTGCCCGTAGCTTCGACTACGGCCACCCGCACCCGCGCCGCCCGCGCTTCCGCCAAGGCAGCCATGCGCTCCCGCAAGCCGTCCCTCATGCCAGCCGCATCCGCCGCCATGGCCGCCAGAGCGCGCTCACGACCGCGGGCGGCGTCGCCACCTCTCCGCTCCGCGCCGCATGATGCTCCGCCGCCAGCCGCACGATCCCCTGCCGGATCGCTTCGGGCGGCTCTGCACCAGGTCGACCAGCCTGTCCTGCGGATTGGCCGCGAAGGCCCCCGCCGCGCCCGAAGCCACATATTGCAGCGACCCGAAAGCGCACACCCCGTCCGCCTCATTCGTGGCGGCATAGGTCCTTCGCGACGGCGTCCTCCGCTTGCGGCCCGCCCCCCCATTTCCGCGGCCCGTATCTTCTCCACCGCCGCCTGATGCGCGAGCAGCAGCCGGACGGCTACCGCATGGGGATGCCCGCGTTTCAGCTTGCGTCCTTTAAGCGCCCCTCCCCGTCCAACGTCAGTTCCTCATCTTCCATGCCGAACAGGGACTGCCGCAGCAGCAGCGTCCCGCCGCGCCCCGATAGCCATGCTGCACGGCCAGCGTTTCCGCCTTGTCTCCCACCCGGCCGTCAAATCGTGGTCGCGCCCTTTTCCGCTCCCCCGCCTTTCGCCGCCCCGCGCACAGCAAAAGGGCTGGCCCGTCAGGACCAGCCCCTTGCACCGCCGCATCGGCGACTCACAATTTTCCAGTGTCGACATCTCTGCCCGAAGAGCGTCACGATGTCAAGAAAAATGTTCCAAATAGGTAAATTATTTCCCCATCATCCGGTTCAACCCCCTGGCCTCCACCGCCAGCGCCTCCACGAAGCTCGGCCGCTCCCGCACCTTCTGCAGCCACGCCTTCACCCTGGGCCAGCGCCCTTTCTCCAGCCCTTCGCTGCAATAGCCGACATTGATGAGCGGACAGGCGACCGCGATGTCCGCCAGCGTGAAGCGGTCCTCCACCAGCCAACCGCTGTCCGGCAAAGCCTTTTCCACATAATCGTAAAGCCCCGGCATCTTCTCCGCCTCGGCCCTGTCCGCCACGGCCAGGTCGTTCGGCAGCCCCATGAAGGGCGCGACCACCCGGTTGAAGAAAATCTCCACGCCCACCGGCTGAAGGATCGTGTCGGCGAATTCCTCATACCAGATCGTCCGCGCCCGCGCCTTCGCCTCCGTCGGGATCAGAGGGGGTTCAGGATATAGTGTATCCAGATAGGTTATGATCGCCGTGCTGTCGCTGATGAGGAAATCGCCATCCTGAAAGGCCGGGATCTTGCCGAAGGGCGAAGCCTGCGCGAAAATCTCCCCGCCCTGCCCGAAGCCGCCCGGCTGCACGTCGAGCGCGATGCCCTTTTCGGCGGCGAAAACGATGACCTTGCGCACAAAAGGCGAAGGCCGCGCACCATAGACGATCATCCATTCCTCCATATTCCGTGACTCGGACAGGCGGCATGGTGTCATGAAAGTTGCAGAACGCAACTATATGATGAATGTCAGGCTGTTTTTCGGTCACGACCGAACCGGCGGGCTCAAGCCGGGAACCGGGGCGGGTCAGGCCCGCCCCGCGCGCCTCACAAACCGTCCAGACCCTTGCTGACCAGCACGTTCACCGCGACGCGGCGGTTCTGCGCCTTGCCCTCGATGGTGTCATTGCTCGCCACGGGATCGGCTTCGGACATGCCGGTGGGGGTCAACATGCGATAGGGCTTCCAGCCGCAGGCTTGCTGCAGGTAATTGACCACCCGGCCCGCCCGCTTTTCGCTCAGTTCCTGATTGAACTCATCGTTCCCCGTCGAATCGGTGTAACCCACGACCAGCAGCAGGGCGTTGTTCATCCCCTCGGCGGCGGTCGCGGTAGCGCAGAGATCGTTTTTCGCCTGAGCCGACAACACGGCCTTGCCCGTGTCGAAATTCACGTTCGTCGTGCTCTTGACATTATACTGATCGATCTCGCCCATGCGCCCGCGCAGCGCCTCGGTCGCGGCGGTCTGTTCGTCAAAACGCTGGGCCGTGCCGTTATGGATCATGGAAGCGGTTTTGAGATCCTTGTTCTGAAGCGTGATCCGGTTCGCCACCAGATCGCTGCCCGACTGCCATGTCTTGATGGTCACCGGCAGGCCGTTGAGCAGCGAGTTCGCGGCCAGCTTGCTCCGGTCGAGGCCGAAAAGCCCCTTGCTTGCGGTGATGCGGGTGGCGTCGTTCACCGCGACGACCGTTTGGGCGCCGTCGGCAGTCGTGACCTGCAGCCTATCCGCGCTGCGGGCGGAGATGATGCCCTTGACCTCAGGCCCCTCGGTCATCTCGGCTTCCTGGGGCGAGGTATAGACGGTCGCCTGCAGGTCGGGTTGGGACGCCTCCTCCTGCGCCTGCGCGGCAAAGCTGGCCGACGCTGCTCCACTCAACATGGCCAGCAGTAAAAATCCTTTACGGCTTCTGGAAATGACACTCATGGCGATACTCCTTCAAACTCGATAGGCCGGGCCTGCGGGATCGCAGCTTTTCGTCCGACCGCCCTGCGCATGAGGGTATCGGCTGTCGGAACCCCCTCCATATGGCTTCACAGATGCGGGGCTTGCCGCTTCACCTGATCGCCGTGTCATCCTGCGTGTTCAAATAAACCTTGCGGGCAGATGAACAGCCCGCCGGCGCCAGCTTTTGGGCCGGTAGTTCGAGCGCATCGTGCGGCAAACCGCTCCATCCTGCCAGGCATGGGGACCGCGCCGCTTTCGCCGTCTTCGCCAAAGCTGCGGGCTTTCCGGGCCATGCGGACCTGCCGAAGCCCCAGCCCTCCTACCGCCCCGCCCCATCGGGGCCGCCCACGACCTTGCGCGAATAATCGATCCTGATCCGCACCCAGCTTCCGACCATCACCTTGCCGTTGACGCGCGGCGGCAGCACCTGGAACTGCCACGCCGCCAGCCGCACGGCCCGCGCGAAGCCCGACCCCATCGGCGATTCCCCCAGCGCCTGACAATTTTCCACCCGATAATTGTCGACCGTCTTGCAGGCGACCTCGCCCCAGCCGTCCGGCGGCGCATTGCCCGGCAGATAGGGCGAAAGCTCCGCGTCGCGCGGCCTGCGATACCATTCCGCCGCGAAAAGCTGCACGCCGCCCGGCCCTTCGCCCGGTCCCGCCACCTGCGCGCTGTCGCCTTGGGCCGCTCCCTGACCCTGCCCTTTTTTCGGCATCTTCCCGATGTCCGCCGCAGCCATTTGATTGCTGTCCAGCACCAGGAAGGGAAGCGGCGAAGGCGGCAGTTCGGGCGGCTTTTCCACCGGGCGCGGCGGCCGGATCGCGGCTTCCGCCTGTTTCTGCGGCGCGTCTTCCTTCGATTTCTCGTCGCTTTTCTGCGCCTGCGCCTTTTCCTCCGCCTCTTTGGGTCCGGGCGCGAGTTCGAACGTCACCGGGTTGCGCGGATCGACCGGCGGCGCCTGCATCTTCGGCGCCAGCGTCAGCAGCGCCAGCAGCAACAGCGCGTTCAGCCCCAGCGCAAAGGCCAGCCCGCCTGCGCGCTCCCTGAAATCGGATCGGGAAGGAGAAGAAAAACTCACACAAAAATCGCCTGCTCAGGCCGCAGCGCGGCTCTGGCACAGACGGCATGGGGCGGTCAACGCCGTCGCGTCAGCACACATCCTCTTCGCGGACGACCGGACGGCTTTCACGGGTGGCGCGCATCCGGCTCGCCTTGTCGGCGGGATCGGATGTCAGCACCACATGATCCTCATGCACTTCCAGCAGCACCCCGGCAAAGGGCATCCCTTCCAGACTGCCCGTCACGCGATAGCTGACCTGATCCCCGACCTTGAAGGTCGCCGGGTCCATATTGAATTCAAAGGGACAAGCGCCCTCTCCCATGCCCTGCATCGACCGTCTCCTTGCGGCTCATCGGGCATGATTCTGTATCATGGTGCAAAAATCAAGGCGATTATCCATTGCGCCAATCCCCAGCCTTGCGATGGCGGGATTCGGCCAAGGCGGACATCCACCCCCTTCGTCATCCCAGCGAAAGCTGGGATCTCTTTTGGTGTCTGATTGCGCCTCAAGAAGAGAGATGCCAGCTTCCGCTGGCATGACGAAGAAAAGTGTCGGAAATACACCTAAATTGAAGTGCACCGTGCTCCTGCGAAGGCAGGAGCCCAGATCAAACGGCAGAATTGGGCTCCTGCCTTCGCAGG
>JASGDV010000151.1:0-7458 GCA_049841255.1 Sphingobium sp.
GCCTCGATGATGCGGTTGGCAAGCGCCGGTTCGATCGGATGCTTGGCGTCTCCCGCGACCCGCATCGCCTGCGCCAGCAGCGCCTCCAGATCGCCGTCCAGCGTGATGACCGGCAGCGGCATCTTCACCGGCACCAACCCCTGGATGATGAGCGCCCCGATCCGCTGCCGCACCGCTTCCACAAGCTGTTCATGCGTCATGTCGGGCCGCGCGGCGTCGACCATCGCCTCGCAGATGCGGCGGA
Source organism: Sphingobium sp. (assembly GCA_049841255.1). GTDB lineage: Bacteria > Pseudomonadota > Alphaproteobacteria > Sphingomonadales > Sphingomonadaceae > Sphingobium. The sequence continues at coordinate 245 of JASGDV010000151.1, forward strand.
AGTCCTTGAGCGCGATCCCTTCGGCCAGCAGCGCGCGGCACAGCGCGGAAATCTGCGTGAGGCTCAGCAGCCCCGGCGTCAGCCCGTCCACCAGTTGCGGCGCGGCGTCCTTCAGATTGTCGAGCAGCTTGCGCGCCTCGTCCAGCCCGAACATCTCGCTCGCATTCATGGCGATCAGTTGATTGAGATGCGTCGCCACCACCGTCGGCGGATCGACCACCGTATAGCCCGCGATCACCGCTTCGCTGCGCTTGGCGGGCGAAATCCACACCGCTTCCAGCCCGAAGGTCGGATCTTTCGTCTCACGCCCGGACACCGTGCCTTCCAGCGCGCCGCTATCCAGCGCCAGCAGGTCGTCGGGCCAGATTTCATCCTCGCCCACGACCACGCCCGCGATGGTGATGCGATATTGATGGGGTTCCAGCGACAGATTGTCCTTCACCCGCACCATCGGCACGACGAAGCCCAATTCCTTGGAAAGCTGCCGCCGGATGCCGGTGATCCGCGCCATCAGCGGCGCGCCCTTGCGCTCGTCGACCAGCCCGATGAGGCCATAGCCGATCTCCAGTCCCAATATCGCGCCGTCCGACACATCGTCCCATTCGATCAGCGCCGGATTGGCGGGCTCCGGCATGGGAGCGGGTTCCGCCGCCTTGCGCTGGCTCGCCTTGCGGAGCTGCCAGGCGATGAAGCCGGCCACCGCCGCGGCGGGCAGGATGATCATATGCGGCATCCCCGGCAGCACGCCCAGGAAGCCGAGGATCGCCGCCACCGGCACCCATGCCCGGCCCGAACCGAACTGGCTGGTGATCTGGCCGCCCAGGTCCTGCTCGCTGCCGACGCGGGTGACGATGGCCGCCGCCGCGATGGAAAGCAGCAGCGCGGGCACCTGCGCCACCAGCGCGTCGCCGATGGCAAGGATGATATAGGTCTGCGCCGCGTCGCTCATTGACAGGCCATGGCTCACCACGCCCAGGATGATGCCGCCCACGATGTTGATGGCCAGGATCAATATGCCCGCCACCGCATCGCCCTTCACGAACTTGCTCGCGCCGTCCATGGAGCCGTAGAAATCCGCTTCGGTCGCCACTTCCCTGCGGCGGACCTTGGCTTCCTCCGGCGTCAGCAGACCCGCGTTCAGATCGGCGTCGATGGCCATCTGCTTGCCCGGCAAGGCGTCCAGGGTGAAGCGCGCGCTGACTTCCGACACGCGTCCCGCGCCCTTGGTGATGACGACGAGGTTGATGATCATCAGGATCGCGAAGACGAAGATGCCGACGACATAATCGCCGCCGATCAGGAAATGGCCGAAGGCTTCGATCACATGCCCCGCCGCGTCCGATCCTTCATGGCCGCTGACCAGCACGACGCGCGTGGACGCCACGTTGAGCGCCAGCCGCAGCAATGTCGCGAACAGCAGCACCGTCGGAAAACTCGAAAAATCGAGCGGCTTGGCCGCGTTCAGCGCCACCATCAGCACCGCGAGGGAAATCATGATGTTGGTGATGAACCCGATGTCCAGCATGGCCGCGGGCACCGGCACCATCATGAACAGCACGACCATCAACGTCGCGATGGGCAGCACCGCGCCCTTGGCGGCGTTCATCCAGATCTTCGCTTTGACTTGGGCGGGAGTCATAAAAAGCCGTTACCTTCCGAGGGTGGCGAGCATGAGATAGGCGAGGCGCGCCGTCTGCGGCTGCGGCGTGACGGTGACATCGGCCGCGCTGGCGAGGCGCTGGGTTTCGATCCGCACATAGTCGGCGGGCTGGACGGTCGCGGCGCCGGAGGGCAGCGCCGCGTCGGCATAGCGCACCTCCCCGCCCAGCGAATCCATGCCCTTCTGCAATTTGGCGTTAAAGCGGTCGCGGATTTCGGCGAAGCTGCGGGCGTTGCCCTGCTTGTCGTAGAAGATCGATCGATTGGCCCGCGCCGCCGCCGGAAACAGCGAGGCCGCCGTGGCGCCGGGCGCGCGGTCATGGGTGGAAAGGAACTTCGCCGCGCCCCCCACGCCCAGAAAATGCGCCAGATAAAGGTCGACCGGCTGCGCTTCGCGCCCCAGCCGCTGTTCCAGATAGGCCTTGTTGTCAGCGGCATGTTCCGCCGCCATGACCGAAGCCGTCTCCGGATGGTTGCGCAGGTCCAGTATCTGCTTCCGCAAATCCGGGTCCGACACATAATAGCGGCCATTGGCGCCCCGGCTGACCGCATCGGCCGCCCAGCCAAGGCCATATTCGCTGCCATGCTTGTCGATGACGGCAAGCCAGCTCTGGTCGATGAACTGATAAAGCCCCCGCGCGGACGAAGTCGACGCGCGCGCGTTGGGGTTCAGGCTGCTTTCGATCTTGGCCTGCCCCAGCAGGTAACCGAAATCGACGCCCGTCCTGCGGCTCGCCATGGCGATCGCGTTGGTGACGCGATTGCCGGTCGAAGCCGCCGTTACCGTGATGTCCGCAAATGCCGACACTGTGAACAATCCCCTTTGCTAGCGGGGATCATTAGAGCAAGCCTTATGCCAATATTTGGTTAACGCGGCCGTAGGAAAATTTACAAAATCCGGTGCCGCGAATGCCGCCCTTCTGTTCTGCCTTCGCCTCCATCGCCTGTTTGCGGAAGCGAATTGCGGATTTCGGCATCGATGTGATAACATATATCCGGCCGTCAGGGGGAAGGCCGGTCGATGTCCGGAGAGCAAAGCGGACACCGCCATTCTTCCATCCAGCGCCGCGATCATCCGTCGAATGGGAGAGTGCAATGATATCCTTGGCCGTTCTGCTTGCTTTATCGTCGCCCCAGGGCGCCCCTCCGGCCGCTTCCGCCGAAGTGCTGGCGCCGGTGGAAAGGCTGCTCAAGGGGGTCGCCGACCATGACGCGGGCGTGGTGGACCGTGAAGTGCGGCCCGAAGGATTCGTGTTCGCCGTGGCGGAAAATGCCGACGGCACGAGCAGCCTCCAGCGCAAGACGTGGCAGGAAATCGCAAAGGAATATTTTGCGCCGACCCCGGACCGTTACGAGGAAAAGCTGACCGACATATCGGTTTCGGTCGAGGGAGCCTCCGCCGTCGTCTGGTCGCCTTTCGCCTTCTCGATCAACGGAAAAGTCGTGCAATGCGGCATCAATAATTTCGGGCTGGTCCGCGAGGACAATCAGTGGAAGATCCTGACCCTGATCGTGACCGAACGCACGAATTGCGGTTAGGCGGGCCATCGGGGATGGCAGCGCCTTCCTCGAACCATCCATGGGAATAAGGATGGCACAGTTCGCAAATCCGCTGCGGCAGGCGGTCAAGGGTGGATTGCGGACACTTATTTCCGTCATCCCAGCGAAAGCTGGGATCTCTTTGATCCTGACTAATGCCAAAGAAGAGGGATCCCAGCTTTCGCTGGGATGACGAAGGTTGGATGTGCCCTTCTGGCTGAAACCCGCCAACGCAAAACCACGGATCGCAGGCGCCATGGCCATCTGACGGAAAGACCGGGCTTTTAGAAATCCGGCTTTTCATAATGGGACGGGGGCACGATCACCTCCATCCGCTCCGACAACAGGGGGCGGAAGGACGGACGCGACTTGAAGCCCGCATACCAGCGCTTCACCGTTTCATGGCCCGTCCAGTCGATCCCGCCCAGATAGTCCGCGACCGACAGATGCGCCGCCGCCGCGATGTCGGCTAGGCTGAGCGTCCCTCCCGCCATCCAGGCGCGATGGTCGAGAAGATAATCCATATAATCCATATGGTTGTTCGCCCGCCGCATCGCTTCGCGCAGGACGCGGGCATCGGGCGGGGCGCGTTCGATCAGGCGCTTCTTCATCCGTTCATGGAGCAGCGGGCCGACCACGTCGGCATGGAAATTCTGGTCGAAAAAGGCGGTCAGCCGCCGCACTTCCGCCCGCCCCGCCGCCGTGCCGGAAATGAGCGGGAACTTCTCCACCGTCTCCTCGAAATATTCGCAGATCGCCTGGCTGTCGAGCAGAGTCAGGCCCTTTTCGCTATCCACCATGACGGGCGTCGTTCCCGCCGGATTGAGATCGAGAAACTCGTCGCGCGCCTCCCAGGGCGATTCGCGCACAAGGTCATAGCCCACGCCTTTCTCGCCCAGCAGAAGACGCACCTTGCGGGAAAAGGGACAGAGCGGGAATTGATAAAGCTGCCACATGTCCCTGTCTGTTAGGCGCGCGCGCGGCGATGGGAAAGCGGCAAAATAGGGAAATCCTGTAGCGTTTGCGAAACAATGTGCCGGAAAGGCCGGGTCGATCCATCTTTCGGTTTCGCTCGTCGCGTCCTAGGATAGAGGAAAGCGAGATCGCCATAAGGAAAGGATGCCCCATGTCTGACGATTTCTTCCCCGTTCCCCCGGCATGGGCGAAGGAAGCGCTGCTGAACCTGGAAGGACGGGCGGCGGACTATAAGCGATCGATCGAGGACAGCGAAGCTTATTGGCTGGATCGGGCGAAGCGGCTGGACTGGATCACGCCGCCCACGCGCGCCGACGAGAGCAGCTTCGACGAGGCGGATTTCGGCGTCAGATGGTTCGCGGACGGGGAACTCAACGTCAGCGTCAATTGCATCGACCGGCATCTGGCGGCGCGCGGCGATCAGGTCGCAATCGTCTGGGAACCCGATTCCCCGGAAGAAGAACCGCGCCGCTACACATATCGGCAGGTGCATGAGGAGGTTTGCCGCTTCGCCAATGTGCTGAAGGGCGCGGGCGCGAAGAAGGGCGACCGGATCACCATCTACCTTCCGATGATCCCCGAAGCGGCCTGCGCCCTGCTCGCCTGCGCGCGGATCGGGGCGATCCATAGCGTCGTCTTCGGCGGCTTTTCGCCCGAGGCGCTGGCCGGGCGCATCGTCGACTGCGATTCGACCATCGTCATCACCGCCGACGAAGGACGGCGCGCGGGCAGGAAAGTGCCGCTCAAGGCCAATGTCGACGCCGCGCTCGACGAATGCGCCAGCGTGAAGCGGGTGGTCGTGGTGAAGGCGACCGGCGGGTCCGTCGCGATGAAGGACGGGCGCGACCTGTGGCTGCATGAGGAAGCGGCGCGCGTCTCCGCCGACTGCCCGCCCGAACGCATGAGCGCGGAAGACCCGCTCTTCATCCTCTACACCTCCGGTTCGACGGGCAAGCCCAAGGGGGTGCTGCATACGAGCGGCGGCTATCTGCTCTGGGCCGCGCTCACCCATGAGCTGTGCTTCGATTACCGGCCGGGCGACATCTATTGGTGCGCGGCGGACATCGGCTGGGTCACGGGGCACAGCTATATCGTCTATGGGCCGCTGGCGAACGGGGCGACGACGCTGATGTATGAAGGCGTGCCCAACTGGCCGACGCCCAGCCGCATCTGGGAAGTGGTGGACCGGCATCGGGTGCACACCCTCTTCACCGCGCCCACCGCGCTGCGCGCGCTGATGCGGGAGGGTGACGAGTTCGTCACGCGCACCGGCCGCCAGTCGCTGCGCCTGCTGGGCACGGTGGGCGAGCCGATCAATCCGGAGGCGTGGCGCTGGTATCATCATGTCGTGGGAGAGGACCGCTGCCCGATCATCGACACATGGTGGCAGACCGAGACGGGCGCGGCGATGATCGCGCCGATGCCGGGAGCGACGGACCTGAAACCCGGTTCCGCCACCTTCCCCCTGCCCGGCGTCGTGCCGCAGATCGTGGACGGCGAAGGGCAGGTGCTGCATGGCGCGGCCGAGGGCAATCTGGTCATCGCGCGAAGCTGGCCGGGACAGATGCGGACGGTCTGGGGCGATCATGCGCGCTTCTTCCAGACCTATTTCTCGACTTTTCCCGGCAAATATACGACCGGCGACGGCGCGCGACGGGACGAGGACGGCTATTACTGGATCACGGGCCGCGTGGATGACGTCATCAACGTGTCCGGACACCGCATGGGCACGGCGGAGGTCGAAAGCGCGCTGGTTCTGCATGAAAGCGTGGCGGAGGCGGCGGTGGTCGGCTGCCCGCACGACATCAAGGGGCAGGGCATCTACGCCTATGTGACGCTGAACGCGCATGAGGAGCCGAGCGAGGACCTGCGCAAGACGCTGGCGGCATGGGTGCGGACCGAGATCGGCCCCATCGCCACGCCCGACGTCATCCAGTTCGCGCCCGGCCTGCCCAAGACGCGCTCCGGCAAGATCATGCGCCGCATCCTGCGCAAGATCGCGGAAGGTGAGACATCACCGCAAGCGCTGGGGGACACCAGCACGCTGGCCGATCCGGCGGTGGTCGAGCATCTGGTGGCGAACCGGGCGGGGTGAGGGAATGGCGGGTTTGGGTCAAAACCCGCCATCGCGAAATAGTGAGTTCGCAATTATTCTTGTGCTAGTGACCGAAACGCAGATGGGTGTTATCCCACCCTTCTTCGGAGAAGGATTTTCGATGACGTTCCGCTTTGCCGCCCGCCGCCTGTTTCCCGCCCTGGCCCTTGCCGCCGCGTCGCTTTCGGTTCAGCCCGCCGCCGCGCAATTCTACTGGTCGCCTCCGGACATGAGCGCGCCGCCGCTCACGGACGATCAGGCCGCCACCGCTCTGGGCCTGCCGGGCGCCACGGCGGCGGAAATCCGCGCGGGCCTTGTGTGGAACCTGCGCGCGGCGCTGAATGTCGCAGCCCTGCAATGCCAGTTCGAACCGACCTTGCTCGCGATCAGCAATTATAATGCGATGATCGCCCATCATGACGCGGAACTCGACGCGGCGATGGCGACGGTGCTGGGCTATTTCCAGCGCACCGTGGGCAAGGGCAAGGCCGGCCAGTCCGCCGCCGACCAATATGGCACGCGCATCTATTCCGGCTATTCGACGGTGCAGGCGCAGCGCGGTTTCTGTCAGGCGGCGGGCGAAGTCGGGCGTCAGGCGATCTTCGCGGATCGCGGCAAGCTATATGAAGTGGCGCGCACCGGCCTGGCGTCGATCAAGAAGTCCCTGATCGTGGCGGGCGAGCAATATTATGGCGTTCCCGGCCATGACTATGCGGTGGCGCTACCTTCCTTCGACAAGAAATGCTGGAAGAAGGACAAGCTGACCCCCGCCTGCCAGCAGCAATGGGAAGCCCGCGCCAACGCCCAGCGTTGATTGTCGGGATTCCTTTTGCTCCATAAGGAAACGTGCTCCTGCGAAGGCAGGATTCCAGCCCTGCCGTTCGATCTGGGCTCCTGCCATCGCTGTAGCACGGCACACTTCTATCTCATCAGAACAACCTCTAAC
>JASGDV010000152.1:0-3731 GCA_049841255.1 Sphingobium sp.
ATGGCATCCAGCGCGGGGCGGTTTTCCACGCGCCGCGCATTGGGGGTGAAGCGCGGGTCAGTGGCGAGTTCCGGCATCTGGATTACGCCGTCGCAGAACTGCGCCCATTCGCGCTCGCTCTGCACCGCCATCAGCAGCGGTCCGTCCACCAGATCGAACGCGCCATAAGGGGCGATGGACGGATGGGCGAGACCGACGCGGCGCGGCTCCCGCCCGCCATTCTTCGTCGCGATATAGGGGATGCTCATGATCTCCGCCGTCACGTCGAACAGCGCGACGGAGATATGGCAGCCCTTGCCCGTCCGCTCCCGCACGAACAGGGCTTCGAGGATCTGGGCATGGGCGGTCATGCCGGTGGTGATGTCCGAAATCGACACGCCCACGCGGCTCGGCCCCGACGATTCGGTGCCCGTCAGCGAGGCAAGGCCCGCCTCCGCCTGAATCATCAGGTCATAGGCCTTACGGTTGGCCTGCGGCGTCCCGGCGGCATAGCCGCGAATGTCGCAGACGATGAGGCGGGGATAGAGCGAACGCAGCTTTTCCGCGCCCAGCCCCAGCCGGTCGGTCGCGCCCGGTCCCAGATTCTGCACGAATATATCGGCTTTTTCGAGCATGGCGTGGACCAGCGACAGGTCCGCCTGCGTCGACAGGTCGACCCGGCAGGATTCCTTGCCGCGGTTGAGCCATGTGAAATAGGTCGAATGGCCGCGGGCATAATCGTCATAGCCGCGCGCGAAATCGCCCTCCGCCCGCTCCAGCTTGATGACGCGCGCGCCGGCATCGGCCAGACGGCTGGTTGCGAGGGGAGCGGCCACGGCCTGCTCCAGCGTGACGACGGTGATGCCTTCCAGTGCCCTGGACATCGGTCCTATCTCCCTTTTCCGAACGGATTCCATTTCCGGCCCGCGACGCATTGCCACGGATTGATCCGCCGATCTCCATAGGATAGCCCTATGCCGCAGACAGGATTCGGCCGGTTTGCCCTTTTCTAACGCGCGTTAAAAAGGCAATCAGGGGGAGAGAAGATGCCATCGGACAGGAAGAGTGAGTCATATCCGCCCGCCGGGCCACCCCCATCCTGATGCGGACCGGCCGTATCGCGGCCCCCGTTTTCCAGAAAAATCCCGTCAAACCCAATATGGAACCGACCAATGATCCTCAGCCCTTTTGACAATGACGAATATGCCGAAATCCGCGAGGGCGTCCGCCGCCTGTGCGCCAATTTCCCCGGCGAATATTGGCGCGAGCTGGACGCGAAGCGCGAATATCCGACCGAGTTCGTCAAGGCGCTGACCGAGGCGGGTTATCTGTCGGTCCTGATCCCCGAGGAATATGGCGGCTCGGGCCTGGGCCTGGGCGCGGCGGCGGCGATCCTGGAGACGATCCAGGCGGAAGGCTGCAACGGCGGCGCCTGCCACGCGCAGATGTACACGATGGGCACCATTCTGCGCCACGGTTCGGAAGAGCAGAAGAAGCAATATCTGCCCAAGATCGCGACCGGCGAACTGCGCTTGCAGGCATTCGGCGTGACCGAGCCGACCAGCGGCACCGACACCACGGCGCTGCGCACCTTCGCCCAGCGCGATGGCGACGAATTTGTCGTGAACGGCCAGAAGATCTGGACCAGCCGCGCCGAACATTCGGACCTGATGCTGCTGCTGGCCCGCACCACGCCGCGCGATCAGACGGCGAAGAAGACCGAGGGGCTTTCGACCTTCATCGTCGACATGAAGAAGGCGCTGGCCGACGGATCGCTGACCATCCGCCCGATCCGCACGATGATGAACCATGCGACGACCGAAGTCTTCTTCGACAATATGCGGATTCCCGCCGCGAACCTGCTGGGCGAGGAAGGCAAGGGCTTCCGTTACATCCTGTCGGGCATGAACGCCGAGCGTGTGCTGATCGCCGCCGAATGCGTGGGCGACGCCAAATGGTTCACGAAGAAATCGGTCGATTATGCCAAGGAACGCCATGTGTTCGGCAAGGCCATCGGCGGCAATCAGGGCGTGTCCTTCCCCATCGCCCGCGCCTACGCCAATATGCGCGCCGCCGAGCTGATGGTGCATGAAGCCGCCCGCATGTATGAAAAGGGCATCCCCAACGGGGCCGAGGCGAACATGGCCAAGCTGCTGGCGGCCGACGCTTCGGTCGAAGCGGGCAATGTCTGCATCCAGACCCATGGCGGCTTCGGCTTCGCCGAGGAATATGATGTGGAGCGCAAGTTCCGCGAGACGCGCCTGTATCAGGTCGCGCCGATCTCCACCAACCTCATCATGTCCTTCCTGGCCGAGCATGTGCTGGGCATGCCGAGGAGCTATTGATGCGCCGCGCCGCTATCGTCAGTCCCGTCCGCACGCCTGTCGGCGCGTTCGGCGGGACGCTCAGGGACGTGCCGGTGGAAACGCTGGGCGGGATCGTCACCAACGCGGTGCTGGAGCGGTCCGGCCTCGATCCCGCGCGGATCGAGGATGTGGTCTTCGCCCAGTCCTATGCCAATAGCGAAACGCCGTGCATCGGGCGCTGGGTCGCGCTGGCGGCGGGGCTGCCGATCGAGGTGCCGGGGATGCAGCTTGATCGCCGGTGCGGCGGCGGGCTTCAGTCGCTCGTCACCGCCGCGATGATGGTGGAAACCGGCGTGTGCGACGTGGTCCTTGCGGGCGGCGTCGAGAGCATGAGCCGGATCGAATATTATACGACCGACATGCGTTGGGGGAAGCGTTCGGGTTCGACGCAGCTTTACGACCGGCTGGATCGCGGGCGGGAGCGGTCGCAGCCGGTGGAACGCTTCGGCTATATCTCCGGCATGATAGAGACGGCGGAGAATCTGGCGAAGGATTATGGTGTGAGTCGCGAGGAATCCGACGCCTTCGCCGCCGCCAGCCAGCAGCGCGCCGCCGCCGCATGGGCCGACGGCCGCTTCGCGCAGGAAGTGGTCCCGGTGCCCGTGCCGCAGCGCAAGGGCGATCCCGTGCTGTTCGAAAAGGATGAAGGCATCCGCGCGGAAACCACCGTCGAATCGCTGGCCAAGCTGCGCCCGATCATGAAGGACGGCACGGTGACGGCGGGCAATGCCGCGCAGCAGAATGACGCTGCCGCCGCCTGCCTGATCGTAGCGGAGGACAAGCTGGCCGAACTGGGGCTGGAGCCGATTGCATTCCTCAATGGCTGGAGCGCGGCTGGCTGCGACCCGGCGCGGATGGGCATCGGGCCGGTCCCGGCGGTGAAGAAGCTGCTGGGCAAGTCCGGGCTTTCTATGGCGGACATGGACCTTGTGGAAGTGAACGAAGCGTTCGCGGTGCAGGTTCTCTCCGTGCTCAAGGGGCTGGAATGGGACGAGCGCGACAAGCTCAACGTCAACGGGTCGGGCATTTCGCTGGGCCATCCCATCGGCGCCACGGGCGTGCGGATCATGACCACGCTGGTGCATGAAATGCAGCGGCGCGGGTCGCGCTACGGGCTTGAGACGATGTGCATCGGCGGCGGTCAGGGCATGGCGGCGATCTTCGAACGCGCCTGACACGGCCTGAGACGGAAAGAAAAGGGCGCGGCCGGGAAGATGTCCCGCCCGCGCTCTTTTCTTTTGGGGATTGGGGGACGAGGGGGTTTGGGTGGATTGCGGACATAAGCCCCTCCCTCGCCCCTTCGGGGAGAGGGTTGCGGAGACTTGGGCAGCATGCTGCCTTAGTCGTAGCTGGGTGAGGGGGATGCGCCGTCAGAATGGCGTGGCC
>JASGDV010000153.1:0-3431 GCA_049841255.1 Sphingobium sp.
ATGCTATTGGTGCTGACCTGCTCGATGGTGCCCAGCGTGCCGTTCTTCACGCCAAGCCCGCGCTCGTTTTGCAGGAACATGACGCGATCCCCGCTAGCGAAGCTGCGCCCGCCGCGCTCGACGGTGACGCGCACGTCCTCGCCAAGATCGCCAGCGTCCCGCATCCGGTCGCGGGCGGCCTCGTTGAGTTCCCGCACCTCGGCATTGGTATGGGTGAGCATGATGCGGCTGCTGTCCGATGACGCTTGCCGGTCGCGGTCCCAGCGGTCTATCAGATCGTCGCGGGCCTGTTCCCGCGTCTGTGCCTCATGCACCATGTCGTGACGATCATAAGTATGGATCGCATCGCCGGTTCTGCCGGTCGCCAGATCGCGGGTGGCGTCCCGCTGCCAGTCCTCGCGCTGGCGGCGAACCTCATGGATTTCGACGTCGCTGGCGCATTTGCTGGTGACGGAGGCCATGCAACTCTGCGACGAGCGCCGCAAACGGCACGGGTGATGATGGGGGCGAAGATAGAAATTTTGGAAAAGCGGCCGCGCCAAGCATCTAGACAGCATGAGACCCGCGCGCTCGCCCTGTTTGCGCCTCGTGGTGCCCATTGCGCCGGGGCGGCCGTCAATGGCGGCTGACGAGCGCGAAGCGCGCCGGCAAGCCTCGCACTGGTATGTGCGCCTGCGCGAGGACGAGCAGACGAGGATTTGAAGGCCGGGTTCGCGGACTGGCTCCGCGCCGATCCGCTGCATGCCGAAGCCTGGCAAAGCATGTGCGGGACGATGGATGCGGTTCACCGCGCGCCGCCTGAATTGCGTTCCTATACGATGCCGGCTCCGGCGCGGCGGCGGGGCTGGTTCCGCCGCGCGGGGGCCGTGGCTGGAGGGCGCAAGCGCCGCGCGCGTGTCGCGGGCGCCGCGATAGCCGCCGCCGGCGCTTTCGCGCTGGCGCTTCCCTCCGTCAGCCTGCGCTTGCGGGCCGATCACCTGACCGGCGCCGCCCGGATCGAGCAGGTGCGGCTGGCGGACGGCAGCACGGTTCAGCTTGGGCCGGACAGCGCCCTTGCGATCGACTATGGCGGCGGGAAGCGGACGGTGCGCCTCCTGTCCGGGCAGGCGATGTTCGATGTCGTGCCCGATTCGAACCGGCCGTTTATCGTCGCGGCCGGCGAGGTGACGACGACCGTGCTGGGGACCAGCTTCGACGTGCGGATGATCGGCGAGGGCACCAGCGTTGCCGTCAGTCGTGGGCGCGTCCGGGTCGAGGACGCGGGCGCGCGGCCCGCGACGGTTCACGACCTTCGCGCCGGGGACTGGCTTGGCATCGACGCGGCGCATCGGGCACGGACCGGCAGGACGCCGCCGCAACTGGTCGGGGCGTGGCTGCGGGGAGACGTGCTGGCGGAGAACCGATCCATCGCCGATGTCATTGACGAAATCCGGCCCTGGTATGCCGGCCGGATCATCGTGACCGACACCCGGCTGGCCGCGCGCCCGGTGACGGGCATCTACAGGCTGGACGATCCGGAAAAGGCGTTGGCGATGATTATCCAGCCCTATGGCGGCCGGTTCCTAATCCTCACCGAGCGGCATATCCGGGGACCTCGCCTCGATGCGGCGAAACGGTTGCTGCCGCTGCGCGATGCTCCGCTCGACGCGACCATTGCCGAACAGGCGGTCAGGCTCGTGAGCGATGGCAGGGGCGTCACCCTGGGCGTGCTCGCAGGACTGCTGCCCGCATCCCGTCAGGCGTCGCTTGCGGTGATCTGGCGCATGATCGCGCGGGGCCTGTTGCGTGTGGATATGAACGATCCGCTTGGCCCCGACAGCCGGATCGCGCTCACATGATCGCGCCCGATCCCACGCAGGTCGATGCGGCGGCATGGGAACAGGCGCGTCGCTCGTTACCGATTATCCGGCGGCTCGCCGAGAGTGACCGCATGACACAAGAGGACGTGTATGCGGCGGCGGCCGAACTGGGTGCGGGCGCACGCATATCTACGCTCTGCTTCGCCGTTACCGTTCCGACACCCGCTTGACGGGGTTGTTGCCCCGGACTCGCGGGCCGGAGCGGGGGCGGACGCGGCTCAGCGCCGAGATGGACACTCTCATCGACGCCGCGATCAAGAGCTTCTGGATGACGCGCCAGAAGGTGACGATCGCTGATCTGGTGCGCGAGATCGAGAGGGAATGCCGCGCTGTGCATCTTCTCCCGCCGCACCGTTCAACCATCGAACGCAGGGTCGAACGACTGCATGCGGCCGATGCGCTGCGCAGCCGCGAAGGCCGCAAGGCGGCGCGAGACCGTTATGCACCGGCAATCGGCTCGCTGGAGGCGGACTGGCCGATGGCGCTGATCCAGATCGACCACACGCTGGTCGATGTGATCGTGGTGGACAGCGAGACGCGAGCGCCGATCAAACGGCCCTGGCTGACCCTCGCAATCGATGTGGCGAGCCGCTGCGTGGCGGGCCTGCATCTGTCGCTGGAACCGCCCTGCGCGACGTCGGTGGCGCTATGCCTGAGCCATATGGGCTTGCCGAAGGAACGATGGCTGGCCGAGCGCGACATCGACGCGGCCTGGCCCGTCTCCGGCATCCCTGAGCGCCTGCACCTCGACAACGCCAAGGAGTTTAGGTCCGAGGCGCTGCGGCGCGGCTGCGAGCAATATGGTATCGACATCGACTATCGGCCGGTCAGGACGCCGCACTATGGCGGGCATATCGAAAGGCTGATCGGCACGATGATGGGTAAGGTCCATCTGCTGCCCGGAACGACCTTCTCGAACATCAAGGAGAAAGGCGACCTCGACCCTGAAAAGAGCGCCGTCATGACGATGGACGAACTCGAACGCTGGCTCGGCCTGGCGGTTGCGGGCATCTATCACAACGACCTGCATCGCGGGATCGGCACGACGCCGCTGGCGGCCTGGAAACGGGGGATCGTGGGAGACGAGCGGCAGCTTGGCCGGGGCGAACCGAGACAGGTGCCGGACCCGCGCCGGTTCCTCATCGACTTCCTGCCGATGGAGCGCCGGATGATCCGCCGCGACGGCATCAAGCTGCACTCGATCCGCTACTGGTCCGACATTCTGCCAAGCTGGATCGGCACGCGCGAGCCGATGATCGTTCGCTATGATCCGCGCGACCTGAGCCGGATATATATATGCTGGGGCCGGACGGGGTTTATTACGACGTCAGCTATCTGGACCTTCAGCATCCGCCGATCAGCCTGTGGGAGCATCGGCTCGCCCTCAGGCGCCTGCGCGAGCACGGAAAGGCCGAGGTCGACGAGCATATGATCTTCCGCACCGTCGAGGAGATGCGCCGCCTGGTCGATACGGCAGTGACGACGAGCAAGGCCGCCCGGCGCAGTCGGGAACGGCGGCTAGGACCAATCGACATTCAGTTCTGGCGGCCTGCAAATGGCGGCTTTCCGCGC
>JASGDV010000154.1:0-6983 GCA_049841255.1 Sphingobium sp.
CGCCCAAGCTGATCGCGAGCGAGGCCGACGCCCCGATCATCGGCTATGGCGCGATGCTGATGGAGGCTTTCGTCGCGATCATGGCGCTGGTGGGCGCGTCGATCCTCGATCCGGGCATCTATTTCACGATGAACAGCCCCGCCGCCGTCATCGGCACGGACGCGGCGAACGCGGCGGCGGCGGTGACCGGCATGGGCTTTCCGATCGAGCCGGGACTCATCCTCCAGACGGCGAAGGATGTGGGCGAACACAGCATCATATCCCGCGCGGGCGGCGCGCCAACGCTGGCGGTGGCGATGGCGGAGATATTCTCCCATGTCGTCGGCGGACCGGCGATGAAGGCTTTCTGGTATCATTTCGCGATCCTGTTCGAGGCGCTGTTCATCCTGACCGCCGTGGACGCGGGGACGCGGGCGGGGCGTTTCATGTTGCAGGATCTGATCGGGCTGGCCGTGCCGGGCTTCAAGGATACAGCCAGCCCCCTGCCCGGCATCATCGCGACAGGATTGTGCGTGGCGGCCTGGGGTTTCTTCCTGCATCAGGGGGTGACCGATCCGCTGGGCGGCGTGAACACGCTCTGGCCGGTGTTCGGCATTTCCAACCAGATGCTCGCGGCCATCGCGCTGATGCTGGGGACGGCGGTGCTGTTCCGCATGAAACGGGACCGCTTCGCCTGGGTGACGATGATCCCGACAGCGTGGCTGCTGATCTGCACGGTGAGCGCAGGATGGCTGAAGCTGTTTTCCTCCGATCCCGCCGTCGGCTTCCTCGCCCATGCGGCGAAATTTTCCGGAGCCGCCGCGCGGGGCGAAGTGCTGGCGCCCGCCAAATCCATGGCGGAGATGGAGAAGATCGTCTTCAACGACCGGATCGACGCCGGCTTGTGCGCGATCTTTCTGGCGGTGGTCCTGTCGCTGCTGTTCTTCACCATCCGCACCTGCATCGCGGCGCGGCGCGCGGACCGGCCGACCGCGACGGAAATCCCGGCTGCGATGGCGGCGGCGGAATGAGCGTTTTCCTTACACGCCTGCGGCAAATCGCGCGGGCCATGGTCGGCGCGCCCGACTATGACGCCTATCTGCGCCATATGCGGGAACATCATCCCGATATCCCGCCGCTGAGCGAGGCGCAATTGTTCCGCGAGCGGCAGGAAGCGCGCTATGGCGGCAAGAATGGCGGGAAATGCTGCTGATCGAATGGGTCAGCGGTTGGCGTTGAATCCCGCGATCATGCCCGCGGCGATGGAAAGGGCGATCTCCGCCGCCCCCACCGCGCCGATGTCCAGACCGGCGGGGCCGTCTATGCGGGCCAGATCATCCGCCATGAAACCGGCGGCGGTCAGGCGTTCGAGCCGCGCGGCATGGCTTTTGCGCGATCCCAGCGCCGCGATATAGCCGGTCGGCGCGCGCAAGGCGGCGGTCAGGGCGGGATCGTCGATCTTGATGTCGTGGCTGAGCGTCACGATGGCGGTCGATTCGCCGGGATGAAGAGCAGCGATCGCCTCATCGGGCCAGCGGTCGTCCAGCATGATGCCGGGGAAGCGTTCCTCCGTCAGGAAGCGGCCGCGCGGGTCGATGACGACCGGCGTCACGCCGATGGCCTGCGCCAGCGCAGCGAGGGACTGGGCGATCTGCACCGCGCCGACGATCAGCAGGCGGCGGGGCGGGTCGTAACGGCTGATGAATTGTCCTTCGACCGGCCCTTCCACCGTCAGACCCGTTTCAAGGTCGGTGGACAAGGTGAGGGACCGGCCCTGCTCGCTGGCGGACGCGATCCGGTCGAACAGCTCGGGCGGGAAGCCTTGGGCAGCGACCGGCTGCACCAGCACGCTGATCTCCCCACCGCAGGGAAGCCCCGCCGACCAGGCGTCGCCGTCCGTCACGCCATAGCTTTGCAGATGCCCCGGACGCCCGCCAATCACATCCCCCGCGCGCTGAAGCACGTCCGCTTCCACGCAGCCGCCGGAAATGCTGCCTTCGAAGCGGCCGTCCCCGTGCACGATCATATGGCTGCCGCGCGGACGCGGCGCAGAACCCCAGGTCGACACGACCGTCGCCAGCGCGAGCGGAGCCCCCCTCCACTCCCTTGCCTTGCGGATCACCGCTTCATTATCGATCATTCTCCACTATCTATGTGACAACATAGGACAGGGAAAGTCCCCTGTTCAGACCAGCCTGCGCCCCGTCCACACGACGCGCCCGACGATGTCGACCAGAGCGGGATCGATGTCGATCCAGTCGGGATAATGCACATTGTCGCTGAGCACGCTGATCGCGTTGCGGCGCATCCCCAGCGCCACCCGCTTCACCATCAGGACGCCGTCGAGCCGCAGCACATAAACGCCGTCGCGCAGCCGCTCCGCGCCGTCATCATGGTCCACCATGATCTCGTCGCCGTCGCTCAGCGTGGGGGCCATCGATTCGCCATCGACGCGGATGATGGAGACGCGCTGCGGACGGACGCCAATATGACGCAGCCAGCTTGCGTCGAAGGCCATGACGCCCGCCGCCCGTTCATCCTCGTCGAACGTCCCCGCCCCCGCCGAAGCGCCCAGCGCCAGACGCGGCACCGCGACGATGGCGGGAATGGAACGCGAACGCGAAGGTGCGCCTGATAAAGAAGGGACGCGGCCGCCCAGCATTTCCTCCGGCACGCCGAAATAGCGGGCGAGGACACGCCGGTCCTCTTCATCCAGCTTGCGGGGCGTCCCGCGCTTGATGAACTGCTGGATATAGGCCGGATTGCGTCTGAGCAGGCGCGAAAGGTCGGCATAATTCTCCCCCCGCTCGGCGATCAGCCGATCCAGCACGTCCCGGGGATCTTCTCCATTACCGATCATGTTTCATCCATAATGAAAGGAATTTTCCTAGACAAGTAGGAAATTGAGAATGAGATAGGAATATACCTATCGACTGGCAAAGGGCGAGTCGGGCTGGAGGAGGAGAATGAGGACGATGATTTTGCGCGCGATCGAAAAATTCCTGCGCGAACATGATATTCCGCCGACCCGTTTCGGACGCGAATGCGCACGCGATCCGCGGCTGGTCTTCGACCTGCGCAGGGGCCGCGAACCGGGCCAACGGGTGACGCGAAGAATAGAACATTTCATGAACACATATCGCAGGAGTGCGGGCATATGACAAGCATGGATCATGGCTTCGCGACCACGAATTTGGTCCGAAATCGAGAGACTGGAAATCATTCGGGCGATCCGCTGCCTCGCCTGTTGACACAATTGCTGGAGCGCGCGGGGAAGGATGCGGCGGTCCGGCGCGCGGCCAGCCGCCCTTGGGCCAGCGCGCTATTTCAGGGGCGCCGGCATGTCATCGTCCTGGCGCTGGAGGGCGCGGACGCATCGCTGCGCGCCGCCCGCTTCGCGGACGGCATCGAAGAGGCTGAATGGAATTTGAATCGGCATTTCGTCGCCGACATCGTCATAGACGATCAACGCGCGACGGAAACGGGCACCGAAATCGAGCTTTCGGCGCTGACGATCGAGGATTGGTGATGAGCGCGACGGCGGGCCGTTCAGCGCGCCCGCCCGGCCATCGTCCGCAAAGTCCCGAGCGCGTCGCGCAGGGCCGCGTCAATATCCTCCACCACGGCATTGCGCACGGGCACGGCAGCGGCGACCGGCATGTCCGCTATGACCCGGTGCGATCCGGTTGCCCCCTTGACGCGGGCGCGTTCCGCAAGGCCCCGTTCTAACCGGGCGGTCAGTTCGGCGATGGACTGGCGATCGGTAGAAGAAACCGGGGCCACTTCCGCCTGATCGGAAAGAGCCGGTTCTTCCGGCGTTCCGGGATGATCTTCTTCAGCCCGCGCTTCGGGAAGGTCCATCTCCTCCGCCGGGGCCGCGCCGGAAAGCGGCAGCGCCGCGCCCGATCCAAGCAGTTCCTCGTCCGACAAAGGTCCGGGCGCGTTCGGCAATGTCAGGCCGAGGGAAGCCGCCTCCTGCGCCACGCTTTCGGCTTCTTCCTCCACCGCAACATGCCCGGACGCCTTGTTCCGCCCGAAAATGTCGAGGCCGTCGAAATCGCGGCTGGCGAAGATCGGCGCGCGCGCGGGCGCGTCCGGATGCGCGTCGGCGCGGCGCAGCACAGGCTCGCCGAAGCGGTCCGAAGGATGGCCCCTTCTCCGCGCGAAAGCCGTCAGCCTGGACAATGCAAAACCCATTTTACCTGCTCCCCGGACGCCATCGGGGCGTCCTTCCTGTTCCAGAGCCAGAAACCGCCCTTCGCGGCGCATGGCCCCCATGATTCCTATCGCCATCAGCGCCGCGAACGACGCCAGCGCCAGCCGGGCCGTCATGCCCAACGGAGGCGCGGCGGCCGGCAGGATTTCCGAAATGCCCGTGGACGCGATCAGCGTCTCCACCAGCCCGACCGGCATCGACAGCATGGCGAGCGCCGCTCCGGCACCTCCCAGCACCGCCAGCGCCACGGCCTTGTTCCGATTCCCGCGCCGACCCATCGTTCAGCAGCCTTCCTTCACGCCGCCGCCCGCGCATCGGGCGCGGCTGTCAGCAAACGCTGATAGACGGGTTCGTAACGCAGGATATTCGACGCCCAGTTGCGTTCCCGCTCGACAAAGGCCCGCGCGGCGGTCCGCCGCTCGTCCCAGAACTGCCGGTCGGCGAACATGTCCGCCAGCGCGGCGGCGATAGCGGCCGGATCGTCGGGCGCGAACAGGGTGCCGGTGACGCCATCCTCGATCAGTTCGCGATGGCCGCCAACGCTGGACGCGGCGACCAGCCTGCCCTGCGCCATGGCTTCCAGCGGCTTGAGCGGCGTCACCAGATCGGTGAGGCGCATCGCCTTGCGCGGATAGGCGAGGACATCGACCTGCGCGTAATAATCCTCGACCTGTGTATGCGGCACGCGGCCCACGAAGACGATATGATCGGCGAAGGGCGATGCGGTGGCCCGGTCGCGCAACGCCTGTTCGCAAGGTCCTCCCCCCACGAGCAGCAGCTTCGCCCTGGGCCGCGCCCGAACGAGGCGGGGCATGGCGGCGATGAGGTCGTCCAGTCCTTCATAGTCGTAAAAGCTGCCGATGAAGCCGACGACATCCGCGCCTTCCAGACCCAGCTTCGCCGTCAGAGCCGGATCGCGGGCGACGGGCTCACCGAATTGGTCCATGTCGACACCATTGGGCGATACGATGATCTTGCGCGCGTCGATACCGCGCGCGATCAGATCGGACCGCAGCCCTTCGCAGATCACGGCGACCGCGTCGGCACTCCGCACCGCATGGGTTTCGAGCTGGCGCGTCAGCCAATAGCGGGGGCTACCCTCCGTGCCGGTGCCGTTGCCGACCGCCGCATCCTCCCAGAAAGCGCGAATCTCATAGACGAGGGGAATGCCGTGCCGCCGCGCGACTCGCTGGGCGGCGATGGCGTTGAGCACCGGGGAATGGGCATGGATGATGTCCGGCCGCCAGCGCCGCACCAGCGATTCGATAGCATCGGCATGAGCGGAAATGTCCCGCCATTCGCGCAGCAGGGCGTTGCCGGTCGCCGTCTCTCCGGGCGTGCGATGAAAGCGCAGCCCGTCCACGACCTGTTCCAGCGGCCCCGGCGCGGCGTGGCGGTGGCCGGTGATTCCCCGCACGTCCCAGCCTTTCGCCATCTGCGCCCGCAAGATGGCGCGCGTGCGGAAGGTATAGCCGCTCTGCAAGGGCAGGCTGTGGTCGAGCACATGAAGGATGCGTGTCGTCATGGGCCCCATGTCTGGCAGAAATTGTTTAACGGCCCGTCAACTCTGTCACGCTAGGAAGAGCCCGTGCATAGCGGAGCCTTAGACGAAATATGATCGACACCCTGTCCCTGCTCATCAGCCATGGCGCGATCATGATCGTCGCCTTCCGGCTGCTGTCGCGCGCGGATCTGGATCGCGACCCCGAAGCGGAAGGTCCGTCCGGCGATGCGTGACCTGTTCTTCGTCGCCTTCCTTGGACTTTTCTTCCTGCTGGGCTTCCGGCGGCCGTTCCTGCTGATCGTGGTCTATGCCTATATCGACATCGTCTCGCCCCAGCGGCTCAGCTATTTTCTGCTGAACAGCATCCCCATCTCAGCCATCGCCTTCGTCCTCGCGGCGGGGGCATGGCTGTTGGTGGACGAGAAGAAGGATTGCCGATTCTCTTTCCGGCAGCTTCTGCTGATGATCCTGCTGGGCTGGTGCGCCTATACGACCGCGACGGCGGATTTCCCGGTGGAGGCGACGCATAAATGGGCGTGGGTCTGGAAAGCGCTGGTCTTCGCGATCTTCCTGCCGGTGACGCTCCGCACGAAATTGCGGATCGAGGCGCTGGCGCTGTTCATGGTGCTGTGCGCCAGCACGATCATCATCAACGGCGGCATGAAGACGGCGCTGTCGGGCGGCGGCTATGGCGTGCTGAACCTGATGGTCAACAATAATAGCGGCCTGTATGAAGGCAGCATCATTTCCTGCGTCGCCATATCGCTGATCCCCGTCATCCTGTGGCTCTCGCGCTATGGCACGGTGTTTCCGCCCGACTGGCGGGTGAAGGGATTTGCCTATGCGCTTTGCTTCGCCTGCCTGCTGATGCCGGTCGGCACGGAAGCGCGCACGGGCCTGATCTGCATCGCCGCGCTGGCGGGGATGATGCTGATGCGGTCGAAACGGAAATTCTTATACGGCCCGCTGATGCTGGTCGCGGCGCTGGCTTCCATCCCGTTCCTGCCCGCCAGCTTCACGCAGCGCATGTCGACCATCGAGAATCACCAGAGCGACGAAAGCGCGTCGACCCGCATCGCCGTGTGGAAATGGACGATCGACTATGTGAAGGAGCATCCGGGCGGCGGCGGCTTCGACAATTATCTTCAGAACAGCTTCACCTATGTGTCCCGCGGCGTCGTTTCCGACAGCGGGGGAAGCCGCGTCGAAACGCGCGTCGTGACCGACCGGGGCCGCGCCTATCACAGCGCCTATTTCGAACTGCTGGGCGAACAGGGCTATTTC
>JASGDV010000155.1:0-12162 GCA_049841255.1 Sphingobium sp.
AGGACGAAACCGAGGAAAGTCGCGAAAGCGGAGAAAGCAGTGCGCAGGGCGGCGGCGAGATCGTCGACACGGCCCTGAAACGCGGAACCCGGCTTCAGGATACGCCGCTTGCCATCTCGGCAGTGACCGGCGACACGCTGGCCCGCGCGGGCAAGACAAGTTTTACCGAACTGACGACGGATACGCCCAGCTTGCGGATCGTCGACAACGGCCCCGGCAATCGCCGCGTCATCCTGCGCGGGGTGGTCGGGTCGGGCGAACCGACGGCCGGTGTATATTATGACGAGTCACCGGTATCCGGCTCGGTCAGCACCTCCAGCGACGCGGCCGGCAGTACGCCCGATTTTCGCGTTTTCGACGTCGAGCGCGCCGAAGTGCTGCGCGGTCCGCAGGGCACGCTCTATGGCTCCGGGTCGATGGGCGGCACCATCCGCATCATCTATGAAAAGCCGAAGACCGATGTCCTCGAAGGTGCTGGCAGCTTCAACATGTCGACTGTCAAGGGCGGCAGCCCGGGCGCTTCGGTCGACGCGATGATCAACGTTCCGATCGTGAACGACAAGCTCGCGTTGCGCCTCGTCGGCGGTTATCAGCAATATGCTGGCTATGTCGATAACAGCTTTTACGGCACCAAGAACATCAACGACGGTTATTCCTACAGCGGACGTGCGCTTCTGCGCTTCACGCCGACCGACGACCTGACGATCGATCTCGGCGCCTATTTCACCAAGGTCTCGACCGATTCTTCGCGCTGGTTTTATGAAACCGGCGAACGCAACGTGACCAATGAGCGGTCGGAATCGGGCAATTACGACAAGAACCGGATCTACAGCGGCACGCTGCGCTATGACTTCGGTCCTGTCGCCCTGACTGCGGTGACGACCTATTTTGATCGCGACAGGATCGTCGTCGGTGATGTCAGCGATACGTTCAACGGCCGTGCGACAGCCGCCGGCTGCGCGCGCTATCTGCTGAGCAATACCGCGGCGACCTGCACGGATGATCAGCTCGCCTCCTATCTGGATCTGACGAATACCATCCTCTATTCCAGCCTGTATCAGCCTCAGAGCGTGAAGAACTGGTCGAACGAAATTCGACTGACCTCGACCGGCAGCGGGCCGTTCACCTGGACCGTCGGCGGATATATGGAAGATCGCAAGACGTCCGTACGGTCGACCCTGGTTGCGGCGGACCAGTCGACCGGAAAATTGCTGCCGTTCGTTTCGGAGAACATCTATTATGATCGCACGATCAAGGACCATCTGAAGCAGAAGGCGCTCTTCGCCGAAATCTCGTACAAATTCTTCGACAAGCTGACGGCCACGGCCGGTGCCCGCTGGTATGAATATGACAAGACGGTCGGCGGCGTCGTCGAACAGGGGCAAATCCACTACGCCTCGGTGGTGACCTCCTATACCGAAGCGCAATCGACGGAGAACGGGTTCGTTTTCAAGGGCAACCTGTCCTATGAATTCAACCGGGACCTGATGATCTATGTGCAGGCGGCGCAGGGGTTCCGGCCGGGCGGCGTCAACCAGGTCATCGGCCTGCCAGCAGAGATGGCGGGATATACCGCGGACAGCCTTTGGAACTATGAGGTCGGTCTCAAGAGTCAGCCGATCGGGGGAATTTACGTCAACCTGACCGGATACCAGATCGACTGGACCAACATGCAGGTTTCAGCCCGCACAACGGGAACCGGATCGGTCTTCGGTCTGATCTCGAACGTCGGTGCGGCGCGGATCAAGGGGGCAGAAGCCGAACTGACCGCGATGCCGGTGACCGGGCTCACGCTCACGGCGAATGCCGGCTACACCGATGCACGGCTTACCGAAGATCAGGTGAGCACCATCGTGACGGCGTCGGGGGTCAAGGGCGACCGCCTGCCCTATGTTCCGAAGTGGAACCTCAGCGGCTCTGCCGACTATATGTGGCCGCTCAGCGACAGTCTCGATGGTGTCCTGCGCATCGACGGCAGCTATGTCGGATCATCCTATTCGACGCTCGCGGCGACCGATACCTATCGCCGCAAGATCGATGAATATGCGCTCTTCAACGCCCGTGTCGGGGTGCAGGCACCCGACGGCAACTGGAGTGCGCAGTTGTACGTCAACAATCTGTTCGACGCGGCCGCGATCACGACCAAGTCGAGCAGTTCCAATACCGGTGGCCTGACGGTCACGCATGGTGCGGCTCCGCGTACCATCGGTATCAACTTGACGAAGAAGTTCCACTGACAGGTCGCGCGGGGGCGCAACGGCGATGCCGTTCCGTCCCCGCATGCCCCCTGTGTCGGGGCTGCCACGGGCATGCGAATGGGGAGATACGGGTGATGAAGAAGTTCGAACGGGTCGCACGGCGGGCGCTGATGGTTGGCGTCGCCGCCTTTCTGGGGTCCTTGCCGGTCGCGGGCGTGCAGGCGCAGACCGCGGCGCCTGCGGCACAGGCGGTGAAGCCCCGCGCCGGCGCCAATCCGGCGCCAGCGAGGCAGCCAGGCGAGGGCTTGGGGCCCTTCCGCAAGATGGTCATCCGCAGCGTGACCCTGATCGACGGCAGCGGCGCCCCGCCGCGGGGTCCCGTCGACATCGTCGTGGAAAATAATATCATCACGTCGATCGAGGCCGCCGGCACACCGGGCTTGCCGCTGGTCGGCGGTCGGGCGCCGCGGGATGCCGACTATGAACTCGATGCCACGGGCATGTTCATGCTGCCCGGTTTCATCGACATGCATGTCCACGGATCGTCCGACGACAAGGCGCCCGACCTCAGCTATTCCTACAAGCTCTGGCTGGCGCATGGCGTCACCTCGGTTCGCGGCGTGGATCTGGCGCCGTTCGAGATTTCGCTCAGCGAACGCGGGCGCTCGGCGCGCAACGAGATCGTCGCGCCGCGCATCTTTTCCTATCACCGCCCCGGCACGGGGAAAGGATGGACGGGCGGTCTGACGAACACGCCGGAAAAGGCGCGGGAATGGGTGCGCTGGGCCGCCAAAGCCGGGATTGACGGCATCAAGGTGACCGGCGACCCGAACCAGCCGCCCGAAGTGCTGGAAGCCATTTTCGACGAAGCGAAGATCCAGCATCTCGGGACGGTGGCGCATCTGTCGCAGATCGGCGTCGGCCGCATGGATGCGCGCCGCGCCAGCGAGGCCGGGCTTGGCACCGTGACCCATTTTTACGGCCATATGGAATCGCTGCTGAAGAACGGCCCGATCCAGGATTGGGATCCCGGCTACAATTATATGGACGAACAGCATCGCTTTGGCGATGTCGCGAACCTTGCCCGCGAGAGCTTTGAACCGGGTTCGGACGAGTGGAAGGCATATCTGGAGATCCAGAAGAAGAACGGCGTCACCTTTGACCCGACGATGACGATCTATGCCGCGTCGCGCGATCTGATGCATGCGCGAAATGCGGACTGGCATGCGAGCTACACCATGCCGCAACTCTGGAATTTCTTCCAGTCGTCGCGGGAAAATCATGGATCCTATTTCTTTGACTGGACGACGGAAAGAGAAGTCCGCTGGCGCAATTTCTACGGCAAGTTCATGCACCTGCTGAACGATTACAAAAATATCGGTGGTCGTGTGACGACGGGATCGGATTCCGGGTTCATCTTCAAGACCTATGGCTTTGGCTATATCGAAGAACTGGAAATGCTTCAGGAAGCCGGTTTCAACCCCCTGCAGGTCGTCCAGGCGGCCACGTTGAACGGGGCGCTGACCCTTTATGAACCCAAGGGCGTTGCCGTGCCGCCGACCGGGACGGTCCGGGTCGGAAAGCTGGCCGACATGGTGCTGGTCAAGGAAAATCCGCTCCAGAACTTCAAGACGCTTTACGGAACCGGCGCGCTGCGTCTCAACGAGCAGACGCAAAAACTGGAGCGCGTCGGCGGCGTCAGCTACACGATCAAGGATGGCATCGTCTATGATGCCAAAAAGTTGCTCGCCGACGTTGCTGAGATGGTAAAATCCGAAAAGCGGCGCATGGGCATGCCGGAAGAGGGCGTTCCTTTGCCTTGATCGGGTCCGGGCGGCAGGCGACCTGCCGTCCGGATTGCTGGAAATGACGGGCCGGGCAGGATCGGCCCGGCGGCAAATCCTTGCGTGAAGACGCGTCCGTGCTGCGTCTGGGAATAGTGATACAAGAAAAGGGGAAGCAGATCCATGAGGCGGAAACTTACGAAACTCGTGCTTGCGACTCTCTTGCTGGCGGCACCTGCCGCCGCGCACCAGGAAGGAACGAAGGACAAGCCGGCACCGGCCGCATCCGCGTTTCCCGTAACGGTCGGGGCGCCAGCGCGGGGGCCGGGTGACGGAGCGGGACCTTTCCGCAAGATGGTGATCCGCAACGCGACGATCATCGACGGCACCGGCGCGCCGCCGCGGGGACGCTATGACATCGTCGTCGAGGGCAATCGCATCACCTCGATCAGCCAGTCTGGCTGGCCGGGCCTTCCCTCTGCCGCCAATCGTGCGCCGCATGACGCTGGCTATGAAATCGACGCAACCGGCATGTACGTCATGCCCGGCTTTACCGACATGCACGTCCATCTGCCCGGATCCGACAAGGCGCCGGACGCAAGCTATGCCTACAAGCTGTGGCTGGCGCATGGCGTGACCACGGTACGCGGGGTGCCGCTGGCAGCGCCCGCCGTGGCGAGCAGCGAGAAGAACCGGTCCGCGAGCAACGAAATCGCCGCGCCGCGCATCTTCAACTATCAGACGCTGGGTGCGGGATGGTCCGGCGGGGTTGTCGACACGCCGGAGAAGGCTCGGGCCTGGGTGCGATGGGCGAAGCTGAACAACATCGATGGCATCAAATTCTTCAACCAGGTCAACGAAACACCCGAGGTGTTCAAGGCGGCCCTCGACGAAGCGAAGAAACTGGGGCTCGGCACGACCGCGCACCTGAGCCAGATCGGTGTCGCGAACTTCAACGGCCGTCAGGCAGGAGACGCCGGGCTCAATACGATCACCCATTATTACGGGCATATGGAATCGCTGCTCAAGGACAGGGCGATTCAGGATTTCCCCGTCAGCTACGACTATAACAACGAGCAGAACCGCTTTGGTGAAGTCGCGGCAATCTGGAATCAGGTCTACGGTCCCGATAGCAAGCAGTGGCACGAATATCTCGAAGCGCAGAAGGCGAACCACGTTACCTTCGACCCGACCTTCAACATCTATGCCGCCTCGCGCGACCTGATGCGGGCGCGCAATGCGGACTGGCAGGGCCGTTACACGACGCCGCAGCTCTGGAATTATTTCCAGTCGACCCGCGATAACCACGGCTCCTATTTTTACGACTGGACGACCGAGAACGAGTTTGCGTGGAAAAAATTCTACGGCCTCTACATGCGCCTGATCAACGATTACAAGAATATGGGCGGGCGCGTGACGGTCGGTACGGACTCGGGTTTTATCTACAAGGTCTATGGCTTCGCCTATATCGAGGAACTGGAGTTGCTGCGCGAAGCGGGATTCTCGCCGCTCGAGGTCATGCGCGCCGCGACAATGATGGGGGCGCAGACGCTCTACGAACCGCGCGGAGAAACGCCGCCGATCGGCGCCGTCCGCGCCGGCATGCTTGCCGACCTCGTGATCGTTCCCGAAAACCCGCTCCAGAATCTGAAGACGCTTTACGGTACCGGCTTTCACCGGCTGAATCCGGAAACCAACCGGCAGGAACTGGTCGGCGGCGTCAAATACACGGTCAAGGACGGTATCGTCTATGACGCGAAAAAGCTTCTGGCAGAAGTCGCCGCCATGGTCGAAAGCGAAAAGGCGAAGCTGGGCGAATAGCCGCCAATTCCGACAATTGCAGAGGATGGCCAGCGTGAGAAACATGCTGGCTTGCCTCCTGTCATCGGCAGAGCCCGGTCGCGCGCCGATCGGAAAAGGAGGAATCATGTCATTTCTGACCCGGCGGAAACCCATCCGGACGATTGCCGCAATCCATGAAACGCAGCGGCTTCATCGAACGCTCGGTTGGCCGCATCTGGTGGCTCTAGGGGTGGGCGCCATTGTCGGTACAGGCATCTATACGCTGATCGGCGTCGGGGCCGAGCGGGCCGGCCCCGCCGTCATTCTCGCTTTCGTCATCGCCGGGCTGGTCTGCATCTGCGCCGCGCTCGCCTATGCCGAACTGGCGACGCTCATGCCGGTTTCAGGCAGTGCCTATACCTACAGCTATGCCGTGATCGGCGAGGGTGTCGCCTGGGGCATCGGCTGGAGCCTCGTGCTCGAATATTCGGTGGTCTGCGCTGCCGTTGCGGTCGGCTGGTCGGGCTATGCGGTGGGTTTTCTGCAATCGGCGGGCATCGATCTTCCGCTCGCGCTGGCCGCCGGTCCCCATGCGGGCGGGATCATCAACCTGCCGGCAATCCTGGTCGTCGCGGCCGTCGCGGGGATGCTGCTGGTCGGCACGCGCGAGAGTGCGACCCTCAATATCTTCCTCGTCGTTCTGAAGATCATCGCTCTTGCCGCCTTTGTGCTGCTCGCTTTGCCAGCATTCGATCCGGGGCATTTCAAGCCGTTCATGCCATATGGTTTTGCCGCTCAAGAAATCGGGGGACAGGAACGCGGCGTGATGGCGGCGGCGGCGATCATCTTTTTCGCCTTCTATGGTTTCGACGCGGTTTCGACGGCGGCGGAGGAGGCCAAGAATCCGGCGCGCGACCTGACGATCGGGATCATCGGTTCGATGATCATCTGCATACTTGTCTATATGGGCGTGGCGGCGGCGGCGATCGGCGCCGTGCCATTTGCCGAATTCTCGAAGTCGGGCGAACCCCTGGCCTATGTGCTGCGGATGCTGCAGCACCCCGCCGTTGCCGTATTGATCGGCGCCGTGGCCGTGGTTGCGCTGCCCACCGTGATTCTGGCCTTCATGTTCGGGCAGAGCCGCATATTCTTTGTCATGGCGCGCGACCGGATGTTGCCCGAACGCTTCGGTCGGGTGAACGCCAAGGGCACGCCCGTCGCCGTGACCATCGGCACCGCGGTCGTGGTATCCGCCGTCGCCGGTTTCTTCCCGCTTTCCGAAATCGCCGAACTTGCAAACGCGGGCACGCTGGCTGCATTTGTTGCCGTCGGATTTTGCCTGTTGATCCTGCGCCGCCGCAAGCCCGATCTGCCGCGGCTGTTCCGGGCACCCGCGCCGTGGATCGTCGGGCCGGTCGCCATCGCGGGCTGCATCTATCTGTTCATCAGCTTGCCGGCGGTTACCCAATGGCGGTTCCTAGTCTGGAATCTGATCGGCGCCGTCATCTATTTCGCTTATGGTCTTCGCAAGAGCCGCCTTGCCTGAAATCAGGGCGATCGGGACGCTGCCTTCCGATCGTCGCGCGGCTGCTCGGCTGACCAGCCGCAGTCGCACTCCGGTCAGAGCGGAAGGCTGGTTGAATTCTTCACTTCCTCCAGCACCGCATAGGTGCGCGTTTCCCGGATGCCGGGCATATGGACCAACGTATCCGCAAGGAAGGAGCGGTAGGCCTGCATGTCCCGGACGCGAACCTTGATGAGATAATCGAACCCGCCCGCGACCATGTGGCATTCCAGGATCTCGGGCATCACCGACACCGAGGCGGCGAACTCGCGGAAGACGTCAGCCGTGGTCCGGTCCATGAGCACCTCGATGAAGATGAGCAGGGAGCGGTCGAGCTTTCCGGCATCGAGAATGGCATGAAAGCCGAGGATATATCCCTGTTCGCGCAGACGCTTCAGGCGGTCGAAGCAGGCGGAGGGCGACAATCCGCATCGATTTGCCAATTCCTGATTGGTGATCCGACCCTCCTCCTGGATCAATTTGAGAATTCGGCGATCGGTGACCGTGATCATATATCATTCTCCAAATTGTCGGATTTGCTGACAGATGATCACGTTCTTACGGTAAAATCCAAGGAAAATTCGCCGGGCTCCGGCAAGGCAAATGGCTCCTCGTCAGGCTGTGCCCGCATCGCCATTGGAATCGTTTTTGTGGAATGCGGGGATGTCTGCCGCGATGGCCGGCGCGTGAAGGTGATCGCGAAAACATCCTGTCGCGCGATCGCTCCCGACGCGCAAGGACGCCGACGATTTCAAAATCAGGAAATGGTTCCCGTTCGTTGAAACATTTCGAACAATGTGCCTGGTGCCGATGGCCCCTTTGCGGGTCAAATTCGAGCAGCTTCCAATGTTCATTTCCTTGCTGGACGACGGGCAAGGCGAAGCGGCATGACCGCGCTGGATCAGCCTTTGCCCATCAGTTCCCTGTGACGGATTGCCGCAATCCATCGCGCTCGTTTGAGATGGGCTTCCCAGCATCGCCTTGTCCTGTCCGGCTCCGCCGCGGCGTCGCGATGCAGGACGATCCGCGATACGTCGCGCCAGTCCGCGCCTTCGGCCTCGGCGTCGAGAAGGCGAAGATAGAGACATAGCCTCGCTTCGTCATAGGGGGGTGAGCGTGTCCACCCAGGGCACGTCGTCGGCCACTTGAGGGTCAAGCTCCATCATACTGCCATTTCGCGGGAATGAGCGGATGGGCTGCTCGGAAAAGCGGAGTTTCCATGCGGGCTTGCTTGTTTCGCGAATGTCCAGGGATCGCGAACTGGCGCGAGAAATGTTCAGGAATAAGCGAACTGAGCCGTCTGCCACTTTGAGGGCGTTTCAGACGGAACAAGCACCGCGCGTCCTTCGGTTTCCCGTCATTATCGACCGGCCACGAACGGACCGGGGCCGAGTGTCGCCCGCCCCGTTCGGATGGGTCGAACACCTGTTCGCGAAACCTTGGAAAACTACCCATAGGCTTGCCCTTCGCCCCGGCGGTGCACAGCGATTCAATCCCATTATGGGATAATCCTCTTTTGGGATCAAAGGAAATGCTGGCCCCCATCGCTCGCCGGACCATATGCCCAGCTCACTTCGTTCACCACAACAACACAGACTTCGGCAAGTGCTGATTGGTGCGCGCAAGAAGGCCGGGGTGGCGCAGGCGGAACTGGCGGCCCGCATGGGACGCCCCCGATCATGTCGAGCGCGTCGCCGCCTATGAAGCACAGCGCGCGAAGGCCGCGCCGGTGCTTGTCGATACCTTGTCCACGATCCCGCTGGACCGGCAGGCCGGGACGGACGGCGCGACCTGGCTGGACCGGGAGTTGCTTACCGATCGGCCGGAACCGTTGCGCGACGCGGGATTCGGAAAAGACACTCGCGCGGCGCTCGCCCAGCGCCGGCAATGGCTGATCGCGGAAGGACTGGCCCGCGAAGAACAGGGCCGCACCATCTATCGCGCGAACCTGCTGGCGGTATTGCGGCGGCGGGAGATGAACCGCGTTGCCGGGCAACTCTCGGACGAGCTGGGCTTGTCCTATGCCGAAGCCAGGCCGGGGCAGCGGATCGAGGGCATCTATCGCCGCCCGGTCGAACTGGCGTCGGGCCGCTATGCGCTGATCGAGAAAAGCCGCGAGTTTACGCTGGTGCCGTGGCGGCCGGTGCTGGACCGGCATCTTGAGAAACAGGTGTCCGGCATCATGCGCGGCGACAGCATCCACTGGACCATCGGCCGCCAGCGGAGCGGGCCTTCGATTTCGTGACATCGTGTGATGGACGGCGCGGCCCGCCACATAGCAAAGGGCGATTGTGGCTCACTTGCTGGTCAGGCGTGGCCGTGCTTCAGCGTTCGACGAAACCCCTTTCCGTCAGTGTCGTGCGGTCGAAATCCACGCCGATCAATTTTGCCGCCTGCTTGGCCTGTGCGCGGACCTCGGCAAGTTCGCGGCTCTTGTTCCGCACGTCCATCGCGCGCATTTGCAGGAGCGTGGCGAGCCAATATAATTGCTCGGCATATTTCTGCTTGTCGGCGTTGCCGGCTCTGGCGAGCCCGCTGGTCGTGCCCATTCCGCGCTGGAACTGCGCCAGGACAGCGTTGTTCTCCGCTGTCGTCGTCCTGCCGCTGGAAATGCTGCGGCAGACCATGATGAAATAGGTGGTGGCGGTGGCCAGGCTGTCGGTCCTGTAACCCAGTCGGCCCAACTCGAACCTGACGGCCCTCATCATGTCGATGCCGTCCAGGGCCGCGCGCGTCTGCGCGGCTTCCCGGTTACCGATCCTGCCGGATTGGACGGCCCGATCGGTGATGCCGTCCAGCATGGCCTTCTTGACCTGAGCGGTAACGGCCGGACTTGCCGTATAGGTGTAATAGCTGGCGACCGGCCTGGGCGCGGCGGGGGCCGGTCTTGCCCTTGTCGCCGAACCCGATGCTTTCTTGCTGGAAGAACCATTGCCGGACCTGAAAACGCGCTGGTTGTCGCGCATGGTCCGGAAAATCATGTCGCTCTGGATGGAGTCATACGTGTA
Organism: Sphingobium sp.; assembly: GCA_049841255.1. Classification (GTDB taxonomy): domain Bacteria; phylum Pseudomonadota; class Alphaproteobacteria; order Sphingomonadales; family Sphingomonadaceae; genus Sphingobium. Next base: position 10,337 of record JASGDV010000155.1, read on the forward strand.
TTGGTAGCTATAGCCCCACGCGGCATCCCCATAACCGTCGGCATGGGCGGGAGACGCCCAGACGGCCGAGACCAGTGCCATGTATGCGGCAAGCAGGAACTTCGGCATGGATATGGCTTTGTGAGTCATGGATGCTCCTCTCCCATCTTGTGAGCGTGCGCGCCTGAGCAAGAGCGCGGGCATTGCATTCAAAAGCACATAATGCGCTCTGGAAGTCAGTGCAATTTTGTCCGTGCCGGAATCATCTATCGGGCGAACCTGCTGGCCGTGCTGCGGCGGCGCTCGATCCTACAGAATCGGCTTTCCTGCGTGCGCCATCACGTCGAGGAAAACCGAATAGGGCAGGACGAGCGACAGGGGCGCTTTGGGTATTTCGAGAGCGCCATAGGATTTATACCAGTCCGCCGCGCGCTGGTCCTTGGCGTCGATCAGCAGCATGGAGCCGCCAACCTGCGTTGAAACCTGGATGCAGCGCCGGGCCGCCGCGATCAGCAGTTCACCGCCAAGACCCTGGCCCTGCATCGATAGATGGACCGCCAGCCTCGCAAGGCGAAAGGCCCCGATCGGATGACGTCCGCCACCAGCGGGGCGAGCGCTCTCAGGTGTCAGAGCAAAATCGACCTGCGCCGGACTGAGCGTATAGAAACCGAGCAGTGTCCGATCGTCGGCCGCGTCAACCGCGACAAAGGTTTTTGACGCGCCGCTCTCATGGGCCTGACGGGCATATTTCGCGAGGAACGCGTTGAGTTCGGCCTGTCCGCAGTCGAAGCTTTTCCGGTCATGCTGCCGGGATATGGCTTCTTCGCGCCAGTGGGGAACCGTCACGTTCGCCCCGCGAGCGCCTTTGCCGCCTTGCGCAGCTTCGCATTGGGCTTCGGCGGGCTGTCGAGAAGATCGAGAATGAACCGGGTCTGTTCTTCGTCCAGATGCAACCTTTCGGCCTTTTCGATCACGGCCTCCGCCGCGAGCAGCGCATTACGCAGAACGAAATCCTTGAGACTTGTTCGTTCGAGCGCCGCCGCCCGCATCAACCGGGCTTTCTCCGCAGGGGGAATCTGCATGGGAAAGCGACTGGTGTTCTCTGCTGCGACTCTCGGCATCGGGTTGATCCTTTCAGCCTTCTCATAAAGCCAGGCACGCCAAAATTCAATATATGTTCAATGAAAGCACATACGAAAAGGGTACTCGCCATGACGGCACCCGGCCGCATCGCTGGCGATTTGCTGCGCGTCCCGGCGATCCACCGCCGACAGTGCGAGGAAGCTGTCAGCCATTCGCGACCAACCGGCCGATCAGCGCGGCCAGCCAGGTCGGCAAACGGGAACGGGCACGAGCGATTTTACGGAGAGTGTTCGCGGAAAGCCAGCGATGACGCGGACCAGACTGTCCACGGACGGCGAGCGGGAACCGAAGCGGGTTGAGACAGGCCGGACATAGAGGCCCCGGACCGCACGAAGCAGCCGCCCCCGCCGTGCCAGCCGCGAAAGCGTTTGCTTCACCGCCGCGCGGGAACCAAGGTGCAGCAATGCCTTGGCCGAAACCGGCACGCCTTCCGGCAGTCCCGCCACATGCTCCAGAATTTGTTCCGTCAACCTTTGCATCGCACATCTCCGCTGGTCAGAAATATATACCACTTTCTGACAGCTTCGACGTCGCGGTTGCTGGACGGTGCCGGTTTACCCGCCGATCGCAATATGCGCGCTAGGGCCGATCGACATTCAGGATTCCCAAAGGGCGTAAGTGCTGATTCATAGGGTTCCGCGATTGAGCGGAGGCTATGGATGGGCGTGAAGCGATATGAGTTGAGCGAGGCGCAATGGACGAAG
>JASGDV010000156.1:0-6389 GCA_049841255.1 Sphingobium sp.
GATGGCGAACAGCCACGGCTTGCCAAGATAAGGGGTCAGATAGTGGATGAACGCCACATGCAGATACATGATGACCAGCGACGCCTGCCCCAATCCTATCAGGGGCCTTGCGAATGTTGGAGGCAGGGCTTGCGACAGGCGGAAGATCAGGATGGAGGTCGCGATGGCCGACAGGATCGATAAGAGCGGCCAGCCATAGTCTCCTATCTTCATGTTGATTGTAGGAGAAAGCCCGGCAAGGCCGCACAGGGCGAGCGCCGCCAGCGGCGCGATCATCCAGGACCGCCAGCGTGTCCGCTGCCACGCCGCCCCCGCCCATAGCAGGAAGAAGGCCATCGGCACGGCGAGCAGGCCCAGGGGCGAAATATCGGTCGCCCGCCCCAATCCATAAGCGGCCAGCAGGCTCCCGCCCGCCACCATCGCCCAGCGCCCCTGACGCGGCTCCGGCCATCGGCTGAGCAGCGCATTGAACAGGATGCGCCCGGCCATCAGGCAGGGCACGAACCAGAAGATCGTATAAGGCCCGCGCAGCCATGTGCCGCCCAGCAGGACCGGGATCAGGTCATGCGGCCAATGGGTGAAGATGGGCCGGTTGCCCTTCAGCGGCTCGATGATCTGATCGGCGAGGATCAGCAGGATGAGGAAGGCGAAATAGGGCCGCATCTGGCCCGTCAACTGCCGCCATGCAAAACGCGCGGCGGGTTGAGGCCGGGTCAGAGCGCCGGACAGCAGGAAGAAGAGCGGCATGTGGAAACTGTAGAGGGCGTCGCGCACCGGCCCGCGCGTCCATATATGCGCGACGACCACGGCGACGATGCCCATGCCCCGCGCCACATCGACCCATTCGAGACGTTCGCCCTTCATGCCGTGGGCATAGCGCGGTTGTTCATCGACTCCACCCCCTGTAAGAAGGCCCGCGACCTTCCATGCCAATCGTTTCCGATCGGATCACTATCTTGTCCCTGCTCAACGACAAAGTCCTCTTCATCGACGGCGAAGCCATCATCCTGAACAAGCCCGCCGGACTGCCCGTCGATGCGCCCCGCGACGGATCGTTGAGCCTGGAGAATTACCTGTCTTCGCTGACCTTCGGCTTTCAACGCTGGCCGCTGGCTGTCCACAGGCTGGACCGGGACACCAGCGGATGCCTGCTGCTCGCCCGCAATCCCAAGGCGCATAAACGCTTCGCCGCCGCGTTCGAGGCGGGGACTGTGACGAAACGCTATGTGGCGGTCGTCGACGGCGTACCCGCAGAGGAAAGCGGCATCATCGACCTGCCGCTGAAGAAAGTCAGCAGCGCCGAGAAGGGCTGGCGCATGGTAGCCGACCGCGCCGGCAAGAGCGCGGTCACCCACTGGCGCAGGATCGCGGAAAAGGATGGCCGCGCGCTGATCGCCTTCATGCCGCGCACCGGGCGCACGCATCAGATCCGCGTCCACGCCTTGCAGGGACTGGGCGCGGCCATCGTGGGCGATCCGGTCTATGGCAAGGCGGGGGAGCCAATGCTGCTCCACAGCCGGTTCCTCAGCGTTCCGCGCGACGGCAAGCCCGCTGCCGAGGCCATCGCCCCCTTGCCTGCGACCTTCGCGCAGGCGGGCTTTGGCGAAGACCTTCTGGACGACGGCGCATAAGGCATATCCCGATCAACCGGGATCGGCCGATGCTTTATTTTCTTTTGTTTACCGTGATTTCCGGACCGGCAGATGTTCCATCCGCCTCGAAATCACTCCAGGCGAACCGCTCGCCTCAAAATTTTCCCGTTTCTTATTGAAACGAAGAGGGGGCGATCTATATCGGCTCCGTTCGCCCATGGCGCACATCGGATGGCCCGGCAGCTCTCCCCTCCCCCTCGCTGCCGGGTCATTTTCCGCTTCTTTTGCATCGGCCCGCTTTGCGCTACATCGCGGCCATGCCCGCCATTCCGATCACCCGGTCCATTGCCATCGACAGCGATGAGATTTCCGAGACGTTCGTCCGCTCGACGGGCGCGGGCGGACAGCATGTCAACACGACCGACAGCGCGGTGCAGTTGCGCTTCGACGTCGCGAACAGCCCTTCCCTCCCTGATGCGGTCAAGCACCGGCTGGCTGCTATAGCGGGGCGGCGGATGACGGCAGACGGCATATTGATCCTGCGCTCGGAAGGGTCGCGCTCGCAACTCATGAACCGGCAGGAAGTGACGGCGCGGCTGATCGACCTGATCCGGCAGGCCACCATCGTGCCCAAGAATCGCAAGGCCACCAAGCCCACCAAGGCATCGAAAACGCGGCGCATGGATGGAAAGTCCAAGCGGGGCGCGATCAAGAGTCTGCGCCGCAAGCCGGTGGACTGACCGGGCGCGAAATCCTTATGGCATTCGGCCGGGCCGGACTTTATATGCCCGCCATGTTCGATTTTACCCCAGCCGCCAGCACCGACAAGCCGACCCTCTATGCGGACCTGCTGTCCGCCGCCGATGCCCTGACGGGCGAAGAGCCGGACGCCATCGCCAATATGGCGAACATCTCCGCGCTGATCTGGCAATTTCTGCCCGATCTCAACTGGGCGGGCTTCTATCGCATGGTGGGCGGGGAACTGGTGCTTGGCCCGTTTCAGGGCAGAGCCGCCTGCATCCGCATTCCGCTGGGAAAAGGCGTTTGCGGCACGGCGGCGCAGACCCGGCTGACGCAGTTGGTGGAGGATGTCCACGCCTTCCCCGGCCATATCGCCTGCGACGCCGCCAGCGCCTCTGAAATCGTGGTGCCCGTCGTGCATCGGGACAGGCTGATCGGCGTGCTCGATCTGGACAGTCCGCTTGCAGGCCGTTTCGATGGAGACGATGCGGCGGGACTGGAGGCGCTGGTCGCCTTGATCGCCCCGCGCATCGGCTGAAATCCGTTAACCTCTGCCCCGTTTCGGGACAGGCCAGCCGTCCCCGAACCCTTGGAAACGCGCGGATCGCCATGCTAAACAGCCTGTTAGCAAATTGGCGGGCGGCTCCCATGCGCCCGCCGGACGAACAGGGAGTTTGGACATGCGGAACCGGAGCATCCTTATCCTCGGCGCGATCCTGCTGGGCGGGACGAGCGCGCCCGCCATGGCATCGGGCAAGGCGGCAAGCGGCGCGTCCCTGCCGGTCATGGGAAAGGGTTATTCCGGCCCCCGGCCCGGCCATGCATGGAATGGCGGCCACCGCTGGGGCCCGCGCTATAGCGGTCGTTGGTATGCGGGCTGGCAGGCGCCCGGCGGATGGGCAGCCTATCGCCGCCCCGTCCATGGCACTATCCTGCCGCGCTACTGGATCAATCCGACCTATTATATCGGCAATTACGGCGCTTATGGCCTGCCCGCCCCAGCCTATGGCTATGGCTGGTCCCGTTATTATGACGATGCGGTGATGACCGACCGTTTCGGTCGTGTCTATGACTGGCACGGCGACATCGACTGGGACCGCTATGAAGGCGGCTATGCCGACGACGATCGCGCGCCGCGCCGGGACAATGGCGTCGGCGGCGCGGTCGCGGGCGCGGTCGTCGGCGGCGTCGCGGGCAATCTGATCGGAGGCAAAGGCAACCGCACGGCAGGCACGCTGATCGGCGCGGGGGTCGGAGCGGCGGCGGGCTATGCCATCGACAAGGCCGAGGACCGGGGACGCGAAGGGCCGCGTCCGCCGCACGCCGGGGCGGACTATGACCCCGGTTCGCCGGACGATGCCGTCACCTATGACAATGCCTGGCAGGGGCGCTGGGCCGGCACCTGGCGCGACAAGGACGGCAAGGCTTATAGCGGTGAATATGAAGGGCGTTTCGAAGGCACGGCCGAAGGGGGACCGGGCGTGGATTATGCTGCGCCGCCCTATCATGGCCCTTCGCACTGGTCGGACGGCGGCGTTCCCTATGGCGGCGGCTATGTTTCGGGCGGATATTATTATCCCGCGCCCACGGTGACGACGGTCGTGGTCAATCCCGCGACGACCACGACGACGACGACCACCTATGTGACCGAGAAGGTCCGTTACCGCAAAGCGGCCCCGCGATCGAAGATCGTCCGCGCCTGCCGCTGCAAATAACCGGCATCAGCGCCCGCGTCCTGAAAAGGCGCGAGCCTTTTTCACCAGCGGCCGGATGGCTGGATGCATCCCCTCATGAACATCCGTTCAGCCCGATTGCCGCGCTGATACAATTTCCGACACAGTCGCGCCCTGCCCGGCACATCCTTGCGACAAGCGCATCCTAATTCTGTCTTCGACGCCCCGAAAGGCGCCAGAGATCGAAGAAGGAGCAGTTGCAATGATGAAGAAGTTCCTGATGGCCCTTGCCGCCACCACGATGATCGCCAGCCCTATGGTCACCGCGCAGGCGCAGGCGGCTCCCCATCGCGAAACCACTCGCGTGGTGAAGCAGGGTCCGCATGGCCGCACCGTGGTCCGGCAGAAGACGGTCGTCCGCAAGCAGGACTATCGCAACAACTATCGTCACTGGGCGAAGGGCCAGCGGTTCGACCGCCGCTATGCCAGCAATTACCGGGTCGTGAATAATTACCGGGACTACCGCCTCTCCGCTCCGCCGCGCGGCTATCACTGGGTGCGGTCAGGCAATGACGCGGTGTTGGTCGCGATCACGAGCGGCATCATCGGCGCGGTGATCGGCGGCGTCCTGCGCTAGAACCATTCGCCCGAGCGGCGGGCGACGCCCCGGCGAGTATCCTCGCCGGGGCGTTTCGCGTTCAAACAAGGCCGGCCAGATAATAGACCGCGATCACGATGAACACCGTCAGCGTCTTGATGAGTGTCAGCGCGAAGATGTCCTTATAAGCCTGCCGGTGGGTCAGTCCCGTCACCGCCAGCAGGGTGATGATCGCGCCATTATGCGGCAGGCTGTCCATCCCGCCCGAAGCCATGGAAGCGACGCGGTGCAGCACCTCCCTCGGGATGCCGGCCGCATCGCCCGCCGCCATGAACTGATCCGCCATGGCGGCCAGCGCGATCGACAGGCCGCCGGAAGCCGATCCGGTGATCCCCGCCAGCGACGTGACAGTGATCGCTTCGTTGATGAGCGGATTCGGCACGGATTTGAGCGCCTCCTTCACGATCAGGAAACCCGGCAAGGCCGCGATCACCGCGCCGAAGCCATATTCGACCGCCGTGTTCATCCCCGCCAGCAGAGCGCCGCCCACCGCCGCCTTCGATCCATCGGCGAACCGCTTCGCCACGGTTCGGAAAGCGAAGAGCAGGATCGTCGCGATGCCCAGCAGCAGGGCGCCCTCCACCGCCCAGAGCGCGGCCATCTGCGCGACCTTGACCGTCACCGGTTCGGCAAGGCCCGCCATGGACAGGCTGACCTCCTCCCCGGTCCAGACCTTCGGGATCAGGATGGTCAGCGCCAGATTGCCGAAACCCACCACCAGCAGCGGCAGGATGGCGATGATCGCAGGCGGCGCCGCTTCATCCGCGACCGCCTCAGGTTCGTTGACCAGCGTTCCGGGCGCGCCATAGCCCTCCCCCGCCGCCATCAACGCGCGCCGCCGCCAGCCCAGATAGGCAAGCCCCATCCCCATGATGCAGGCCGACCCGATCAGCCCCAGCACCGGCGCGGCCCATGCCGTCGTGCCGAAGAAGCTGGTGGGGATGATATTCTGGATCTGCGGCGTGCCCGGCATGGCGTCCATGGTGAAGGTGACCGCGCCCAGCCCGATGGTCGCGGGCACCAGCCGCTTGGGGATGTCCGCGCGCCGGAACATCTCCGCCGCGAAGGGATAGACGGCGAACACCGCGACGAAGACCGACACGCCGCCATAGGTCAGCAGCGCCGTCACCAGCATGATCGCGGGAATCGCCCTCTCCGCGCCCACGAAGCCGATCACCGCCGTCACGATGGAACGGGAGAAGCCGGAAATCTCGATCAGCTTGCCGAACAGCGCGCCCAGCAGGAAAACCGGGAAATAAAGCTTCAGGAAGCTCGCCACCTTCTCCATGAACAGCCCGGAAAAAGCGGCGGGGACGGCGGACGGATCGGTCAGGAACACCGCCAGCATCGCCAGCAGCGGCGCCATCAATATGACGCTCATCCCGCGATAGGCCGCCAGCATCAGCAAGATGAGCGACAATGCCGCGATGCCGACCGCCATATTTTCTCCCCTATCTTTCGCTTGCTTCCACGCCGAACCTATTGAATGCGATGCCGCAAGCCAACTGTCCCTTGCCTTTCCCCCGCATTTCCGTCATAGGCGCGCCTTCGCACGGGACCGGGGTGACTCGGCCCTGCGCGGATCAATGCTTGAGACGACAGCCGGAGGGGCGTTCCACATGGGGTGGGCGTCAGCGATCGGCCAACAGATGAGGCAATACCCATGGCTCTTTACGAGCATGTGTTCCTTGCGCGCCAGGATCTGGCACAGGCGCAGGTGGACGC
>JASGDV010000157.1:0-11614 GCA_049841255.1 Sphingobium sp.
CAGCCGCACCCGAACCCATCCGGCGCGCTGCACGGGGGACTGCCACCATCCCGCAATTTCGCGGGTAAGCCACTCACCCAGGGCCGCGAGTTGGTCATCTGGATATCCGGCAGCCCGGAAAGCCTTGTCGAACCTGGTCGACACTAATCGCCGTTGCCGTCCCGCATTGGCCGGGAGTTTCCGCCCCAGCGCGTCGAGATCGCCGCCATGTTCTTCCAGCCGTTTCAGCCAGCGGTATATGGTCCGCACCGGCTCGCCAGAATGATGACTTGCATCATGCACCGCTTGGGCGCGTTCCTTCGTTCCGGGATCGGTATCGAGGATATGGCGCAACACCATATAGCGCCGATCTTCCTCGGCGGTCTGATGAAGTGCGGCGATAAACTTGGTTGGGGCGGCATAGGGAACGATGTCAGTTGGGGTCGGTGCATCCTCTAAATCGTCTTTGAACGCCCTTTGAAGCGCCTCTGGAAGGCTGCTGAGAAGCACTTCATAGCGAAGGCCGGATTTGCCCCCGCGACCATGAACACTCCTGATATTTAGATCGTGTCCCCGCCATTTACCGCTAATGACAGCGGCATGGGCTGACTGGCGTGAGATATCGCATAGCGAAGCGATCTCCGCGATAGATAACCAAATGCGCTTAGGCATTGGGGATTGAACCGGCTCTACTGGCGGCTACAATGCGAGCGCGCAGAGCCTTCGCTTTGGGGCCATTGGTTTTTCCTGCTACGACATGATGAGTGTAACCAGGGTCGATTCCGTTGCGACGGCACCAGCTTCTGAAAGTGGTGCCGTTCAATATGAAATCGGACCTTATCTGATGGAGAAGTGCAGGATGAGCGGATGTCATTTGGGCTGGTCTCAACAGAATTGATAATTTGAAATATCTCAAAATATCACATGAAACAACCCCTTTCAGAATGGCCGGGTGATACGGCCTCCTTGTTGATTGAGATGCGTCGCCGTGCGGGCGTGCGGACCGATCAAGAGTTGGCTAAATTCATGGGGGTAGCCCAAAGCACGGTTGCTAACTGGCGGAAGCGGGATGCAGTCCCGAACTCTGCAATCTTGAAATTCGAGTTCGCGTTGGATAACCCGCGAGACTTGGATTTCGCGAGGCTTTTAGCGGCGCGCGCAATTGCAATGCGCTTGCCGGAAATTCTACATCAACGCATGAGGAAGGGCGGTGCCGTTGGTCGCTACCTGTCTTATACGATGGTTGCCGGAACGCTCGACGGCATAACCAGTGAGATTGTGCGACAGATTGAGCGCCTCCAAGAACAGAGCGGATTATCTATCGATGAAATCGGGCCGCGTTTGATTGAGGACGAGGTGTTTTTGGGTGGGCTGGCGGATTGGATGTCCGATACTTCATGGGCGGAAATGGTCCATCGCCAGTCTCAAACGGTTGAGCGTGTTCGCACCTGACCAATACCCTTCCCAATCAGTTTCTAACTAGCGGTTTTCCTGCTTTTCGGATTGGTAAGGCGGGATCATAGAGATTGGCAATGAAATGACCTTCTAAAGCGCGGATTGCCTTATTTTTTGCTGTCAATTGGTGAACCATTGAGGCCATGCGCCCGTTGCCAATCTCTATGATCCGCTCCACCAGAGAACAGAACTCGATTTAGTGACAGGTATTATTTTACCCGTCGCGGATCCCGCCGAATCTCTTGACTTCCTAGCCCTCACCCGTCATGAGCGCCCATCTTCCGGCCGCTTGAAAAGGCGTCCGGTTCACTATTTCATTCTGGAGATTGGCACCATGAAGGCGCTGATGAAGACCACCAAGCCGGCGACCCCGGCGACGGTCGAAAAGAAGTGGATACTGATCGACGCGGAAGGTCTCGTCGTCGGCCGTCTCGCTTCGACCGTGGCGAATATCCTGCGCGGCAAGCATAAGCCGAGCTTCACCCCCCATGTCGATTGCGGTGACAATGTCATCATCATCAACGCGGAGAAGGTGAAGTTCACTGGGCGCAAGCTGACCGACAAGGTGTATTACAAGCACACCGGCTATGCCGGCGGCATCAAGGAAACCACGCCTGCCAAGGTTCTGGAAGGCCGTTTCCCCGAGCGCGTCCTGGAAAAGGCTGTCGAGCGCATGATCCCCCGCGGTCCGCTCGGCCGTCAGCAGATGCGCAACCTCCGCGTCTTCGCAGGCAGCGAACATCCGCACGAAGCGCAGAACCCCGAAGTGCTCGATTTCGCGTCGCGCAACCGCAAGAACAAGGTGGGTGCATAATGTCCGATAACCGCCAGTCCCTGTCCGACCTCGCGTCGCTGACCGCCAACGCGCCCGCCGCCGAAGCGCCTGCCGCTTCCGTCGCCGCCGACGCGCCCATCGCGCCCGTTCAGCCTTCCGCGCCGCTGCGCGAGCAGGAAATCGACAGCCTCGGCCGCGCCTATGCGACCGGCCGCCGCAAGGACGCTGTCGCCCGCGTCTGGGTGAAGCCCGGCACCGGCAAGATCACGGTCAACGGTCGGGATCAGGAAGTCTATTTCGCGCGCCCCACGCTGCGCCTCGTCATCAACCAGCCCTTCGGCGTCACCGACCGCGAAGGTCAGTATGACGTGATCGCCACCGTCAAGGGCGGCGGTCTGTCGGGTCAGGCCGGCGCGGTCAAGCACGGCATCGCCCAGGCTCTGTCCAAATACGAACCGGCGCTGCGCAGCGCGGTCAAGGCCGAAGGCTTCCTGACCCGCGACAGCCGCGTCGTCGAGCGCAAGAAGTACGGCCGCGCCAAGGCTCGCCGCAGCTTCCAGTTCTCGAAGCGCTAAGCGGTTCGATCATCGAATATGGGAAGGGGCCGGTTTTCCGGCCCCTTTTTTCATTGCGCTGACGTTCCGGTGGCAACCTCTGGTCCGTGCTGTTCGTTGACCCTGCAACCCTTATCCAAGGAGAGATCGACATGGGTGAAATGACGGACAAGCTGAAAGCCGCAGGCAACAAGGCTGCCGGATCGGTCAAGGAAGCAGTCGGCAAGGCCACTGATAATGAACGGCTGGAAGCCGAAGGCAAGGTGCAGAAGGCCAAGGGTACGGCGCAGGATGTCGCCGGTTCGGTCAAAGGCGCGTTGGGCGACAAAATCTAACGCCCGGCTCTTGGAATTTAAAGATCAGGGGCTTCGTTCCTTACTGGAGCGGAGCCTCTTTTCATTTGGCGCTTATATAAGTTGCGAACCAGCCGTTCGGTTATGACTGGATTCGGGTAGAGGCGGACATTCGATTTCCGTTCGGGCTGGGCTTGTCGAAGTCTGTCCTGACCGCTGCCGCAGGCGGCGTCGGCCTTCCACCGAACGAAGTGAGGCGCAGATCATTCGAAAAGCTCAGGGCGAAGCGGAGGTCGGCGTCTGGAAGCCATCCACGCCTGTTCCGTCCCCGTCCCCCAGATAATCCCGCACGTCCCGCCGCAATTCTCCGGCGCATAGATAGAGCGCGATGACGTTGGGGATCGCCATCAGGAAAAAGCTGCTGTCCACGATCCCGACCACCCGGCCAAGGTCGATCGCCGCCGCCGGGGGCAGGGCGACGATATAGAGGATCTTGTAGGTCCATTGCGCTCCCGGCCCATTGCCGAACAGATAGGCCCAGGCCTGCAATCCATAAAAACCCCACGCCACCAGCGTCGAATAAGCGAAGAGAACCACTACTACCGCCAGCAGCCACGGAAACCATGGCGATACCTTGGCGAAGGCGGCGGACGTGATCGCGATCCCCTCAAGCCCGCTATTCCACGTCCCCGCCACCACCAGCGCCAGCCCGCCAAAGGCGCAGACGATCATCGTGCCCAGCAGCGGTTCCAGCAGCGCCACCAGCCCTTCGGATACCGGATGCCGCGCCCGGGCGAGGCTATGTGCCATGACGGCGGACCCCACGCCCGCCTCGCTCGCGAAGACCGCGCGACGCATCCCGGCAACGAAGGCGCCCACCGCGCCGCCTGTTGCCGCGCTGCCGCTCCATGCGCCATGCCAGATTTGCGCCAGCGCCGCCGGAATGGCGTCCACATGCAAGAGCAGGATCGCCGCCACCCCCGTCAGATAGACCGCGACCTTGAGCGGCGTCAGGCGCTTCGCCACCTCGCCCAGCCACGCCGCGCCGCCCAGCGTCACCAGCGCCACCGCGCCAGCAAGGAACACGCCATAGGCCCAGCCGTTGCTGAGGCCCGTCACAACCTTCACCTGCGCGAAACTCTGGTTGACCTGCACCATCGGGATCGCGCCGAACAGGGCGAAGAAGGCGTAAAGCCCGCCCAACGCCAACCCGATCTTCGGCCAGCCCCGCGCAGCGCCCACGGCCTTCAGCACATACATCGGCCCGCCATGCACATGGCCTCGCTCGTCGAAGACGCGATATTTGAGGCCCAGCGTCACCTCCGCCATCTTCACCGTCATCGCGAACCAGCCGATGATGAACATCCAGAGGATCGCGCCCGGCCCACCCATGGTCAGCGCCACGGCCACTCCCGCGATATTGCCGAGGCCAATGGTTCCTGACAGCGCGGTGGAGAGTGCCGCCCACTGGCTGACGTCGCCCTTCGCCTCGTCCTTGTCCGGCTGGGTTCGCAGGATGCGGAGCGCCCGCCCTACCTGCGTCACATTGGGAAAGCCGAGCCACAGGGTGAAGAACAGCATCGGCGCCGCCAGATAGAGGACGATCAGCTCGATCTGCGCCCCGAAAACGGGCACCTTGAAGAATACTGCGCCGGACAGCGCGTCGACCCAGGCATTGAATCTTTCCATCCGTCCCGATTGACCGCTGCCCGCTGGAAAGTCGAACAAAGATTGCTATGGGTGGCGATGAATTTTCCCCGCACTCAGGAACAGCGGCAGAGCATATGAGCAGACAATATTTCGGCACCGACGGCATCCGGGGCCGCACCAACCAATGGCCGATGACCGCGGAACTGGCGATGAAGGTCGGCATGGCGGCGGGCCGTCATTTCCTGCGCGGCAGCCACCGCCATCGCGTCGTCATCGGCAAGGATACGCGCCTGTCGGGCTATATGGTGGAAAATGCGCTGGTGGCGGGTTTCACCGCCGTGGGCATGGACGTGGTGCAGTTCGGTCCGATCCCGACGCCTGCCGTCGCGCTGCTTGCCCATTCGATGCGCGCCGATCTGGGCGTCATGATCTCGGCCAGCCACAATCCTTATTTCGACAATGGCATCAAGCTGTTCGGACCCGACGGCTACAAGCTGTCGGACGAAGACGAACTGAAGATCGAGGCGCTGCTGGATCAGGATATTCCGCTTGCCGCTTCGCAGGACATCGGTCGCGCCCGTCGGGTCGAGGATGCGCGGGGCCGCTATATCCACGCGGTCAAATCCAGTTTCCCCGCCGACCTGCGGCTCGACGGACTCAGGATCGTGGTCGATTGCGCCAATGGAGCGGCCTATCAGGTCGCGCCTTCGGCTTTGTGGGAACTGGGCGCGGAAGTGATCGCGGTCGGCGTCAGTCCCAACGGCACCAATATCAATGACGGCTGCGGATCGACCGCGCCGCTACTCTGTCAGGAAACGGTGCTGTCGTCGGGCGCGGACATCGGCATCGCGTTGGACGGCGACGCGGACCGCCTGATCGTGGTGGACGAGAAGGGCACGATCGTCGACGGTGACCAGATCATGGCCCTGATCGCCGCCAATTGGGCCCGCGAGGGCACGCTGCGGGGGGGGGGGCTTGTCGCGACGGTGATGTCGAACCTGGGCCTTGAGCGCTTCCTTGCCGGGCAGGGCATTGGCTTGGAACGCACCAAGGTCGGCGACCGCTATGTGCTGGAACGGATGCGGGAGGGCGGCTTCAATGTCGGCGGCGAGCAGTCCGGTCACATGATCCTCTCGGACCATGCGACGACCGGCGACGGCACCATCGCCGCCTTGCAGGTGCTGGCCGCGCTGGTCCGATCCGGCAAGCCCGCCAGCGAAGTGCTGCACCAGTTCGACCCCGTGCCGCAGCTTCTGAAGAATGTCCGTTTCGCGGGCGGCAAGCCGCTGGAGCATGACGAGGTGAAAAGCGTGATCGCACAGGCGGAGGCGGAGCTGGCCGGAACGGGCCGCCTCGTCATCCGCCCCTCCGGCACGGAGCCGGTGATCCGCGTGATGGCCGAAGGCGACCGGGAAGATCAGGTGCGCGACGTGGTCGAGCGCATCTGCGCGGCGGTGGAGAAGGTCGCGGCCTGATGCTGGACATGCGCCCCGATTGCGAACGCTGCGGCGCCGATCTGCCTGCCGACGAGCCGGGGGCGTTCATCTGCTCTTTCGAATGCACCTTCTGCGCGCCCTGCGCGGAGGCTCTCGATGATCGCTGTCCGAACTGCGGCGGCGAACTGATGGACCGCCCGACCCGCACGGGCAAGGCGCTGGCCGAGCATCCCGGTTCGACGGAGCGGCGGCACAAGGCATGAGCATCGCGCGCATCCTCATCATCGCGGGCTCCGACAGCGGCGGCGGCGCGGGGATTCAGGCGGATATTCGCACCGTCACGCTGCTCGGCGGCCATGCCATGACCGCGATCACCGCGATCACCGCGCAGAACACGTTAGGGGTGCAAGGCGTTCACGCGGTGCCGACCGACATGGTGCTGGCGCAGATGGAGAGCGTTATCGGCGACATCGGCGTGGACGCGGTGAAGATCGGCATGATCGGATCGGCGGAGACGGCCGTCGTCGTTGCGGACCGCCTCGCGAAGCTGGAGGGCGTGCCCATCGTCTTCGATCCCGTCATGGTCGCGACCAGCGGATCGGCGCTTGCCGACGAAGCCACCATCGCCGCCTTTGAGAAGCTGATGGCGCTCGCGACGCTGGTGACGCCTAACCTGCCCGAACTGGAGGCGCTCGGTGGAGAGGAAGCGGCGATCCGTTTTGCCACCCATGTCCTCGCCAAGGGCGGCCATGGCGAAGGGCCGATACTGACCGACCGGCTGATCGGCCCGCACGGCGCGGTCAAGGCGTGGAGCAGCGCCCGCATCGACACGCCGCATACCCACGGCACCGGCTGCACGCTGGCGAGCGCCATCGCGACCGGGCTGGGGCAGGGCATGGACCTGATCGACGCCATCGAACGGGCGCGCGAATATGTGCGGGAAGCGTTGACGCTCGCGCCGGGCCTTGGGCAGGGGCATGGGCCCATGGGCGCGCCTTTGGGGTTCCATGTCCATGCCTGATTTCGCGCATGAACTGCGGCATCATCCGGGCCTCGTCGCCGGAGTGGATGAAGCGGGCAGGGGGCCGCTAGCGGGGCCGGTGGTCGCCGCCGCCGTCATCCTGCGGCAGGAAGATTGCCCGGATGGCCTCAATGACAGCAAGCAACTGACGGCGGCCCGCCGCGCCGTGCTGGAAAAGGAGATCAAGACGCGGGCGCTCTGCTGGGGCGTCGGCGTCGCGAGCGTGGAGGAGATCGATAGCCTCAATATCCTCTGGGCGACGATGCTGGCTATGAAACGCGCAATGGAGGCGTTGAGCGCCGATTGCGCGCATGTGCTGGTGGACGGGAATCGCTGTCCCGACTGGCGCTGGCCCGCGACCGCCGTGGTAGAAGGTGACGCCAAATGCCTGTCCATCGCCGCCGCATCGATCATCGCCAAGGAGGCGCGTGACCGCTTGATGGTGGAGGCCGCTACGCTCCACCCGCATTATGGCTGGGAAAGCAACAAGGGATATGGCAGCGCCTATCATCTGGCGGCGCTGCGCGAACATGGCCCGACGCCGCTTCATCGCCGCAGTTTCGCACCGGTGGCGCAGCTTCTCCTGCTCTGATCAGGGAACATGCCGTATCCCTGCCTGCGCAAGAGCACGGCGCGCCCATTTATAAGGACAAACTCCAAATAAAGCAGTTGTCATCCTGTCCTACGCCGGGACGGATGCGATGAATCGTTCGCGGCGGGCTGGCGCACCGGCGACTTGTGGTTAAAAAAGGCTTATGCTTTTTGCTCTGCGCGCCTTCTATCCCTTGCTGGCTTTAGCGGCCTGTGTCGTCGTGCCTTCCGCTGCGGGAGCCGCGCCGGTTGCTTCCGACCAGATCGCGCTGGCTCCGGGCGAATATCGCTGGCTGAGCGAAGGGCCGTGGGCCGGTCCCATCTACATGGTCATCAGCATCGAAAAGCAGATGGTGCATGTCTATGACGGCGACCGGCTGATCGGCGCGGCTTCGGTCTCCACGGGGATGAAGGGCCACCGGACGCCGACCGGCGAATTTCCCATCCTGCAAAAGCGGCAATGGCATCGCTCCAACCTCTACAGCAATGCCCCCATGCCGTTCATGCAAAGGCTGACATGGGACGGCATCGCGCTCCATGCCGGGCATAATCCGGGTTATCCGGCCAGCCATGGCTGCATCCGGCTGCCCCATGCCTTTGCCCGCAAACTATTCGACCTGACGCAAATCGGAACGCAGGTGAACGTCACGACGGACCGGCTCAGTCCCGCCTTGATGATAGGCACGCTGGTGCTGGAAGACCCGGCTGACTCGTCCAGCGCGATCGTCACCTTTACGCCGGTCGAGGAAGCCGTGCTGGCGGAACGGCCCGCCTTGCCGCAGGCGGCGGGGAAGGCGGAACGGGTTCCGGCGTTGAAGGTCGACCCGGCCATTTTCCGGCTGCGCTTGATGCGCTGACAGGGCGTATCAGCAAAAGCGGGCCGCGCCCATCCAGTCGCGGCACATATGTCCCAATTCCCTGCGGATGGCGGCGGGATCGGCTTGCGGGGATCGATACCTCATTGCCGATCGGAGGCGGTGGATGGCGACCAGCATATCGTCGGCGCGCGAAAGAAACATGTCGTCGGGGCTGTCTGACCTGACGCCATCCACAAGGCGGGTCAGATTGCCGAACAGGCCCGGCGGCATCGCGCCACCCTGCACGCAGACATCGTCGACCATCGCATAGATGGCCACCAGCCATTCCGCATTCCGATATGCACATAGCGCCATGACGACACCTGCTCATGCCCTCTCAAGGGCGACGAGAATCGCGCATCATGGTGAAAAAGAGATTAACTTAAATTTCCCTTTCTTTTGAACGCATTATGGATGAATCCGGGGGGCGCAATGAAAAAGGGCGACCGATCCCCTGGGAAATCGGCCGCCCCTTTTCAACATTTCCGCGCCGTTCAGGCGGATCAAGCCGCCACCGCCGCTTCCTCGCTGGCAGGCAGGCGGATCAGGTAATCGAAGGCGGACAGCGCCGCCGTCGATCCCGCGCCCATGGCGATGACGATCTGCTTGTAGGGCACCGTCGTGCAGTCCCCCGCCGCGAACACGCCCGGCTGGCTGGTTTCGCCGCGCGCGTCGATCTCGATCTCGCCACGCGGGGAGAGGGCGATGCTGTCCTTCAGCCATTCGGTGTTCGGCACCAGCCCGATCTGGACGAAAATGCCTTCCAGTTCGATGTCATGCTCGGTGCCATGGTTGCGGTCCTTGTAGCTGAGGCCGGTCACCTTGTTCCCGTCGCCCTGCACCTGCGTCGTCAGCGCCGAAGTGATGATCTTCACATTGGGCAGGCTAGCGAGCTTGCGCTGCAACACCGCGTCGGCGCGGAGCTGGCTGTCGAACTCGATCAGCGTCACATGGGCGACGATGCCCGCCAGGTCGATGGCCGCCTCGACGCCGCTATTGCCGCCGCCGATCACCGCCACGCGCTTGCCCTTGAAGAGGGGGCCGTCGCAATGCGGGCAATAGGCCACGCCCTTGTTGCGATATTCGTCCTCGCCCGGAACGCCCATCTGCCGCCAGCGCGCGCCGGTGGAAAGGATGAGGGTGCGGCCTTTGAGCGACGCGCCATTTTCCAGCACGACCTCATGATAGCCGCCTTCGGCCTTCGCCGGGATCAGCTTCGCGGCCTTCTGGAGGTTCATGACCTCGACATCATATTCCTTGACGTGCTGTTCCAGATGCGCGGCCAGCTTCGGCCCCTCGGTATGGGGCACGGAGATGAAATTCTCGATCGCCATGGTGTCGAGCACCTGACCGCCGAAACGTTCCGCCGCGACGCCGGTGCGGATGCCCTTGCGCGCCGCATAGATCGCCGCCGCCGCGCCGGCGGGACCGCCGCCGACGATCAGCACCTCGAACGGGTCCTGAGCCTTGATCTTCTCCGCCGCGCGGTCGGCCGCGCCGCTGTCGATCTTCGCGACGATCTGCTCCAGTTCCATGCGGCCCGAAGCGAAAGGCTCTCCGTTCAGGAACACGGTCGGCACCGCCATCACCTTGCGCTCGTCGACTTCCTGCTGGAACAGAGCGCCGTCGATGGCGACATGGCTGATGCGGGGGTTGAGCACGCTCATGAGGTTCAGCGCCTGCACCACGTCCGGGCAGTTCTGGCAGGAGAGCGAGAAATAGGTTTCGAACGCGAAGTCGCCGTCCAGATCCCTGATCTGCTGGATGAGATCCTGCGCCGCCTTCGACGGATGCCCGCCGACCTGGAGCAGCGCCAGCACCAGCGATGTGAACTCGTGCCCCATGGGGAGCCCTGCGAAGCGCACGCCGATGTCGGTGCCCACGCGGCGGATCATGAAGCTGGGGGTGCGCTTGTCGTCGTCGGCGCGGACCACGGACACCTTGTCCGAAAGCTCCGCGATTTCGTTCAGCAGCTCTTCCATCTCGCGCGATTTCGCGCCGTCATCCAGCGAAGCCACCAGCTCGATCGGCTGGGTGATGTTCGCCAGATAGCTCTTGAGCTGTCCTTTGAGATTTGCGTCCAACATCGTCTTACTGGCTCCGTTGCATGAAGGGGCAGGCGCAGGCCACCCGTTTCCGAGGGACGGCAAGGCGCCCCTCGAAAGGATTGGGTCTGAAACTGTCAGAGATCAAGCCGCGCCGGGATCAGGAACTTCCCTGATGCCCGGCTGCGGGAAAGGTCGTCAGATCTTGCCGACGAGGTCGAGCGAGGGAGCGAGGGTCTTTTCGCCTTCTTCCCACTTGGCGGGGCACACTTCGCCGGGGTGGCTGGCCCAATATTGGGCGGCCTTGATCTTGCGGAGCAGCTCGGCGGCATTGCGGCCGACGCCTTCCGGGGTGATCTCGACAAGCTGGATCACGCCTTCCGGATCGAGCACGAAGGTCGCGCGGTCGGCCAGGCCCACGCCTTCGCGCAGCACGCCGAACTGGTTGGAGATGTCGTGATTCTGGTCGCCCAGCATGTAATAGCTGATCTTGCCGATGGCCGGCGAGGTGTCATGCCATGCCTTGTGGCAGAAATGCGTGTCGGTCGACACCGAATAGACTTCCACGCCCATGCCCTGAAGGGTGGGGTAGATGTCGGCCAGGTCTTCCAGTTCGGTCGGGCAGACGAAGGTGAAGTCGGCGGGGTAGAAGAAGAAGACGGCCCACTTGCCCTTCACGTCGGCGTCGGTGACGTCGACGAACTTGCCTTCCTTGAATGCGGTCGCCTTGAACGGCTGCAGGGGAGTGTTGATGAGAGCCATGAGCTTTCCAGTTCCTTCCATGGGAGTTGCTGTTGCCTGCCCCATGTAGGGGCGGGAACGAGTCGGGGGAAATTGGTTTTCTCGGACTTGCAGATAGAGAAAATCGATTATTGAACGATATTTTAATCGATCGGATCATTTCAAATTTGTGAACTCATGCTGCTTCGATGCGTTGGAGAAGCGTGACCTCAAGGAG